>CALMUD010000235.1 GCA_937872735.1 uncultured Bacteroidales bacterium
GGCAGAGCCAACAGATTTACAGTCTGTCCCATTTGGCCACTCTGGTATTCACCCATTCCGTTTTGGAAAGTGATGCAAAATTAAAGCTTATTTTTTACAATTCCAAACGAAATCAATCATTTTTATTGCTGTGATAGCACATTCTACACCTTTATTGCCTAATTTTCCACCAGATCGGTCTTCTGCTTGCTGCATATCGTCGGTGGTGAGTAACCCGAAAATCACTGGAATCTTATTGCAAGGGTCTGCATTGAGATTCGATAATCCGTTGGTGGTGCCTTGACATACATAGTCGAAGTGGGGAGTTCCTCCGCGTACTACGCTGCCAAGAGCTATGATGGCATCCACCTCATCGGATTGTGCATTCTGTATATATTTTGATGCAAACACCAATTCAAAACTGCCTGGTACATATTTTACAGTTATGTTTTCTTCTTTGGCGCCCTGTTTCAGTAGTGCGTCAATGGCTCCGTCTCTCATTCCGAAAGTGATGTTTTGATTCCATTCTGATACGATGATGGCAAAACGCATCTTTGATGCGTCCGGTACCGTGTTGGCATTATAGGCTGATAAATTGGTGGTCGACATTTTTGTGTTTATTTGGTCTGTTATCTGACAAGAAAAGCCGCACTTGTATGCGGCTTTTCTTTATTCTTGTTTTTTATTCTCTTATTTGCCGCACAGGCTGATAAATTTGTCAATGTCCTGCGCCTCTATTGATTCTGAGTATTCGTCTTTTACCTGTTGAAATTGGGCCAAAGCATCATCTTTCTTGTTCTGCTGATAGTAGAGCAGTCCAAGACGCTTCATGTAGATAGGCGATACCAGTTTGTCTTTGCTGTCAATGGCCTTCTTATAATTTTCGATGGCTTTGTCTGTCTGGTTCTCATCCCAATAGCAGTCGCCGATAGCTCCGTATATGGCTGGTTTTACCACACCATCGCTAGCGCTGAAATCCTCCAGATAACTGAGCGCATTCTTTGTGTCGCCCATATTCTTGTAGCAAACACCGGCATAAGCTTTGGCTGCATTTGCTGCGTCTGTTCCACTATAGTCGTCAATGATGGAAAGGAAACCTTCTGTAGCTCCGTTCCCGTTCAATGCCAATTTGAATGAATCAGCCTCGAATGCGTGCTCTGCCTTGAACATGGCTTCAGATGCCTCTTGGTTGCGTGTTGGCATATATCCCATGAAGTAATATAATGCACCTATCACTACCAGTATTACGGCTACCAAGCCTATCAGTATAGGTTTTTGATTGTCCTCTACGAAATTCTCGGATTTCATCAGAACTTTGTCGAACTCGTTTACTTCTTCTGCCATATATTTTTTCTTTCTTTAGTTGCTGCTGTTTTTTTAGTCAATTTTCAGTTTGCGAAATTACTATTAAAAAATGTATATTGAAAATTTTTTTGTGCAAAAGTATTGTATTTCTATTTCTGAATTTCTTATTCCATTATGGTTGCTACGATTTTTCGGGCTCCGCCATGGTGCCGAAATTCGCAAAGATAAATGCCCTGCCATGTACCCAAGTTCAGTTTTCCGTGGCTGATAGGTATGTTCAGACTGACTCCTATCATTGAACTTTTTATGTGTGCAGGCATGTCATCAGGACCTTCTATGGTGTGGGCATAGTAAGGTGCGTTTTCGGGTACTAATTTGTTATATACCCGTTCAAAATCTTCTCTGACATCGGGGTCTGCATTTTCGTTGATGGTCAATCCACATGAGGTGTGTTTGACAAACAGATTCAATATCCCCGTTTCTGGTAATTGCGCCAGATGACTCTTTATCTCTTCTGTTATCAGATGATAGCCTTTGGTGTAGGGCTTTAATGAAAATTCTATTTGATACATTTTACTTTAATTTTTGTTTATCAGCTCAATGGCTTGCTTTAATTTTTTATCCATGGGTTGGGTGGTATCAATCCAGTTGATGTGGATTCCCCGTTTTTCCATTCCTCTGAACCATGTCATTTGTCTTTTGGCAAATTGGTGTATGGCTATTTCCAGTTGATTGCGCATTTCCTGGTAACTGATGTTGCCGATAATGTAGTTTGTAACATATTTATATTCCAAACCATAGTATATCAAGTCCTCAGGATTTATTCCGCTATCTATCAATCCTTTGACCTCCTCCACCAAGCCATCGTGCAGTCGGGCATCCAGACGTTGGGTTATTTTTTTTCGGCGGCTCTCTCTGTCAATCTCCAGTCCTATAATCACGCTGCCAATTTTAGGAAAAGGGATTTCTTCTTTTTCTGTTTTCTTATAATAGTCGGCAATCTCAATGGCGCGGATAGCCCGTTTTACGGTATCGAGGTCTGATACATTGTGCAGCGTTTTATATTGCTTGAGTATTTCCACCAGTTCTGCAAGGCTCTTGTCGGCCAGGCTGGCTCTTAATTCCGAATTTTCAGGGACGGGACTGAGGCGGTAACCTTTCAACACACTTTCGATGTATAGACCTGTGCCTCCGCATAGTATGGGAGTCTTTCCCTTTTGATGTATCTGGTTATACGCAATAAGAAAATCGCGTTGATATTCAAACAGGTTATATTTATAACCAGGTTCCACAATGTCAATCAGATGGTAGGGTATGTGTTGGCCTTCAATGTCATATTCGCTGAGATCCTTGCCCGTGCCAATGTCCATGCGCCGATACATCTGTCGGGAGTCAGCACTGATGATTTCGGTGCCAAGGTTCGCAGCCAGATGTGCGGCAAATTCGGTTTTGCCACAAGCTGTAGGGCCTAATATGGTTATGAGTTCGGTCATTATTTCATCAGAGCGGCTTTACGGTCTATTTCAGCTTGGGCCTCGCGTGTGTAGTTTCCGTAACTGCTGAAATAGAGTGTCACTTTTAATCCCACATTGAAGTAGTTCAGCTTGTCAATCAAGCGATTGTCAGAATCCATTTGTTTGCTGCAAAGCACACTGGCGTGATATTGTTTTGATGGAAGGTCTGCTTCACTTTTGATTTCAGAAGCTTTAATCAGATTGTAGATATCGCTTGTATTCCTTTCCCATTGGGCATTGCTCTTCTCGTTTTGCGCTCTCATGGTTACACTGTTAAGAGAATAGTCTACAAATAGACTGGTACCCAGGTCAAATTGGTCACCCAATCTGAATTTTCGGCCGAAGTCTCCTGTTATCATAATATAGGTGGAGTTGTCCTCAAATTTTCCACTGGTATTTATTTTGTCCCAGTGTCCTGCCCCAATGGCATCGGCATCGGTTATTGGGTAGGCAAATGAATATTCGCCGGTGATGTCAACCCCTTTCATATCCTGATCATATTTTATATGAATTGGGAACCCGAATTTCAGTCCAGCGGATATTATCCAGTCATTGTAGGCGTAGCAGGCCATTAGAGGAACTTCCAGCAGCAGGGTGTTGTCGGTTTCTTCTATTGATGCTATTTTGTAACTCATCTTTAGTTGGTCGCCCTCATAGTCTGTGTATGTATTTTGGTCAGTGTATACGCCACTTGACTTGAATACGCTTTTTGATGAACTCAGGCCAATGGCAATGCGGGCTCCCCAGCGCTGGTGGAAAAAGTAGAGGTAGTCGATGCTGAATCCAGGCGAAAATCCTCCATTACTGTTGCCAAAGTCTGAACTGTAGAGCAGAGAGGAATAGCCGCCTTGGAGGCTCAGACCCAAATGGGAATGTGAGTCGTCATTTATCAGAGGTACAGTCTGACGGACACTGCGTTTACGCATCAGGTCAATCTTGATGCTCTTTATGTCGTTGGCAATAGTCCGTTCCATGTTCAGTTTTGATAGGTCCACAGTGTCGAATGGAGTGATGAAAGAGTCGGTCTTAGCCGTCTTGTCCGCACCTTCAGGCTCGATGGGGTGGACGGGACCTTTGCCCCATATAGAGTGCTCCGGACTGAAGTCGTAGGTTGCATTCCCTCCTCGAGAGGTGTTCGCAGCCAACAGGTTCATCCCAGTCATACATAGGAATAGGCCTATGCTGTATATTATCTTGTTCGTTTTCATATTCGTTTGCATTGTTCGAGGTCCTTGTTACTTTACTATGAATTTGGCACCCATTGTCTTGTCTTCACCCGTGGTTATCAGAACAAAGTAGTAGCCACTGTTCCAAGCTATCGGAATCTCGATCGGGAAGGTTCTTGGATAGTCGCTGTAGACGTGCACACCCTCGCTGTTGTAAATGTCAATATATAATCCTTTCTTTTGTACGTCTGTAAAATTGTAGTCAATTGTGATATTGCTGCCCTGACTCACAGGATTAGGGTAGAGATTCATTTGTTTCTCTTCCTCTATACATACATTTTCGGAGAAGTATTCGCGCCCGTCGGTGGTAGTGACATATACTTGATAGCAGCCATTCAGTTTTTGGTCTTCTTCGTAATATTGTTTGGTGGCACCATATACGGGTTCTGCATTTTTATACCACTGGTATGAATTGTATTTATCATTGCCGATATTGTTGTTGCATATCAGCATATAGTTGTTGTATTTGTTGACTATGATTGGATAGTCGAGGCTTTTTTCAATAATGATAGCCACCTTGATGATACTGTCGCAGCCTTCGCTGTTGACCAGCGTGTCGTGCAGCACTGTGCTTCGGGTATATTTGCGTCCGTTGTATATTACCTGATACATGCTGTCGATGGTTATCAGATTGTAGCTTGGATGCAGCACCTTTATGGAAACGTGTACCACGCTGTCACATCCCCCTGTGTTTATCAGAGAGCGTTCCAAAGTGGTGTCACGCGTGTATTTCGCGCCTTCATAGGTTACCAGGTTGCAGTCCGACAGGTTGATGTTAGTCTCGCTTGGCCGGCTCACATGTATGTTTACTATTGAAGTGCTGTCACATCCGAATTTGGAGGTAAGGTGCAATGTCAGTATGGTATCTCTGCTGTAGGCTTTGCTATCGTAGTAAGCCACTTTGCATCCTTTTATGTATTCATGTCCTATGGTTGGATTGTGCACCGTCAGTCGATTGATAATGATGCTGTCGCAGCCAGTTTTTGAGGTGAATGAGTCAACAATGTCAATAGACTCTTTATACGTTCTACCTCGGAATGTTATCTCGCCGCAACTGTCTATCTGGTTTATATGTTCTTCGTGTGTGCCAATCTCAATTATTACAGTTCTGTTGGTTTTTTGGCAGCGGATGCTGTTGCTTTCGTCATATTTTATTCCCGATATTTTTGCGGCTGCCATGGAAGTGTCGGCAAAATAGTTCTCATATTCTATCTCGGTCAGCTTGGTGCCAGTTTTGTAAGTTAGTCCTTTGTAATTGACAGATTCGCAGCCAGATACCACCAGCGTCTCTTCTTTAGGCTTTATTGCGTGAATCTCGGTAATGATAACGCTGTCGCAACCGAATTGGTTGGCCAAAGTGTCGCTGAGAGTCGTGTCGGCTTCGTAGTCCTTGCTGTTGTAGGTCACACTGCCGCAGCCGAAGATGGCTATGCGGTGTGTGTTTGGCTGATGAACTATGATGTTGGTCCTTATGATGCTGTCGCAGCCAGTGTAGGCACTGCCTTTCAGCGTGTCCATAATGGAAGTGTTTTCGTAGTATTCTT
>CALMUD010000236.1 GCA_937872735.1 uncultured Bacteroidales bacterium
AAAATTTTTAAAAAAAGGGAGGGCAAAAAAATTGTCCTCCCTTAAATTATCAATAAATCATCTTAGCCGAACCAGTCCGGATTATTAAGAGCTACCCAATCAATAGGGAAAACACCCTCTTCTGCAACGATAGTGCAGTCTATACCCCTCTTCTTAGCCAAAGCCAAAACCTTTTTTTTGACCTCCTTCGCCTGTGCGAATGTCACATAAACGTAATTATGAGTTAAAACATTTTCTCTTGAAGAGAAGAAAAAATCTTGGCACGGGAAATGGGAATAAACGTAAGAGACGAAGTCCACCATCGTTTCTTTTTTTTCTTTATCACAAGAAATTTTCAAAACACCTTGATATTTCATAAATCTATTTATTAAAATTGTTTGTTATTTGACTATATAAAATTACAAAAAAAGCGGAAAAAAACAAAGTAAGAAGGCATTTTTATTTGATTTATTTTTCTGAAATTCAGCTATTTAGCAGTCGGAAACCTCCAGTCCCAGCGGACTTTTCCCCCTTTATTATTATCTTTGTAAATGTATTGGTCAAACTCGGTTCTATGATAAGTTCCGAAATCCTATTTTGAAAAATATATTCAGAATAGGATTGTTTTTTTGATATTTCTGGGTATCTTTGCCGTGTTCTGAAGAACACTTAATCGCACCATTATGGAATTGAAAAATTTAAATATTGTATTTTCTTAATCGCACCATTATGGAATTGTGACAATAAATTTTTCAAAAAAGACAAAAGCGGCTCAATGAAAATCGGGTCGCTTTTTTTATGTAAAAAGCCCAGCAGGTAAAGCTGGGCTTTAATAATAATCAGAAAATATCATCAGGCAATGATGACGATACGAAAGGATAATCTGGGGAGTCGTCCAGAAGTTTGTTAAGGTCGATACCCTGTGAAGAATAATAGGTCAGAATGGCGATAAGCGTCTTGCCTGCACCGCCAGAAGTTTCCACATTTCGGATATTGTGGTATTCTTCCCCGATATGTTCTCCAAGTCTTTGTCTGGAGAGTCCCAGGAATTTTCTTACCTGTATCAATTTTACAAGAACGTTCTCATTCATAATCAGAAGCATTTATCAGGATGATTTTTAGAAAGCCAGTCACCCAGTTCACGCATAGCGGTTGCCAGTTGTCCGACGTTCTGTATGTTGTCGTATAGCATTGTCACCTTTTGGGTGGCGTTGAATTGTTTGTTTTTCCAGGTACATACAATATTATATTGAGTATCGGTGCAACACCAGGAATCCGTTTCGGTTCCTTTTTGTAGTAAGTATCTTTCGTTCATGTCTTTTAGTATTAGCCATTAGCCTTTTCAACACGTTTTTTCAGGTCAAAGAGGTCAGGCTGCTCCTCTGTTGCGTTCATTATTATATCCATCTGTCTTTTTATCAAAGCCTTAATGTCCTCTCTTATCTGGTTTTCATTCTCTTTTAATTTTTCGTGCATGGCTGCATCTCTTGTTTTTTGCAGTATTGACTTAAAGCCAGCCATTTTTCTGAAAAAGTTTTCAATCTTGTCAATAGAGGATTGAGTGTTACGGATAAGAGAATATCTGTCATCAAAAGATGTTGATTTTACGGTTTTGATAAGAGAAGAAATCATATCATATACACTCACCACTCCATCAGGTTTTTTCTGTTTGCGTTCCCGTTCAAGCCAGTCCTTTATATTTTCGACCAGTTCGGCGACAGATTCAATGATTTTGTTTTTGGCAGTCTCGAAGTCAGACTCATTGTCAATTACGTCCTGCTCTATTCTGTTAGTCTGGTTTTCCAGTTCACTTTGGAAAGTGATAATTTTCTTAATTATCTCATGTCCGTAATTGGAAATGGATTCAGCCAGTTTGGTATCATGGGAGCCCTCTTTTGTAAAAAGGGAAGAAATAAATTTATCCACGTCCGAAATGGAAGCAATGGAAGCCAGTTCCTGTTGGTTTTCGGCAAGAAGGACGTACATAGACTTATCCTTTACAAAGAAGTCCACCAAGGTCTCTTTGATGCCCTTCACGACCTTTTTGTTATCAAAAGAGTAGAAAGTAGGCAAAGGCTGGTAAGCCTTCTCTTCCGCCTTTACGGAGTTGATGTCAATAAGGATTTGTGCGTTAAATATTTTTTGAGAAATTTCCTCTCCGATATTATCCGCGACAGCTCCCACGAAAGTGCCCTGTGTAAGAGTGGAAATCTTGCTTGCAGGAATCATTATATCATTTTGTTCGGAGATGGAAGTGCTTTCTCCACTTTCGGAGAGGGAAACACTTTTTCGTTTCTGTTTGTTTCTTCCGAAACGGTTTTCCAAAGATTTAGCCGTGTCACCAGTCACCTGGCCAGAAAACAAGTTACCGATAGTATTAATGATAGCCTTTGCTTCCTTGTCACCGTAGTCACGAATCAGCTGTGTGTAGTCCTGGAAGCCCAAGCAGACAGAAACCTTGTTGCTTCGGGCGGTAGCGATAAGATTATCGAGGCCACGGAAATACATGGTAGGCAACTCATCAATGATAAGAGATATTTTGTGTTTCTTGTGTTTGTTGATGACTTTCACGATACGTCCGTTGTAAAGGCCGAGTGCGGTTGCGTAAATATCCTTTTTTTCAGGGTTGTTTCCGACGCACAGGACCTTTGGATCTTCTGGGTTGTTCAAGTCAAGGGAGAAGTCGTCTCCGGACATCACCCAATATAGTTGAGGAGAAGAAATACGAGACAAAGGAATACGGACAGAAGAAATCTGACCTTGCAGCTGGTCTTGTGCACCGCCTTCCCAAGCCTCAAAGAAAGCGGACATATAATTGACCAGTTCTGGATTCATACTCATAATTGGAATACACTCTGTGTATTTGGAGTTCACGAACTCGATAGCGTGAGGCAGGGTGCAATATTTACCCCCCTCAACGGATTTAAGGTACCAGATAACGGAAGTCAGGTAATTTATAGGAGACTCAACGAAGAAGTCACCCTGTTTTTGAGCCCAAGACTTGTTCAAGTTCAGCATGATGGTGTAAGCAGCATCATAAGCGTCCGTGATGTCACCCATGAATTTTGCCGATATAGGGTTGCATCGAAGAGATTTGCGAGGGTCATCAAAATTAATTACACAGAAGCGAGGTTTCACTCCGTATTTTTTCAGGAAGTTGTTTTCATTCCACTTCATGTGGTTATATACAATTAGTGACAAGTCTGGGAACTTGAAATCATAGCAGTACATAGTAAACAGTTTTCGCAGGTGTTGTCTTATGTATTCGTTTATGATGGCGAAAGATTTACCAGAGCCTGGTGTGCCGAGCACATCAGTAGCACGGAAAGGGTTCACTACATTTATCCAGCCGTATTGGATTTTCCCCTGGTACATAAATTTAGTCCGGAGGTTCACAGATATGTCAGATTCAATCAGTTTAGTATTCTGTTGAAACGACTCCTGGATAGAATTGTCATTATCGTCGTCCACCTCCGTTCTGACAGTCCTATGAATGAAGGCCGAACAGAAAGTGAAATAAGACAAGCCGAGAAAAGAGACAAGGAAATATAAAATATATGTAACAATGTTTAAGTGGATAAGGAACACAGGGCAAAGAAGGATAAGCAGTATTCCAGCCACCAGTCCAGCCCAACCGTCCTGTCGTTCCCGAAGTTTGACAGTAATCATCACTCCATGCTCGTTCTGTTCCTTTGTGTACTCGAAAGGTTCATGAAGTTTGAGAGAGACCATCAGCGACAGCAGCCACTTCACATAAAATGGAGGTGTATATTTTGATGTTCGTTTTCCAGTATCGCACCATCCATACATTCCGATACAGAGTATCAGCCAGAAAAGAGTTATGTATGGATGACTAAACAGGCTGAACCTGTTTTGTAAAAAGTGAAGTCCCACATCAAGGAGATGTGGGGCCATGAATGGTGCAAATTTCTTGAATAATGGGAATCCGTACCACATTAGATTGAACAGGTAGGCCAGAAAGCCTACAATTTTAATGAGTTTCAGAATCTTGTTCTGCGCCTCTTCGTTTTCTTTAGGCATTTTATAATTTATGTTTGTTTATATGTTTCTTGATTTCAGAATTGTCAATTTTGGCATCCTTGTCAAACAGGGAAGAAGCGAAGGACGTTTCTTGTGAATTGTGACTGTTGTTGTCAGAGACAAGGTGAGAGATGTTTCCATCATAAGAGGAAACCTTATTAATAAGTTCGTTATAGTCGTGGTGTTTGTTGAACGAGTCAGCAAGGTGTTCCGCAAGCGGTCTGTTGAATCTGGCCATGTTGTTAAGGACAGACTGGACGGTTGCAGGGTTGTCAGAGCGTTTGGCAGTAGCCAGTTGCATCATCGTCTTGTATTTAGGAGTAATAAATCCCTTATCGGAGAGAGTGAACGACCGCACCGTAGGATATATGCTGTCGTAGTTGGAGTTTTTGAGAGTCTCAACGAGAGTCACAGGCAGTTGCACATTGTTTTTGAAATCGTCCCCAGGCCGACCTATCACATAAGTCCTGGTATTGTCAGCTCTTAGTGCAGGGGTTATAATGAAGCCGTTAAGCAGAAGTTCGGAGACAACCTCCTTCACAGGTGCGTTTTGCATATCATTGATAATTCGAGCCGACACATCACCATTGATATGTTTCTGCAAAGAGCACTTTGCATCTGCATCCAGCAATGGCAGCACATGGCTCTTGTGGTTGTCGGAGAGGTCTACTCCACTCCACTGTTCAGAAACAAAAGCCTTTATGACAGCCTTGTCGTGTTTATTGAAAAGGACATTAGAGTCAGACTGTCTAAACAGTTCTGGAACAACAATCGTGTTCACGGCAGGTATTTTCAGTCTGTCGGAAGGTCTATCGGCGGCCACCTCGTTCCATTTGAAAGAGAAGTTTTTGTTGTTTGCCATCGAGAATACAGGTTGTTTGTGTTCATCGAAAGTCACCGAAATGCCCATAGCGGAGAACAAGGTCTGTCGTTTATCTGGAGCGACAAGCACAGCGAAGTGGACCGCATCGGAAATCTTGTTTTTAGCGAAGTCAGCCTCTTTGTGGCAAACGGCAGGAAGAAGTTTGGTCTTTCCAGCGAAGAAGCACTCCGTGATGGCGAGTGCGCTTTGTGGTCTCAGGTTCAGTTTCTCGGCAATCAAAGAAGAATAGTTTTGTTTAAGACTATCCAGTTTGCCGATAAAGTTGCTTTCGTAGAAGCAGGTTTTTCTGTCCTGGTTGTATTGAGAAGAAAGCAGTTTGACAGCGGATTTGAAAGTGTCAGGGCTGACACGGAAAACACTGGAGCGGATTTGTTTCTCCAGTTCCAGGATGTTGCCATGCTTACCCTCGGAGTTCACGAAAAGTTTGATATTGTTTTTCAGTTCTTTTGGCAGAGGAAGTGTGGTTCTGTCATCGGGACAGGTGTCACAGAAAGGCATATCATTAGCAGAAATGGAAGTCCTATTAATGAGAGATACCTCTCCATTTTTGACAGTCAGTCCGACAGAATAAAGGAACGGAGTCTGTAAATCCGAGTCAAGAGATTTAGCAAAGGAAGTGAAAATATCCAGTTGAGAATGTCCGTAGCTGTTTTCTTTTTCCTCCACAAAAGAAAGAGAAGCAGTCTTTTTATTTATGAAATCATCAAGAGTAGCCTTGTTTTCAGGTGTCATTGAAATGCCTTTGCATAGAGAAGAAAGTTCATCAGGCAGAGCCTTAATCAAGTCACTTTCGTAGAAATATTTGCTCTTGCGCAGGTCATTGTAATTGGCAGAAATAGCAGAAAGCGTGTCCTTGTTGAACAGTTTTTTGCGTTCATCGTGGTCCGAAAGTCTGGAAAGAAGGGAGGAAATGGAGAATTGTTTTCCGAGTTCGCTACCCTTTGCCACCGTTCCAGAAGTGTTGTCAATGAAAGAGATGCCAGCCATCCGTCCGTCCTTCGCCTTATTAATCTGGACTGCAATGCCAGATTTCTTCAGTTCATCCTGGAAGGTAGGCAGAGAGACTGTTTTAAAGTCCGATAGCACCTTGTTGACAGCCTTGGCGATGTTCTTGACAGCGACAGTTCTGTCAAGTTTTTGTGCAGTCTCGAAACGTTTGTTAAGGCCAGATATGGAGTGTTTAGGGCCGAAAAGGGAGCCTTTCAGGAGGTGTCCCACAGGGTGTCCGGCACGGTCAATGATAGAATAGACGGCTCCTTCTTTCTGTGAGCCTTTTTTATCAGAGACGGAGATTGTTTTGGCCTGTATGTTCCAGAGTCTAAGAATTTTGTTTAGCTCCTTGATGTCTTTTGGGGAATAGCGTTCCTCGACGTAGTTGAGGATTCCCCTCATGGTGTTCACCACGTCCCTGTCTCCCTCATGGAGGGGGAAAGATTCAGCGAAGCCCTGTATTTTTGCGCCTTTTTTCTCGATATAGTCGTTTGCCCTGTTTGGATCAATGGCGTTGCCTTTTCTGTTGGTGCGGTTTGGTTCCTCAATCAGTTTGTATTTCTGGTCAAGTTCCTTTCTTATTCTGTTGCTCTTGACTTGTTCGAAGTGAGTGTCAAGGCGTTTGCCGTCAGCGTCTACCCTGATGGAGACGATGTGTATGTGGGTTCTTTCGATGTCCTGGTGTTTGAATACCACATACGGCTGGTTGCCGTAGCCCATCTTTTCCATGTAATCTTTAGCGATGTCGGCGAAATCTGCGTCGGAAAGGCGGACTGCATCATCGAAAGCCGGGTCCAGGTTGCAAGAAAAAGTGATATTTTTTGTTCGATTGTTGTTTTCGATATTCGGAAGGAACGACTGCATCACCATTTCCATGTTCGTGCCTGCTATGTCGTCCGGAGTCATGATGTTGTTTGCAGAAATCACGGCAGCGTTGCCCTGTTCAACCTTGTTAAAGTTGTATTGCAGAGCTCCTTTAAGGAACGCACCCGATGAAATTACCGCTATCATGTTTTAAAAAAGTCTTATAATTGTCTGTTTTTCAGTCAATTTTGTATTTGTTTATAATGGCATCCAGGGTTGTCTGTAAAAGTTTTTTTAAGTCTCTCAATTCGGCGGCGAAGTTTTCTATTTTTTTCAGTTCTTCGAGGGCCGTGTTTCGTTCCAGGTTTTTAGTGGAATTTATTTTTGCAGACACCTGGTTGAGGTTGGTCCCCATTCGCCCCAGGTTTAGAATCCCTTTTTTCAATTCATTGAAATGTTCGATGTCCGTCGCCTGTGTTTTTGAGATGCTGGCACCCGAAATGAGTTTGGAGAAAAATTTGTTCTGAGTTCTGAATCCAGAGTTTCTGAATTTTTCCAGAAAAATTTTATGTTCCTCTTCGGTCATTCGGATGTTTAGTCTGTGATTTTTTACAGGCTTTTCATCCAATGGTCGCTCTCGTTTCATTGCATTAGCTTTTTTTTAAAATCCGACTTCGGAGGATTTTTTGCAGCCTGTCATTAGACAGCTGCTGCGAGATGAGGGACCCGCTTTAGGCGAGGGTCCCGGTGCTTTTTGGTGATAAAAAATGAAGTCGGAGACGAATTTTTTTGGCACCAAAAAGCACATCTTGCTTTTGTCTATCGACAAACAAATTTAGTAATAATTTTTGGTTTTAAAAATAGGTGATGAATTAGATTGGATTTTTCTTTTGGATTAACAGGTTTGAAAGGTTTTGATGGAGGAGTCAGGTTATGTGTTTATTCTCCATCAGTTCTTCATCGAGAATAAAAAAGGGGGAAAAATGAAGAAAAAAAAAGTTGAACATTATTTTTTAATAAAACAGAAAAGAAAATGAGAGGAAAAAGGAAAATTCTGAAGTTTAGAAAAATGATAAGGGGTATAAAAGAAATTATTGTTTTGGCTTTTTGGTGTAAAAAGGTCGTAGAATTGGTAATTAGTCAGATAAATCAGTATTTGATGTAAAAAATGGGGCAAAAGAGAAGAAAAAAATAAAAATGGCACATAGTGTGGCACAAAAAAAAATACAAATAATTGATTTATAAAAAAATAAGGTCTAAAAAAAAAGTAACTAATTTCTTTCTTTCTTTCTTAATTTATTAGTTAATAACTTACTTAGTTAAGTAATAAGTTAATGTATAAAGAAATAGATTTATTGATTACTTTATTAATAAGTCAAGAAAGAAGTAAATTTATTTATTAGTTTACTTCTTAGTTTATTTATTTATTGATTAATAAATATGTTAGTTAGTTACTTACTTAGTTTATTTATTTGTTAGTTAATCAATAAATTTCTTAATTAGTTAGTTAATTTATTTCTTCTTTTCTTTGTTAAGAAATAAAGAAAGTGATATTTTTGCAGAGTCAAATAATAAAAAAATAGAATTATGGCAAAAATCATTTCATTCGCATCCCAAAAAGGAGGATGTGGCAAGAGTAGTGTAACAACACTGGTAGCGAGTGTGCTTGCTTACAGAGAGCACAAAAAGGTGGCTGTACTGGATTTTGATTCCAGGCAGAAAAGTCTGGCAAATGCCAGGGAGAACGAATTGGCGAGTATAACGCCGAAGAAGGAAGAAAATGGAGAGTACACCTGTGCGGATCCACGTTTGTATAAATCATTCATGAGTCAAGGCGAGAAGCCTTATGTGATAGAAAGTTTAACAATGGCGTTCACGGACGCGCTGATTGACAAAATCGAGAAATATAACCAGGAATATGATTATGTATTTTTTGATTTACCAGGATCCATTGACAACAATGATTTTTTCAATTTAATACAGAACTGTGATTTCGTGTTTATACCATTCATACAAGAAGCGTATGTTTTCCAGAGCAACGCAGAGTTTGCGTTCTTCCTGGTAGAGCATATTCTGAACAATGAAGAATGTAGGATGAAGAACCTGTATTACTTCTGGAACAGGTATAAAGAAACAGTCCGTCCGAAACAATTTGAAGAAATGGAAACATATCTGAAAGCAAATCTTCCAGAGATGAAAGAAATAGCGCAAAAATTGGGTGACACGGATGCGATGGGGAATACCTATTGCAAAAGCACGGTGGTGAGTCCAGCCAAAGAGTTTATGTATAACAAAGGATTAAATGCCTTCATCACTGAGATAATAGACATCATATCAAAAGATTAAAAAAAGAGAAATATGTTGAATATAAAACCAATAAAACGGAATCCAGTAATGGATAATAAAGAGTTTAATGAGTTGTTGGGGAAGCCAACAACGGAACCAGTAGAAGAAAAAGAAAAAAAAGAAGAGAAAAAGTCAGTAGAGGTAGAAGAGAAAAAAGAGACAGTACCAAAGCCCGAAAGGGCGAATGAAGAAAACAGACAAGAACAAGAAGAAGAAAGGGAAGAAGATATAGATATAGACTTGTCCCAAAGTTTTGGAGACAAGCAGAAGAAAGTATATCTGTGTGAGCAAAAGAAAAGAATAGTGCTACCAGCGTTAGACACAGTGGTAAACACTAAACCAAGCGAGTTTAGGAAAGAAGCATTATATACAATGAGTGTTCCGAACAGCATTGTAGATGAATTAAAAAAGATAGCAGATAATGCAATAGAACCAATATATGTAAGAAATATTTTTGTAAATTGCGTAAAATTATTTCTTCAAGCGTACCAGAAAGATATAGAATCTTTTATGGAGCGTAAACAAGATGCAAACAACAAATAAAAATGTTAAGCGGAGTATCATTCTTATCTTGGTTCACTGTAGTTATTTCCATGGTGGTTGTTTTTAACTTGATAGTAATAATATACTTCAAGTTATTAGAGAAGCGTCCAGATAAGGAAAGTAGTGTGGATGCACACGAAAAAATGGAAAAGAAGGGTTCTTATGATTTTGATAAAAAGACGAAGGAAACCTCTTATTTTCAGAGAGAAAAGAAAGTTGGAGATGACGAAGAAGAGCCGTCGGAGAAAGATGGATATTATTCGGATATGTTCAAGGATGTAGATAAGACAGAAAAAGTAGAGGAAGAAGAAAATAAGGGGGAAGAAGAACCAGAGGAAGAAGAACCCAAACAAGAACAAGAACAAGAACCAAAAGAAGAGGAAGAAGCGGAGCCGTCGGAGAAAGAAGAGATAGAGAAAGTAAAGGAGAATACGGAAACGTTTATGAAGTCTGAGACCATAAACGTTTATGCGCCTGATTTCAATGATGTATTGGAGGACGGGGAAGTATGTTTAGACCCTTCAATGGTAGATGACGGAGCAGGGTATATGGATGCCTTGATGCGAGACAATATAGGAAAAAGGGAAAAAATAGAAGAAGGAGATGTATTAGAGAACCAAGAAATTGGTACCTTTGTAGTGACAAAAATAGAAGCGTCAGAATTTGCGCCAAACAACAATAGCCACAATGTGCCATTGTTTACAGGTGGAGACGATGACGAAGAAGAAAAGGTAGATATTGTTCCAAATCAATTTAAAGAGCTTGCAGGTGAGTCTGAAAAGAAAGAAGAAGAGGAACCAGACGAAGAGCCAAGGAGAGAAGAGGAGGAACAAGAACCGACAAGGGGAGAAGAACCAGAAGAGCCTTCGGAAGAGCCATCTGCATCTGCAAGGATGGAGGATGACTTTGACGAGATGGAAGCGAATCTGAAAGGTATAGCAGACATTTAATTAATTAAATTTAGTAATAACGTTATGAACAGAAATTTAAAAAGACTGATTGTAGCTGTAGCCACAATCTTGATGTATTGTAATGGAGCGATGGCAGCGGATGCAGCTGGTGCAGGAGCAAAAGGGCTGGAGAGTGCCAGCGGAGCTGTAAAAGGTTATTTTGACGGTGCGTGCAAGTTGTTTTATGCAATATGTGCGGTTATGGCCTTGGTTGGCGCATACCACTGTTACAGCAAATTCCAGAGTTCAGACCCAGATACCAGCAAGACAATAGCAGGCTGGGCAGGCGGATTAATCTTCGCCGTTATTGCCATAACGGTAATAAAGAATTTCTTTGCAGGATCGATTTAATCAGATTTATTATTGTGTTAGATTGGGGCAACATTGCGGAAGTGGTGTTGTCCTTTTTTGTAAAAAAAATGGAATACACATTAAACAAGGGAGTAGGACGTCCTCTTGACATATTCGGATTGAGAGGGGTTTACATTATATGGTGCGGAGGTTCATTTGTAGTGGCCCTGGGAGCCTATTTTGTATTTGCCTTGATAAATACGGTTGTCGGGATAGCAGTGGCAGCAGGCGTCTTTTTTGTGGGCTATTTGTTTTCGATGGGAAGAAGCAAGAAGTTCGGAGAGAATGGATTTACAAAGTACCAGGCAGGAAAAATGACAGCCGACAGGATTGCTCCCAAAAGGATGAGCAAACTTATAGAAGTTAAGAAAAGATGAAATTCAGTATAAAATCAAATCAGATAGAAAACTGTTTCCCTCTTATGAGTTACGAGAGGAATTGTTTAATATCAAAATCTGGAGACATAAGTCGTCTGTTCAAGGTGGAGATGCCACAGATATATACAAGCTCGACAAAGGAGATAGAGAGTTTTCACGATGCCTGGAGCAGGGCAGTGGGAGCCCTTCCGACTTATTCGATAGTTCACAAGCAGGACATCTTCTGTGAAAGTGAATATGAGGACACAGATTCAGGGGATTCTTTCTTGGAAAAGGCCAGCAAGCGACATTTTGACGGACGTGTCTACATCAGACACATCTGTTATGTGTATGTAACGATGAGCACGAAGAAAGGATTTTCAAACACAAGTATGAGCAATGCCATCTTACGGAACAAAATAGTTCCACAAGAACAATTAAGTCCCGAACGGATGGGAAAATTCATGGATGCCGTTGGTCAGTTTGTGCATATCATATCAGAAAACGGGTTCAATATCGAGGAACTAAGCAAGGACGAGATAATAGGGACACCCGATCATTTTGGAATGATAGAGCAGTATATGTCTTTAAATTATACAGGAAAGAATGAAGTATTGCAAGACCTCCATCTAAATGTAGACAAAGAGCTAATGATAGGGGACAATTACGTTTCCTGTTACAGTATAGGGGACCTGACCAATATTCCATCGGTCATATCTCCGGATATAAGGAACGAAAAACTCTCCACGGATGTGAGCGAGCTATCCAACTGTTATGTTTCACAGTTGTGTATGCAGTTGCCGTTCAATCACATATACAATCAGTATATATTTATCGGAGATTCGACCGATATATTAAAAGGGTTGGAAGTGCAAGGAAAACACATGGAGTCCTTTTCTGCGATAAGTAGAGAGAATGCCATAAATAAGGAGTTCAATGATGACTTCTTGAACCAGGCGACCACTACAGGCGAGAAATGTGTATATGCAGGTTACAACATATTGACCTGGGACACCAGTTATACAGAACTTGTAAAGAAGAATACGCAAGTTGCCGGAGCCATGTCATCACTTGCCTGTACTGCCGAAAAAGTGCAAGGAATAGTTCCGCAGTTGTTTTGGGCAGGAATACCAGGAGCGTCCTCCAACTATCCGAGGGAAATGAGGTTTCTAACCTTTATCCCCCAGTCCTGTTGTTTTTTGAATTTCGAGAGCAATTACAAGGATATAACAGGAAAAGACCGATTAGGATTAAAACTTACCGACCGCCAGAACGGCGTGCCAGTAAGGGTGGATGTCTCTAATTATCCGATGGATTTAGGATGGACGACAAACAAGAACAAGTTTATCCTTGGTCCATCAGGTTCAGGGAAGTCCTTTTTTACAAATGTAATGATGTCACAAAAATATCAGCAAGGCGACCACCTGGTGATAGTAGACGTCGGAGACAGTTATCTTGGATTGTGTGACCTTATCAGAGAACAGACACACGGGCAAGATGGAATTTACTATACCTATACAGAGGAGCACCCGATAAGTTTTAACCCTTTCTATGTAGAGGATTATGTTTACAGTGAAGAAAAGCTGGAACAGTTGCGCAGTCTGTTGTGTGTGTTATGGAAGAACGAGGATGAAAAGATAACGAAGTCAGAAGAAACCCAGCTGACCACCGCCATCAACCTTTATATAAAGTTGATTACAAAACACAAGTACGGCGAAGAAGGAGGAATAAGACCGTGTTTTGACACGTTCTATTACTTTCTTTCAAATTACTACAAGAAATATGTTCAGGACCAAGGCGTCCAGAGAGACAATTTTGACATAGACAATTTGCTCCAGGTGCTTGCACCATACGCCAAAGGAGGCAAATATGACTTTCTTTTGAATAGTAGGGAGATGCTTGACCTTTTACACAAAAGGTTTATCGTGTTTGAGTTGGATAATATCAAGGACAACAAAGTTTTGTTTCCAGTAGTCACATTGGTTTTGATGGATACGTTTATTGCAAAGATGCGCAGGCTTGCTCCCCATGAAAGAAAAATGATAGTGATAGAGGAAGCCTGGAAAGCAATATCCAAAGGAGGAACCGCCGAGTTCATAAAATATCTTTACAAGACAGTGCGAAAGCACAACGGAGAAGTGGCGGTGGTCACCCAGGAAGTGGACGACATCATCGGCAACGAGATAGTCAAAAATGCCATCATCAACAATGCGGATGAAAAGATATTGCTTGACCAGAGCAAATTTCTGAATCGTTTTGACGAGATACAGGGAGTCTTGGCTTTGTCAGACAAAGAGAAGGCGTTGGTATTGTCAATAAACAAAGACCTTGATTTTCAAAACAGACCTCCTTACAAGGAAGTGTTCATCTCCTTTAACGGAACATTTTCGGCTGTATATGGAGTGGAAGTATCAAGGGAAGAACAGTTGACATATTCCACAAAGAAAGAAGAAAAAGGAGAGCTTTTACTGATAGAAAAGAAAGTAGGTTCAATGGAAAGAGCAATTAAAGAATATATAAAAATACACGACAAATGATTAAAAAGCGACAAAAAAGAATCGCCGTAGTATTCGGCGGAATGTTTGTGTTCAGTTTGATATGCTATATGTCTCCAGTTGATGAAGGGACAGTACAGTCACAGACAGTTGTAACAGACCCTTCAATGATGGCGCAGAACGCCATCTCTTTTAGTGATCAGCTTGGAGAAATGGTAAACCAAGAAGCGAGTATGTTTCAGCAATACCAGACACTCCAAAGTCAGTATAAAATGATGAAAGAAAGCAAAGAAAATGTGGATAAGGCCTTAGCAGCAATAAAGGCTTGTAAGTCATTCATATCAGTTGTAGAGTCTGCCAAAGATTTTGCAGCAGACGTTTCATCTTTTAAAGAAAGACTTAACAGTTATGAATATCTGAATACAGATGAGAAATATGAATATTATGTAGAGAGTCTGAATTTGCTTGAAGAAGTGTTAGAGCAAGTAAAAGAAGCCAAAAAGACGACGACTGAAACCGACGGAAAAACGTATATGGACCAATTTACTGCATTAAAGGAGATAAGAAGTCAGATAGATTATTTGCGAGCTCAATTCAGTAAGAAAAAAGAAGAAGCAAGACAGACGAATGAAGTAAAATTGAATGGATGCAAAAGAGAAGAAAGTTTGGGAAGTACATTCAGTATCAATTTAAAGAGTGATTTTTTGACGACAGATCCCGAAATAACAAATTCGGCTGCGAGATTAAAAGTAAATTAAAAAGGGGGTAAAGAATAATGTCATATTTATCAGAAGCAGTAGATGTACTGTCAAATTCGACAGTAAATTCAATAGTAGTAGAGTTAGGAGAAATATATAAGACAGCGACATCCAATGTGAATGTTGTCACATCGGTTGCCAGTTCTCTATGTGCATTGTTCGCAGTTTTCTGGATAGGAGATAAAATCTGGAAAAGCTGGTGTCAGGGAGGTTCTATTGACATATATTCCTGTTTCCGTCCGTTTGTGATAGGATTTATATGTTTAAATTTTTCTTTTTTTGTGACGTTTCTCGATACCATTGCAAATGCGATTATTGAGCCGACAACCACTTTAGTCCAGTCACAGGCAAAAGTGTGTAAGGGGAAAATAACAGCGTACGAGGAAAAGGTAAAGCAACAAAAAATAAAAGAGGAACAGGAGAAAGAAAAAGACGACGGTATATTGTCAGGCATATCGGCATCGGCGATAGGAGAAGGAGTAGGAACGGCATTACAGGATTTTGCTTTGACCTGCGTTTGTATATGTTGTTTTATAGCAATGATAGCGGTATTGATATTCAGTCTTATAGTAAAAGTCATTTTAGTGTATTTTGGGCCAGTTGTTTTTGCTTTTGCGATTACTCCGATGTTTTCAGGCATGATAGGAAGTTGGGTATCCAGATTTTTAAA
This sequence comes from uncultured Bacteroidales bacterium, assembly GCA_937872735.1. GTDB lineage: Bacteria > Bacteroidota > Bacteroidia > Bacteroidales > Paludibacteraceae > Physcocola. Next base: position 15,167 of record CALMUD010000236.1, read on the forward strand.
TTGCAGTCTTACAATAGGAATAATAAACATGGTCAATTTTGTAATGTTGCAATTTTATTCTCATGTAATAAGTATTCAATTAAATGTAATTACCGAATCAGGTTCTGAAGCTGGATCTTCTTGCGCTGGCGGAGGTTTACTGTTAGTAGTCGGAATAATTGGAATAGTCTTGTATATGTGTGTTCCTTCTTTAAGCAGTATGATTATAGAATCGGCAGGAGCATCAGCATTGACAGGTCAGGCGACAGCAACAGTAGGAAGCGGAGCGAAAACTGTTGGAGGTTACAGTGCTAAGAAAGTAGGAGGAACTGCAAGAAGTGCGGTAAAAGGAATGTTCTCAGTAGCAAGTGTTCAAAAAAAATAAAAAGAAGGACAATATGTTAAAGACATTAGAGAACATACAGAAATCCTTTTCGGTGGTAAGGTTGTTTGTCATATTGGTAGTGGCGAGTAATCTTATTGTGGCAGGATTCTGTTTTGTCTATTCCAGGATATTCATATCACATCAAAATGAAAAGATATATTCTCTTCAAGGAGCGGATGCTAATCTTTCAGCATTGAATCAAAACACGTCAGACGACCGAATGGCAGAAGCCAAGGCTCATGTGATAAGGTTTCACGAATTATTTTTCAATCTGAATCCAGATATGAACCAGATTGAGTATAATATGAAGCGTGCGCTTTTGATGGCGGACAACTCTGTCTACAATCAATACAGAAATTTGAAAGACAACAACTTCTTTCATAATATCTGTACCGCAGGAATAAGATGTGAGTATGTCTGTGACAGTGTGAGTGTAGACTTCGGAACCTATCCCTATTCAGTAGTCATGGTAGGGCGGACGGCAATAGTCAAGGCCACGACCACGACCATCAGGAAACTTGTAACGAAGTGCGAGCTTATCAATGTGGTACGTTCTGATGAAGATCCGAATGGATTTTTGATAAAGAACTGGTCAGTAGTAGATAATTCAGATATAAGTACAAGCAACAATACTGGAGGAGATGGTGGCAATGAATCAACTATATATCAAGTAGCACAATGAAAAAAGGGGAAGAAAAAGAGACAGATATATCAGGAATGGTAATGTCGGCCAAAGTCATGATGGTTGCAATAACCATCATAGGCACGTTGTTCACCTGTTATGTGGTCAAATCGGTCCTGGATTCAGCGGACAGTTCTGTAGAAAATATCTTTGTGGCCGATCAAAACAGCGTATTGATGTTTGCCAAGGCGCATAATATGCAGGCGAACAGGGGGGAAGAGGCGAAAGCGGAGTTAAAACGTTTTCATGATTATTTTTTCAATCTTTCACCAAACGCAGCGTCCATACAGAAGAACATGAGCCGAGCCTTCGCGCTTGGAGACAAGTCAGTCCAGACGCAGTACGGAATACTGAAAGAAAAAGGCTATTATACACAGTTGATAGCTGGAGGAATAGCCACGGAGTACCGTCTTGACGACATAAAGGTAAAAGATAATCAGAATGGGAGTTTCAGTGCCGTTATCAGTGGAACACTGGCAATGGTTTATGACCACAAAGTGGAATTTCACGCAATCAAGACGGATTGTGTGATGGAGTCGACCGATAGGACAATGAATAACCCGAATGGTTTTTGTATTACCAATTTTGTAATCAGAAGTAATCAATATATTAAAGAAATAGACAGATAAAATGGAAGAAGAAAAGATAGAAGAAACTGCCGAGGAAACGCAAGAAACACAAAGCGGAAGTCACATAAGTCAAAAGATAGAAGATGTGACGGAAAGAGTAGAAAAAAGAGGAAGGGAATATACGGACAGATTGTCCGGACATCTCAATAAAGTTGAAGTGGGGGAAAGAAAAAAATACTTCATAATAGTATTTGTTTTCTTTGTAGTAGCTATCGGAGTAAAGATAAGTGTATCAATAATAACGCATATACACGATAAAAACACAAAGATAGAAAAAGTGGATGCGCTTGAAAAGAAGAAGCAAGACGTATTACACAAGGACATTATGCCCAAAAAGCAACTTGATGAAAAAACACAAAAAGGGTTGGACGATTTAGTAAAAGAGGTGAAAGAAGAAGAAGGAGGTCAGAATGGGAAATAGTGAAGCATTAAAGAAGAAGAGGAATCTACTAATATTCACGTCGATAGTGGCAGGAGTCACGGCGATAGGAATATTCTTTATTCTTGGAGGCGGAAGCGGAGAAGAGGCGAAAGCAGAAGAAGCAGATACCACCCAGACGCAAGGATTGAACTCGGATATTGCGGTAACCGACACCACAGCGGTAACTGACGATAAAGAAAGTGCGATGAGTGAAGAGGAGCAGCGCAAACGGGCGTTTATGGAAACAGACGGAGACCAGGACAATTCGTTTGCCATGTTGGAAAACATGAAAAAGCAAAGCAGTGAGGACAATTCAGCAGATGAATTGCAGAAGAGGATAGACCAGGAAAAACGCACAATGAGTGCTGGTTCTGGAGGTTCGGAGACACCAGTGAGAACGGCACAAAGGAAAGTAGCAATGAGTAGCGATAATAATGATGCGTACTGGGAAAAATGGAAAGCTGCCAAGAAAGAAGAGCAGATGGAAAGAATAAAAGCGAGGTATGGAGTAGACCCACGCACTGGTAAAATTGTAACATCACAATCAGCTCCAGCGAAAGCACAGGCAAAAGCGACCGCACCAGCCCCAGCAAAGCCAGTGAACAAAAGGAAAGGATTTAACGGACTTGGAGGCAGTTCGTATCGTTCCAACGGTCATGACATCAGGGCGGTGGTCCATGGAGCGCAGAAAAATCTGACAACGAACTCCATCGTGAAGCTCCGTCTGTTGGACCCGTTAACCATCAATGGAGTGGTGGTGCCCAAAAATTCGTTTGTATACGGTAGAGTGTCGTTTTCCGACAGCCGTATGCAAATAACGGTCGACAATATCAATTATCGAGACAACGTATTGCCGTTCAGAGGTCAGATATACGACAAGGATGGATTCAGGGGTATTTATGTGCCAGACAATGCCATTGCAGACGCAGGCAAAGAGGGGAAAAGCAGTACAATAGATGACCAGAATACAGATTTTTCCACGCAACACGCATCTACATCATTAGTAGGAGTAGGAGTGACAGCGGTAAACAGTTTGGGAAGGGCAGCAAAGAAAGCCATCTCAAAGTCTGCAAGCAAGACACGAGTCAATATTGCAGCCAATTATTTAATAACAATCAGGGAAGTAGAATGAAAAGAACGATAGTGATAATTATGATGCTGGCCAGTCTTGTTGCGGTGTACGGAGTACCACGATCAGTACACCCGATAAAGCTGGATGTGTCGGACGTGAAGTATCTTCACCTAAAATTTCCTTCTGAAATCAAATATGCCGATTTTGGAGACGGAGATGTCACCGGTGAAAAGACTTCCGCTGGAAGTATATTGAAAATAAAAAGTGAGATACCCTATTTTGACCCGACAAACGTGACAGTGGTCACGACGGACGGCAAATTCTACAGTTTTCAGGTGGTATATAACGCAAAACCACGTTATCTGGCCGTGAACATGAAAAATGTAAAAGACAGTATCAGCGGAGCGGATGAGATACCGTATCAGAAAATAGAAGTGTCAGATGCCAAAACCTCGCATTTGATATTCGGTCAGAAAGTGTCCGATATAGACCTTGGATGTGATTCATTAATAGCAGAAGGGGCCGATAAGGACATAGACAACATAGTAAAAGTAAAATGTATATCTTCCGATATGCCACAAACGAGTATAACGGTGACGACCGTAAAAGGGGAAGTCTTTCCGTTCCTGGTTGATTATGCAGCGAACCCTTCTGTTTTATCGTTGAATATGGGAGACAGTACGTCCAACGCATTTTTCCAAGGAGTTGCTGTCAATGAGGACGAAATGAAAAAGATGGCTGAAAATGTAGTGTCGGACGGGATGAAAATAAACAACATAGGCACCCAGTCTGGAAGTATGAGTTTCGCATTGTATTCCATCTATACAGACCAGGATGTAATCATGTTCTATATGCACACGGACAATCAGAGTCATATAGATTATTCTCTCGATTTTGTCAAGTCATATATAAGAGACAAAAAAGAGACAAAGCAGACCGCCATCCAGGAAGATGAGATAGTACCGTTATACACATATTACAGCGATCCCACGCAAGTTGTGCATGGTCACGGAGGATTGGATATTGTATTCTTTTTCAAGCGATTTACTGTCCCGAACGGCAGACTGTTGTATTTTGAAATGTTCGAGGCCAACGGTGGCCGTCATGTGAAGTTCTGCATGCCGAACAAAATGATAATCAAGAATAGCGAGTTGTATTCGCACAAAGGAGGAAAGTAGTATGTCAGCAAAAGATTATGAATTTGTGTCAGGAATAGCGCATGTGTACCTGGCGAGAAAGCTAAAAACAGAAAAGTATATATCAGACGACAGGCGTGAGATAAGCGCAGACGAAATTATATCTCTGTGTGAATGGTATGTCAAGGAGTATTGTGTGTTGCACAATAGTTCGGACCTTCATATTGCGTTTGGAGGGGAAGAAATTCTGCATATAGAAGCGAAAGGAAAGCTATTGGAAGAAATAAAGGAAGAACTTGCTTGTCCCGAAAACAAGACAATTATAGTGACCTAAAAAAGGTGACAAGAATAGAAGAAAAGCGGAGATGTACGAAAGTATGTTTCCGTTTTTTTATTCTTGTTTGTAAAAACGATTATATTTGCAGAGAACAAAATAATTTGAATATGGGTAAATTTAAAGTAAAAAATGAAGTCAAAGGTGAATGGTACACCGAAAAACAACTGAATGAAATGGGAATGGTTCTTAAAAGGGGCGCGAAGGGCGTAACAATGTATACAAATGGATTCTATCAGTATGCAGCCGACTATTATACATTAAAGCAGGCAAGGAAAGACGAGGGGAAAGCGAAAGCGATAATCAGCAACAACCGCAAGCAACAGCGGAAAGCCAGGAAAGAGGAAAAGGAAAGCGAAATGAGAATATTGGAGGCGCAGACGGACGAAGCAGAGATGTGGCATACTGCGCACCAGTGGCTGGAGCTCGGCAGAATACCAGATGACAAGGCAATATGGCGCACAGGTAAAAGCCTCTTAGGAAAAAGTGAGTCTTATTATTACTGTCGAATTGACGACACGCATGAGCCAGCGATGGACGAAATAGAACGGGTAAAGGCAGACCAGGAAAGAAAATATCAAGAAAACGAAGCAAAGTACAATGGAAGAATGATGTAGTGTCCCCGAAGTGGTACAGCGAAGAAATGAGGAAAATGGCGGTCTGCGAGACA
>CALMUD010000237.1 GCA_937872735.1 uncultured Bacteroidales bacterium
AGGGAAAGCCTTTTGACTACAACATTGCAGAATTTTGGCAAAAGCGGCGCCGAATGCCGACCTTTGTCTCGTGTTTAAGATGATACTATTTGCAAGCCAATATACAATAAGATTTATGAAATGTCTTGCTATGAATTAATTTGGACCTGAAGGGCGCGCCGCGATTGGTGCGCCCTTCTTGTGTGTATTGGAAATGCAGTCTGCAAGGCTTGCAAAAACTTGTATGGCTGTTTTGTTTGGGATAACTTTGGTCCCAAATAATTAATAATTCGCAAATAAAATGAAAAAAATGTTTTTATTGGCAACACTAGCGTTGTCTTGTGTATTTGCGTCATGCTCAAAAGATGACGATGATGATACTAAAACGGAGAAAAATCAAGTTGCGTTTGGTACAAAAATAGGAAATCCTATTGAATTGACGCCTGCTGATAGTTGCAATATGCGCATATCAATAGATAGCGTTGGTATCAATGACCCTAATAACATATACAACAATGATGTATATTTCCATTGGGTGCATTATGTGGGAGACCGTATAACTGTAACTGGAGAATTGCCAGAAGAAACCAAAAAGGTTGGAGCGGATATTATTTGGCAAAGTCTTGGAGCCACATATATAGTAAAGGTGGTTGACTATGACAAGGCAGCTGGAAACTTTACATATGAATTAAAAACCGTGAAGGATTAATATTGCTGGCATCATTTACAGTTTTCCTTGGAACATAGCGAAATAAGTGAAAATAACAAATAGGAAGCATAAGGGGCGTGCCGTGATTGCGGTGCGCCCTTCTTGTGTGTATTGGATGTTTGCTTAAAGAAAGTAAGATTTCAGTTTTGCCATTGTGGCCTATAGCACCTTCTATTGTTCTTTTTTCAGAAAAGTGTGTTTTTTGCCATGCTATTTTATAGGAAAAGTGTATATTTACGGCACTTAAATTATAGGAAAAGTGTAATATGCTGTATAGAAAAATAGGAAAACGAATAGAAAGTCACTTGCAATCAGGGTCTGATAAGATTTTGGTAGTAGATGGTGCGCGTCAGGTTGGTAAATCGTATATAATCCGTCAGGTTGGTCAAAAACTTTTTGACAACTACATAGAGGTGAATATGGAGGCTGATAAACTGGGAGACAGAATATTTGCAGAGGCTAAAACAGTGAATGATTTTTATCTGGCTCTGAGTGTGGTTGCTGGTGATAAAATGAAGTCGAAGGATGATACCCTGGTTTTTATTGATGAAATACAGGCCTATGACCATCTGCTAACCTTGCTGAAATTTTTGAGGGAAGATGGCCGTTTTACCTACATAGCGAGCGGGTCTCTTCTGGGGGTCACGTTGAAACAGACTTCTTCCATTCCTTTGGGCAGTATTGAAGTCGAGCAAATGTATCCTATGGATTTCGAGGAATTTCTGCTGGCCAATGGGGTGGGACAGATGGCTATACAAGCTATGCGCGTTTGTTTTAATGAACGACGGGCCTTAGCTGATACGCTGCACCTGAAAATGCTTGACCTATTCAAGAAATACCTTATTGTAGGCGGACTTCCTGATGCTGTAAATGCTTTTCTGGAACAGCATAATGTGATGGCCATACGCAAGGTTCAGAACGACATTTATACCCTCTATGGGGTGGATGCGTCAAAATATGAGCAGAATCATGCGCGGCTGAAGATTCAACGCATTTATGGTATGATACCTTCTAATCTTGAGAATAAGAAGAAGAGGGTTATAGCCAAGAATATTGAAAATAAAATGAGCAGTCGTATGGAAAATTATAGTGATGAGTTTGAGTATCTTGTTTCTGCTGGCATTGCTCTTGATGTGAAAGCCATCAGTCGGCCTTCTTATCCGTTGATAGAGAATAGCGGGAAAAATCTCTTGAAGTTGTATCTGAACGACGTGGGGTTGCTTACTGCACTGTTCTTCAAAAACAACATACAGGCTATCATGCAGGATGTGCGGAGCATTAATCTGGGGTCGGTTTACGAAACGGTGGTAGCGCAGGAACTTAAGGCACATGGTTTTGACCTATATTATTATGATAATAAAAAGAATGGTGAGGTTGATTATCTGATTGATGACGTGGAACATCTTTCCGTGATTCCGTTAGAGATAAAATCGGGGAAGGACTATACGGTGCACAGTGCGTTGGATCGGTTTATTGGGGTTGATGAATACAATATTCATCAGGCTTTTGTTTTGTCGAATGAACAGAAAGTGTATCATAAAGGGGATGTCACCTATCTGCCTATATATTACGTGATGTTTTTCGAGTTTTATGTTTCGGCTGTTGGCACGTTGTGATATGTAATATTATACAACAAAGCCGCGGCTACCCATTGGCAGTCGCGGCTTGTCGTCTATAAAAAATATAAAATTGAAGGATTTCTCTTATTTCTTGATGAATCTCAGCACGGCACTGCGGTTGCCGGCATAGGTCACGCGGGCCAGATAGGTGCCAGGCAGCAGAGTGCTGGTATCAATCACATTGCCCCTGGTGGCCAGCAGTCCATATCCCTTGGATCCGTCTATTATTTCCACCTCGTCAATGTCTTGGCCAGACACATACAGCCAGCCATCGGTAGGGTTAGGATAGAGAACCGGCTCATTATCGGCATCGGTGGCCTCCATCCCAGTGTTGGCGCTGCGCTCAATCTGCACATAGTCCACATAGGCATCGCTCTTGCCGTTGTCGGTCAGCATGGTCACTGTCAATGTATAAGTTCCTCCTTTGGCAATGCTGATGGTGTGAGCCACCGCGCTGGCGGTGTTGCTGCTCCACTCATACTCCTGCGAGGCATCGCCAATCGTCAGCGTTACTTTGGCTGCCACGTCGGCATCGGCACAACCCATCAGCGTTACCTTATAGGTGCCAGCCGAGTCGAAATGCACCGTTGTCCGTGTGTAGTCGTTGTTGGCATAGTAAGCCATGCCCTTGAAATTGCCCGAATATCCGCTGCAATATTTTCCGCCTACAGTGGGCATATCCTCCGTCTGTATCAGCAGACTGTTGCCCTTCATGTTGTAGTCGGCAGCCTTCTGGGTAGTGTCCGTATTACTATTGCCGCCCGTAGTGCCCACAGGTTTGTCGCCGCCATTGGCACGCAGCAGTTTCAGCATCTGTTCGGCATAGCGTTTGCCCAGCGTGCGATAGCCGGCCGAGTTGAAGTGAAAGTTGTCCACTCCCTGCAGACCAGCCGAAGATATGACGTAAGAGTTGGGAATCACGCTTGGAACCTTGGCAATGACAGTGTTGTGCGAGGAGCAACTGCCTCCACCGCTTGCCGGCAGCATTTCGCCCACGAGTAACGGAGTCTGGCTGGCATTCAGTCCGAGGTCGCTGATCAGGTTGTCGTAGATACCCTTCACGCGGCTGGGCCAAGTGCTCTGACCCGTATTTGTCTCGCCCTGGTGCAGCAATATGCCCTTTATCACGCCTTGCTGCTGAGCAATTTTGGCCATATCAACCAACCGTCCGTAAGGGTTGTTGCCATACGAGCTGGCTATATTCTGCATCCAGCTGGCCGCGCTGCTCAGATACGATTGGTAATTGTTCTTCTCAAATAGCTGGATGTCGCAGCCAGCCACAGCCACCACAATCACTCCCACTTTGATGCTGTCGCTGAGCGAGTCAACCAATGTGCGGCCGAAATAGTCGGCGGGGCATAATCCGGTGCCGCAGCGGCAAAGTGGCGGGATGGCGGCATACCACTTGCCCATGGCCCGGCTGCCGCAATCGACCGCCGACATCATTACAAAGCGGCTGCTAACGGTCTTGTCTTGCGTTTCGATGGTTCCCTGGCCTTCCATATTCGATTGACCGAAACACAGATAAATATGGAAATTGGGGTCAGGTGCCGATTGTGCACACCAGCTCCCGGCCAGCAGGCACAATGCCAATGCTAAGAATTTACTTCTCATCATGAAAAATAGGTATTAGATAAAACATTAAATCATAAACACATGGTGCTAAGATAAGCATAAAATTTTTAAATCGTATTTATTTTTTTTATAGAATTTATGTTGTAACTTTGTCGGGTTAAGTTTTCTGTGTATGTGGACAATAAAAAATACAAAAAAAAGTGAGTTTTTGCTTGATATTATGAAAAATAATATTAAACACACACACACATTATTATTATTAACATTCGTTAATATTGCATCTTTATGTGACGTGGTGTTGACTATATTATGTCATGTCGCAAAAATGCGGACAGAATAATTATATTCTGTCCGCATTTTTTTTGTGGGTGTTTGTTTTGAATTTCTTGTTTAAAGTGAAAATAATACGTCTTGGAATCTGTTCGAGGTCGTTCATATTCCATCTTTTTGGCGAAATTTCTATTGTACCGCAGAAGTCAGTCTGATTTTTGAGGAACCTAAGATATGTATTTGGTTCATGAATTGTGATACGTCTGTTCGTTGGTACGTATTCAGAGTCCCTTATAATCGGGAACTGAAAGTAAGAACGAAATTGGAACAGCAGCATGTGGAGTCATATATTCCTATGATTTATGTCTATACCGAAAAGAACGGACAACGGGTACAAATCTTGAAGCCAGCTATCAGCAATCTGATTTTCATTCATTCTTCGCTGTCTTTTTTGTCGGAATTCAAACAGCAAGTAGATAATTTCACTCCGATAAAATATATGATGGACAGAGAAACCTCTACCCCACTTGTAGTGAGAGATATGGATATGGACAATTTTATCAGGGTAACCAAGACCATGAACGAGGAGTTGGTATATCTGGAGGAAAGCCGGTTTAAAGATTTGAAAATTGGTTGCAGGGTGAGAGTCACCGATGGCCCTTTTAAGGATACAGAGGGACATATAGTAAAAATAAAGAAGGACAAGCGGGTGCTGGTTTCCATACCGGGAGTGGCCATGGTGGCTACGGCCTTTATTCCTTCTTCGATGATAGAAAAATTATGATTGTTTGTGATTACAAAAAATATAAAAAAATGAGGAGCAGTACTTTTAGAATCATATTTACATCTTTGTGTCTTTCATTTCTTTGTTCCTGTTCCACACCCAAGCAGATCACCTATTTTCAGGATGTGAAGGGTGGAGACAGCGCGCAGGTGGCGATGGGTCCTACCGAAATTTTAGTACAGCCCAAAGACAAACTTTCCATCTTTGTTAACAGTCAGGACCCGCGGCTAACCACCCTTTTCAATCTGACAGTGGTCACCCAGCAAATTGGGGACAACAATTTTCAAAGCAGAAATCAAGGCGTGCTCGGATATGTGGTTGATTCTGAAGGCAATATTGATTTTCCGATAGTTGGTAAATTATATGTAAAGGGATTGACTCGTGAGAAGGTGGCTGCACTGGTAAAGAGTGAATTGGTATCACGCGACTTGGTGAAAGACCCTGTGGTTACGGTGGAATATATGAATCTTGCTGTATCGGTTATGGGGGAGGTTAGCCATCCTGGAAAATATAATATTGACAAGGATTGCATCACCATTCTAGATGCGCTGAGCATGGCTGGTGACTTGACCATTTATGGTAGGAGAGAGAATGTATTGGTGCTCCGTGGTGAGAATGGATCGCAACATATTTATCGGGTAAATCTTTGTTCTGCCAGACAATTGCTGGCTTCTCCTGTTTATTATCTGCGGCAGAATGATGTGGTGTATGTGGAACCCAATAAGACGAAAGTTCGTGAGTCAACGGTAAACGGAAACAACGTGCGTTCTTCTTCTTTCTGGATTTCGGTGGCCTCGTTGATGACTTCGGTGGCCGTATTGATTATGAGATGAGTAATATAATGTAAAATGGCTATACAAGAAAATAAAAATACAGGCGGTCAGGATTTTATCCGCATACAGGATTTGTTTTATCTCTGCGCCAGCAGGTGGCAATGGTTTGTTGTTTCGTTGCTGGTGTGCATTGGGGCTGCTACCTTTTATCTTTTAAAAACGCCTTCTGTTTATACTCGTACGGCTTCTATCCTTATCAAGGATGACTCAAAAGACAAGTCGGCCGCTAGTGAAATTGAAGATATGGCTAATTTTGGCGTTTTTACGTCAAAATCCAATGTGAATGACGAAATCGGGACATTAAAATCTCCTGATCTTATGAAAGAGGTGGTGGGTCGACTGCATCTGAATATGACTTACATGGCCGATGGACATTTCCATGATGAAACGCTTTATGGCGACAATCTGCCTATTACTGTGGCCATGATTAATCTGCCATCCAGTTCCACCGCCTCATTTGATGTGGAGCTGGATAGAGGAAATATCATCTTGCTGTCCAATTTCGTAAAAAATGGGGAATACTTGGGTGACGCTTCTGTCATCAAGGGTAAGTTGAACCAAATGATATTGACGCCATTAGGGAAGGTGGTGGTATCTCCATCGGTTTCTTTTCATGGTCACATATCTGATAAAATGTTCATCCATATCTCTTGTTCCACTTTGCAAGAGGCAGTTGAGCAGTATTCTTCCAATCTTTCCATCTCGCAGACAGATGAAAAATCGAATATCATTGCTTTGTCGTATAATGATGTATCAACACAGCGGGCGGAGAATATACTCAGCACCCTTATTGCAGCTTACAACGAAAGCTGGATAAAGGATAAAAACCAGATGGCTGTCAGCACTTCCATGTTTATCACCGAACGGTTGGGGGTGATTGAGGATGAGTTGGGTAATGTGGATAATGACATCTCGTCGTTCAAGAGTGCCAATCTGTTACCCGACGTGCAAGAAGCTGCCAAATTGTATATGACTCAGGCTAGTGATGCCAAAGTGTCGCTGGAGGCATTGAACAATCAGGCTTATATGGCCCGTTATGTTCGTGACTATCTGTCGAACGACGCCAATAAGTTTCAGTTGTTGCCTGCCAATTCGGGGATTGGCGGACCTGCTATTGAAAGTCAGATTTCCGATTACAACAAGCAGTTGCTGGACCGTAACAGCCTTGTGTCGCAAAGCAGCACCAAGAATCCCTTGGTGGTGCAACTCGATGCCTCATTGGCAGGGATGCGAAAAGCTTTGTTACATACGGTGGATAATCAGCTGGTATCGCTGAATGAACAGATTAAGAGTCAACGAGGAAATAGAGGTCAGGCCACCTCACAGATAGCATCTAATCCAAAACAGGCTAAATATCTGCTGAGTGTTGAGCGTCAGCAGAAAGTGAAAGAGGCCTTGTATCTTTATCTGTTACAGAAACGAGAGGAAAATGAATTGTCACAGGCATTCACTGCCTACAATACACGCATCATAGCCGCCCCTGATGGAAGTATGGTGCCGACATCGCCTGTAAAGAGGAATGTGTTATTGGTTGCTTTTGTTTTAGGATTATTGTTGCCAGTCGTGCTTGTTTTTATCAGAGAGAATACGAACACCACTGTACGAGGCCGTAAGGATCTGGAAAAAATGACGACTCCGTTTGTTGGAGAAATACCATATGTTGGACAAGATGGGCATGGATTCAGAAAACGTGAAAAGAAAAAATGTATCGTGGTGGTGAAAGAGAAGAGCCGAGACATCATTAATGAGGCATTTCGAGTGGTACGTACCAATCTTGAGTTTATGCAAGGTGTAGAACAAAAATCACATGTGATTATGTTGACATCTGCCAATCCTGATAGTGGAAAGACTTTTATTACTTTCAATCTGGCTACTAGCTTTGCTATCAAGGACAAAAAGACGGTGGTGGTGGATCTGGATTTGCGTAAGGCCTCGTTAAGTAATTATATTAATAGACCTAAAAAGGGTATTTCTGATTATCTGGCAGGACGGGTGGACGAGACAGATGATATCATATATAAGTCGTCAACTTCCACACTGTCTGTCATTCCTGTAGGAACCCTTCCTCCTAATCCGACAGAAATGCTTTTTTCAAAGCGTCTGAAACAATTGCTTGATATGTTGCGGACATCATATGATTATATATTTATTGATTGTCCCCCTATTGAGATTGTTGCAGATGCCGATATTATCAACAAACAGGTTGATATGACGTTGTTTGTGGTTCGTGCTGGATTGCTTGATCGCTCCATGTTGCCGGTTATTGAGAAGTCTTATACGGATCAGAAATATAAGAACTTGTCCATTTTGCTGAATGGAACAGATAGTATAAATGGGCGCTATGGGTATAAGTATGGATACAAATATGGATACCATTATGGATATGGAGAATACCAAGATTAATATCAGAATATAATTGTTTAGTGTTTTAAAGGCTATGGATTGGATTTGTTTCACTGAAACCTTTATTGTCTTTATATTGGGATGGAGTATAAATGCCGCTATTTTGCCTAGGATATCATTGGTCTCTTTTCGTCGCAGACTTTTTGATCAAGTGAATCCCAGAAAGATACATACGGCACCGATTCCTCGTTTGGGGGGAATCGCATTTTTCCCTTGCATTGTTGTGTCGGTATCTTTGGTTGTCGTATGCAATTGTATATATATAGGAAAGAATATTCTGAATATGGATATCGCTACGCATTTACTTTCTCTGTTCTGTAGTCTGTTTATTCTTTATTTGATGGGCATGATGGATGATTTGATAGGAGTGCGATATCGTTCAAAATTTCTCATTCAGTTGTTTTCTAGTATTTTGTTAGCCCTATCAGGACTCTGCTTTGACAGTTTTTATGGATTGTTCGGTATTTATGCCATTCCTAAATGGATAGGATTGCCACTTACTGTGCTGATTATTGTATTCATTATGAATGCTATCAATCTGATTGATGGTATCGATGGTTTGGCCTCAGCCCCGTG
>CALMUD010000238.1 GCA_937872735.1 uncultured Bacteroidales bacterium
TGACTTTTTGGCCATTTTTTCCGAAACGGCTATCATTTAATGGTTTAGCCCCCCTCAAAAAATATATTTTTTCTTGATTTCAATCAAGAAAAACAAGCATTTCCAGATTTAGAAAGACCCCAACTGAACTTTTTGCTATCGGTCCTGATGTTTCTTTTTGCCCAAAACCACCATTTCGCAACGTGCACAATCAAAACGAAGTTGCAAACGGTCGCCGTTTGAATCCTCTAAAAAGAAAGGTTCTTTATAGTCCGACTTGCCATTCTTAGAACACAGACCCAGACTGAAACGGATGCAGTGGCGACACGTCATCAGATTGACCACGTCACGCACTTCACCATTCTCATACGAGGAAGAAATACTTTCTACCCCATGGCGGGCATAAAACGCACGGGCCAGCTGATTGTGCACATTACCACGATAATCAAGTTCCTTATATATATAGGTATGGGAAGTCTGTTCAAAAGGATGTTTTTCACAGCGGCGGCAAGATTCCCGCTTATCGGTCAGGTTCTGAACCAGTTGCCGACGCCAGTCTGCCAACTGCGAAGCAGGAAAAAAGCAAGGATGGTCAAGACTTATGTCCACCTCGGACACTGAAAACGGAGTGTTTCCCGTTTTAGACAACTGCGTGCGAATCGTGTCCAATGCCCGTTCGGCATTTTTCGCCTCATCGGCATCCGCAGTTATCGGCAACACCACTTGGCAATGGTCCTCATCTTCCGCCTCCAATCTGAAGCCGTCGGCAGTCTGTACGAAACGGAGCCGCACATCAATCTTACGTTCGGCCGTAGGCTTGGACAATTCTTTCTCAAAGGCGGCATCATAGTTGCGATTGAGCTGTGTGCCAACCTCTATCACAGGCATATTCAACGGATATATAGTCTTGCCTTCCACCCTATTGGCCTTGAATCCGAGAAATTCGCCCCGGTCGTTCACAAAACAGAATCCGTCTCCATTATGCAGCGTTTTGGAGGTATCCACCGTCAGACATTTGGCACCAATCGATGAAACCCGCCCTACAGGCTCACCCTGCGATTTGGGGGTAACAAACGAGCCAACATCCTGCCTTCCGTGAGTGAAATATTCGGTGAATCCCCGATTGAAACTTTTTTCAAGACAAGGTACAAAAGTATACGACGAGCGGCCAGAGCTGGTGCGGGTATAAGGATTGTCCGACTCCAGCACAGCATCCAGTTTTTGACGGTAAAAAGCCGTAACATTCTTCACATACGCATCATCTTTCAGGCGCCCCTCAATTTTGAGTGATGAGACACCAGCATCAAGCAATTCTCGCAAATGCTCCGACAAATTCATATCACGCAACGACAGCAGATGCTGATGGGCAGCAATGGTCCGTCCCTCTGCATCACGCAGGGTATAAGGCAAACGGCACAGCTGTGCGCAGGCCCCCCTATTGGCACTGCGGCCGCAAAGAGCCGCACTAAGGTAGCATTGACCACTATAGCTGACGCACAATGCCCCATGAACAAAGGCCTCCAAGCGGACTGACGTTTGGCTGGATATGGCTCGTATTTCGTCAAATGAGAGTTCTCGGGCCAAAACGACCTGGTCGAAGCCTGAATCTTCCAAAAATTTGACTTTCTGCGGTGTCCGATTGTCCATTTGTGTACTGGCGTGCAGCGATATAGGCGGCAAGTCGAGCTGGGTGATACCCATATCCTGAACAATAAGAGCATCCACACCCGCCTGATAAAGTTGGCAAATAAGAGCTCGCGTTTCCTCCAATTCAGCATCTGTGAGAATGGTATTGAGAGCCACATAAACCTTGGCGTAATAGCAATGGGCCACCTTGACCAAAGCTTCAATATCGGCCAGAGAATTGCCAGCCGCCAACCGTGCCCCGAATTTGGGTCCACCTATATATACAGCATCCGCGCCATGGTAAATGGCTTGTATCCCCACCTCGGCCGATTTGGCAGGTGCCAGCAGTTCTATTCGATTTCGTTCATTCATATATCCACAAAATTATA
>CALMUD010000239.1 GCA_937872735.1 uncultured Bacteroidales bacterium
GCCACATCACCCTGGCCGTTGTCCTGTGTGCCGTCTGCCAATACATACATCGGCTTCTGGTCAAGACCGGTCGTCACTTGGCTTATCGCACCGTTCGTCTTGGTTGAGTCCACCACAATGTCTGCCACATAATACTTGGCGTAATACGAGGTAAGGTTGTTGTGTATCACGGTGAAGAACAGCATCGTGATGCCCGCAAAGGTCAGGCATATCCATGGACGGTTGTGCACCAGGTCTTTAAGGTCATCACTCAGTTTGTTTTTCTGTTCATGTACGGGCTCTATGCGCTCTTTGGTCTGCGTGAAGCAGAACATCAGTGAGCAGAGGGCCACCAGTGCGTAGATGCCGACGATGATTGAGAAGGCGGCCTGTGGTGTGTGGTTCTTCGAGAAGAACTGCACAAAGGTCAAAGTGCTGCCATACACTACGAAACATCCGGCCTGAGCCAGAATGTTACGATAGGCTGAGATGGAGGTACGCTCTTCGGGGTCGGCCGACATCACGCCCATCAGGGCGCCATAAGGCACGTTCACCACCGAATACATCAGCATGAAGGCGGCATAGGTCACATAGGCGTATGCCAACTTCATACCCTGCGAGAAATCGGGGGTCAGGAATGTGATGAATCCTATCACGCAGAAGGGAAGCGCTCCGTAAAGTATCCAAGGACGGAACCGTCCGAACTTGGTCTTTACTCGGTCGGCGCACGCACCTATTATCACGTCAAACGTGATATCAATGCAGCGCACCACCAGCATCATCGTTCCTGCCGCCGCTGCTGATATGCCGAAATAGTCGGTATAGAATATGGCGGCAAAGACGCATATCAGCGCCCAGAATAGGTTGCAGGCCATGTCGCCTGTTCCATAGGCTACTTTCTCCACAAAGGAGACTTTCTGATTGTTTTCCATTTATTTGTTGTTGTTTTTGCTGTTTTCGCTTTATCGCTTTATAATACGTCAAAAGACACAGGACCGTTCAGTCCCGTGTCTTGTTGACTTTTCTTGCGATTCTTTCGCGCGGTTTGTTAGCCCATCACTACTTCTACCTTGTTCACGCTGCCCTTAGGCTGCATTGGTATGATGTTGCCTGCTACCGCTTTGCCATTCACTGTGATGGACTTGACGCCCTTCATCACGCCAGTGTTCTTGACTTCAATTTCAAACGTGGCGCCTCTGAAGATACGGCTTACATGGAATCCCTTCCAGTCGGCTGGGATACATGGGTCCATCATGATGCCCTTGTAACTTGGCTTGATGCCGAGTATGAACTGAGAAATGGCATACCAGTTCCATGCGGCGGTTCCGGTCAGCCATGAGTTCTTGGCCTCGCCTGGTTTGGCTGAGTCCTTTCCGGCTATCATCTGTGAATATACATAAGGCTCTACCTTGTGCAGCTCCGACTTGTCCTCGGTATATGAAGGGCATATCTTGCTGAAGTAGTCCCATGCGTAGTCGCCGCGGCCCAATACGGTCTCGCCGATGATTACCCATGGATTGTTGTGGCAGAATATTCCGGCATTCTCCTTGTAGCCTTCCGGATAAGATGAAATCTCGCCGTAGTCTACTATATATTCGGTATAGGCTGGGTTGCACAGTACTATTCCGTTCGGAGTGTCCATATATTTCTTTACGGAGTCCAGTGACTTCTTCACCATTCCGTCTTCCAGACCGATGCCGGCCATTGTGCACCAGCCTTGGCTCTCTATGAATATCTTGCCTTCCTTGTTCTGCTTGCTGCCTATTGGCTTGCCATAGTAGTCGTAAGCGCGTACATACCAGTCACCGTCCCAGCCATGTTTCTTCACGGCGTCCACCATGCTGTTCACGCACTTCTCTGCGCGGTCGGCTTCGGTGCCTTTGCCCATCTCGCGGCAAAGTTCCACATAGTCCTTTCCGCTCACTACGAACAATCCGGCTATCATCAACGACTCTGCCTTGGTGCCTTCTGTCTTGTTCTCTGTTGTCTGGAACGATTCGTTAGGGTCCCACGAGAAGCAGTTCAGGTTCAGACAGTCGTTCCAGTCGGCACGGCCGATGAGTGGAAGCATGTGTGGACCCAGATTCTTTACAACGTGGTCAAACGAGATGGTCAGATGCTCAAACAGGGTCTTTTCTGAACCTGGCTGGTTGTCAAATGGCACTTTCTCGTCAAGTATGCTGAAGTCGCCAGTCTCTTTCACATAAGCTACGGTTCCGAATATCAGCCACATAGGGTCGTCGTTGAATCCGCCACCTATGTCGTTGTTGCCGCGCTTGGTCAGTGGCTGATACTGATGGTAGCAGCCGCCGTCAGGAAACTGGGTAGAGGCGATGTCGATGATACGCTGGCGCGCACGTGATGGTATCTGATGTACAAATCCTACCAAGTCCTGGTTGGAATCGCGGAATCCCATGCCTCGGCCAATACCGCTCTCAAAGAACGATGCCGAACGGGAGAAGTTGAACGTAATCATGCACTGGTATTGGTTCCAGATGTTCACCATACGGTCCAGCTTGTCGTTGCCGCTCTTCAGCACGAAGGTGTTCAGCAGGTTGTCCCAGTAGGTGCGCAGCTCGGCAAACAGAGCGTCCACTTTCGCGGTCGTATCCAGCTTGGCCAGTATGTCGTGCGCTTTCTTTTTGTTGATTACGCCCTTGCTCTCCCACTTCTCTTCCTGTTTGTTCTCTACATAGCCCAGCACAAACACATAGTCTTTGCTCTCGCCTGGCTTCAGCTCCACCTCTATATAATGGGAGGCGATTGGTGACCATCCGTGTGCGAATGACATCCGTGGCTTGCCTTCCAGCACTGCCTCTGGCTCGTCAAATCCGTTATACAGGCCAAGGAACGACTCGCGGTCGGTGTCATAGCCTTGTATTGGCGCGTTTACGCTGTAGAATGCGTAGTGGTCTCTGCGCTCTCTGTATTCTGTCTTGTGGTAGATGGTCGAACCCTCTATCTCCACTTCTCCTGTCGAGAAGTTGCGCTGGAAGTTCTCCATGTCGGCTGCTGCGTTCCACAAGCACCACTCTATGAATGAGAACAGCTTCAGCTTCTTGGTCTCCTTGCTGTTGTTGGTCAGCTTCACCTTGTGCACTTCGGCGTAGGTGTTCAGCGGCACAAAGAAGGTTACTTCCGCTTCCACGCCGTTCTTCGCACCATTGATGATGGTGTAGTTCATGCCGTGGCGGCACTCGTAGCTGTCCAGCGGTGTCTTGCATGGCTTCCAGCCTGGGTTCCAGATGGTATCGCCATCCTTGATGTAGAAGTAGCGGCCTCCGGCATCCATAGGGACGTTGTTGTAACGGTAACGGGTTATACGACGGAATTTTGCATCCTTGTAGAAACAGTATCCACCCGCGGTGTTCGATATCAGGGAGAAGAAATCCTCATTCCCTAAGTAGTTGATCCATGGCCACGGTGTGCGTGGATTCGTGATGACGTATTCACGACGCTCGTCATCAAAATGTCCGAATTTCATATTAGAAGATATATTTTAATTATTAAAATTTTTATGCGCTTTCGGGGGTGTCCTTCTCTTTGTTCATACAACCTACAAATTTATAATAAAATTCATCACGCTTCGGTTTATTTTGAAAAAAATTCCCCTTTATTTGTTTCAAATTTTATCAAGTTTTGTGCTTTCTGTGAAATGTCGCTTGTTTTTTTAACGTACTTTTGTATCTGTTATATTTAAATGGTATTTCATGAAACAGTTTTTCAAGATGGTGCTGGCCGTTTTTGTCGGCTTGGCGCTCTTGGGTGTGGTGGGTGTGCTGGCGCTGCTGGCAGTGGTTGGTATCGCGGCCGAACATGCCGAGCCGGAATTGCCTGCGGGCAATTCGGTGCTCCGTATCCGTCTGCAAGGCTCGCTGGTCGAGCGCTCCAAGCCCACGCTGGCTTCTCTCTTTGGCAATGACGAGGATTATGAATATGGCCTCGACGATTTGCTCACGGCGGTCCGTGAGGCGGAGACCGATAAGAATATCAAGGGCATACTCATCGAGCCGGGCGCTTTTTCGGGGGGCTTTGCCAGCCTCTGCGAGCTCCGCAATGCCATTCTCCATTTCCGCAAATCTTCGGGCAAGTTTGTCTATGCTTATTCGGGCGCTTACTCGCAGGGGGGCTATTATCTGGCCTCGGCGGCCGATTCGGTGTTCCTCAACCCCGATGGCGTGGTCGATTTCCGCGGCCTGGCCTACCGCTCTTCTTTCTATAAGCAGCTGCTCGATAAGGTGGGCATCCAGATGCAGGTCGTCAAGGTCGGCACTTTCAAGTCGTTCACCGAGCAATATACCAATCGCCAGATGAGCCCGGCCAGCAGGTTGCAGGCCACTCAGCTGGTCGGCGATTTGTGGGCGACGGTCTTGCGCCAGATTGCCGATTCGCGCCATTTGCAGGTGGGTCAGCTCAATGCCGCTGCCGACAGTTTCCAGTCGTTCCGTTCTCCTGAGGCCGATGTCAAGCTGCATCTGGTCGATAGGCTGGTCTATGCCGATGAGGTCTCGGCTTTGCTCCGCCGCAAGCTCGCGCTCGCTGCGGGGGCGGAGGTCCCGTTTTCCGAGGCGGCCGATTATGCACAGTCTCTTTCTCTCGACGATTCGGGCAGCCAGGTCGCTGTGCTCTATGCCGCTGGCGAGATTGACAATGGCAATGAGGAGGGCATCAGTTCCAAGAAGATTTGTGCGGAGATGGATAAGCTCCGCAACAATGATAAGGTGAAGGCGGTCGTGCTCCGCATCAATTCGCCGGGCGGCAGCGCTTATGGCTCTGAGCAGATGTGGCGCTCGCTGCAACTGCTCAGGCAGAAGAAGCCTGTCGTCGTCAGCATGGGCGATTATGCGGCTTCGGGTGGCTATTACATGGCGTGCAGTGCCAATGCCATCGTGGCCGACCCCGTTTCCATCACGGGCTCTATCGGCATTTTTGGGGTCATTCCTAATGTGCAGAATCTGGCTGGGAAGGTCGGGATGGACTATGATGTGGTCAAGACGAACCGTAATGCTGATTTTCCTGCCATTTTCCGCCCTATGTCGCCCGACGAGGCGCGCCTGCTGCAGCTCTATGTCAATAGGGGGTACGCGCAGTTTGTCAAGCGCTGCGCTGACGGCAGACACCGTTCGGTGGCGCAGATTGAGGCGGTGGCGCAGGGGCATGTCTGGAGTGGCACCACGGCGCAGCGCATCGGGCTGGTCGACGAGTTGGGCGATTTGCAGGTGGCCATTCAGCGGGCCTCCCGTTTGGCCAAGCTGAGGGATTTCTGCGTCGCCAGCTATCCTGCCAAGGACGATGTCTGGTCCGATTTGTTCCATCTGCCGGCTTTGGGCGTCAGGGCTTTCCAGCAGGCTTCTCCTTTCTATAAGGAACGGATGCTCTTGCTCCGCGCTCAGCACTTGGATTGTCTTCAGGCTGCTTTGCCTTCCGACATCTCCATCTACTGATTTTCCATTTTTTTACCTTTTTGACTATTATTTTCCGCTTTATACTTGCTTTTTGTTGCCTAAAATGGATAATTATTTGTAAATTTGCGCAAAATAGCTTTTTTAGGTTGCATTTTTATACAGGAATAAACTAAATTTAAATAAAAATGGCATACAATTTTATGAGTGCGGCCGAAGCTGCACGGCTGATAAAGAATGGGGATAAGGTCGCCACCAGCGGCTTCACTGCATCTGGCTCGCCCAAGGAGCTCCCTACTGCTATCGCCCGCTTTGCTGAGGAGGAACATAATGCGGGCCGTGAGTTCAAGATTGACTTGTTCACTGGCTCTTCCACTGGCGACTCTTGCGATGGGGAGCTCGCCCGCGCTCATGCTGTCAATTTCCGCACCCCTTATCAGAGCAATAAGGACTTGCGCAAGGCTATCAATGCCGGCGAGGTGAAGTATATTGATATGCACCTCTCGCAGCTCGCTCAGGAATTGCGCTATGGCACTTATGGCAAACTGGATGTCGCTATCATCGAGGCGGCCGACTTGTCGGCCAATGGTGAGATTCTTCTTACTGCAGGTGTCGGCAGCACTCCTACTTTTGCCCGTCTTGCCAGCAAGATTATTGTTGAGATTAACGATATGCAGCCTAAGACGCTCTTGGGCATGCACGATTTGTTCGAGCCTGTCGACCCTCCTTACCGCAAGGAGATTCCTATCTACTCCGTCAAGGACCGCGCTGGCTCTCTCACCGTCAAGGTGGACCCTGACAAGATTATCGCGGTGGTCAATACCAGCCGCCCTAACGAGGTCGGCAAGTTTACTCCGCTCGACGACACCACTACCCGCATCGGACAGAATGTTGCTTCGTTCTTGGCTTCGCAGCTCAAGTCGGGCTTCATTCCTAAGGATTTCCTCCCTATCCAGTCGGGAGTCGGCAATGTGGCCAATGCGGTGCTCGGCTTCCTGGGCGAGGATAAGGAGATTCCGCAGTTCACTATGTACACTGAGGTCATTCAGGATGCCGTCATCAAGCTGATGAAGGAGGGACGCATCTCTTTTGCCAGCGGCTGCTCTCTCACTGTCACTCAGCC
>CALMUD010000240.1 GCA_937872735.1 uncultured Bacteroidales bacterium
CGTATTCATGGCTCTGTAAAAAATGTTTTTGGTAAAAAAACACCTGCTTTTGGTCAAAACGGAGGAACTGGCGGTGAAGATACCAAGGGAACAGGTCAAGGAGGAAAAGGAGAAATGCACGTTAATGGTGGCGCAGGTAGCGGTTATAGCTGGTCTCTTGCGGGTCGTTCATTGCGTGGAAATCTGGTCCGTCCTGATTATACGGTGAATGAGTCGGGTAGTGTGGTTGTGGAGATTATGGTTGATTCCAATGGAGACGTTATACAAGCTACTGTGGCGCGTGGCACCAATATTGATTCCCGCGTGTTGCGTAATGCTGCTATAGAAGCAGCCAAAAGCACTCATTTCAATCCGATAACCAGCCAAAAGCATCAAGTGGGACGAATTATTTATAATTTTTCGATGCAGTGATTCTGCTGTCAGAATCTTTCTGTGTTTGAATCTCTCTCTGATTTAGAATAAAAAACCATAAAATATGACAAGAGTATACGCTTTCTTGATTGATGGATTTGAGCCCAGCGAGGCAATCGTACCTATTGATTTTATGCGTCGTGCAAAATTTGAGGTCGTTGTGGTCTCATTGATGGGCCGTAAGACTGTTAACGGGTCGCAAGGCATCACTGTTGAGGCTGATACTCTCTTTGAAGATGTGGACAGTTTTACCTCTGCCGACCTCCTTTTCTTGCCTGGTGGACCCAATACACGCAATTATTTGAAATATGACAAACTGAAAGAGGTGGTGATGACCCATTACCATGCCGGGAAAAAACTGGCTGCCATTTGCGCGGCACCTATGGTGTTTGGCAATTATGGAATATTGGAAGGAGAAAAGGCAACTTGTTATCCTGGGTTTGAGTCAGAACTGAAAGGAGCTACTTTTGTTCATCAGCCAGTTGTGGTATCTGGACAGTTTGTCACAGGTGCAGGTGCGGGTGCTGCTATCTATTTCGGATTTAAGCTGGTGGAAGTTCTTGCCGACCATCGGGTTGCCGAACTGATTCGTCAGTCTGTCAATTATCAACAAGAAGTCTGACATTATAATATTTAGAATACCACAATTTATGGTTAATATAGGATCGTTTAATTCGCTGAAAGTGCTGCGCATTGGTGGCGGAGGTTATTATTTGGATGGTGGTGAAAATGAGGGCGAGATATTCTTGCCAAAAACTGACGTGCATACAGAGGTGAAGGAAGGTGATGAAATCAGTGTGTTCCTGACCCGCAATGCCAAACGCAACGCCATAGCCACCACCATGACCCCTTTTGTAATGCCCGGCAATTTCGGATTTCTGACGGTCGATTCGGTTTCTACCTATGGCGCCCTGCTCGATTGGGGGGTGTCTTTCCCTTTGTTTATGCCTTCGAGAGAGTGGAAGGCCCGCCTGCGTGTGGATGAAACTTATCTGGTTTACGTCTATTACGATACCGAGACCCGCCAGATAATAGCAACCATGCATACGGAGCGTTACCTCAATCAGACGACACCTTCCTATAAAATGAATCAGGAAGTGGACCTGCTGATAGCGGCAGAGCATGAATCGGGGTACAAAGTGATTGTTGATAATGCCTATTGGGGCATGATTTACAGCAGCGAGATTTTTGAATACGTTGAGATTGGCATGAAAACCAAGGGATACGTCAAATATGTGCGTGAGGATGGCAAAGTGGACGTCTCTTTGCAGAAACAGGGTATCAGTGTTGTCAATACACTGGATGACCTGATTCTCTCTTCGTTGGAAAAGAAAGGCGGCTTTCTCCCCTTTAACGACAAATCTGATCCTGATGAGATAGCTGACAATTTCGGTTGCAGTAAAAAAGCTTTCAAAAAGTGTATCGGCGTCTTATATAAGCATCGCAGAATCCAGATAGAAGAGGATGGAATCCGTCTGATTTCGACGAAGGAGCCTGTCGCTCCAAAAGATGACAGTCAGGAATCTCAGAAAAATAACGAAGAATCAGGAGAATGAATAATACAATACTTATAAAGGATGTGCTGCTGAATGGCAAACGTCAGAATGTACTGATAGAGGGGAAACGGTTCAAAAGAATCACGGAATCCCCAATAGAAGGTGCTGATAAAACGATTGACGGAAAAAGGTTTGCCATGGTGCCCCCTTTCTATAATGGACATTGCCATGCCGCCATGGTGCTGCTTCGCGGGTATGCTGATGATATGCCTTTGCAGAAGTGGCTCAATGAATCGATATGGCCCATGGAAGCCAAACTGACAGCTGATGATATTTATGCGGGTTCACGTTTGGCCATACTGGAGATGATAAAATCGGGTACTGTCTTTTTCGACGATATGTACTGGGACGAGCAAGTCACAGCACAAGCTGCCGAAGAAATGGGAATCCGTGCGGCTATCGGGGTCTCAATGATGGACCGCCAGTCGGAGGAGGCCAAATCGGCCAATTTTGCCAAACTGGATAGCTACAAGGCGACTGACCGCGTCTTTTATACGGTAGCTCCGCATGCCATTTATACGGTGGGCACAGAATTGTTGCAGAAATGTCTGCAATCGGCGCAGAAGAATGATTTGTACCTTAATATACATCTGTCGGAAACGGCGGCGGAGGTTGAAGCTTGCCGCCAGCAGCATAAAGGAATGTCTCCTGTCGCTTACCTTGATAGTCTGGGTTTGCTGACTCCCAAAACCATTTTGGCACATGTGGTGCATGTTGATGCTTCT
>CALMUD010000241.1 GCA_937872735.1 uncultured Bacteroidales bacterium
ACTTGCGCAGCGTAAAAAAGCCTTTTAGCGGAGAGCCGAAAAAAACGACAAAAACGCCGTCAAGGCTCGGAGCATTAAAAGGCTTTAGCGTAGCAAGTGGCATTTTTAGCTTTCGGAGCTCAGCGCTGGCGTCTTTCGGTTCCTTTCTTCGCTAAAGAAGAAAGGAACGAGAAAAGTTCACTAAAGAAGAAAGGAACAAAACACCCTACTTCGCCTTATCCAAATCCTTAATCAGTTTCTCCACCGACTCATTCGTCTTATACAACCTATCCTTGCAACACTTAATCAACTCAGAAGCCAGCGCCACATTATCAGAGAGCTCATCCACATCCATCTCCCCATTCTCAATTTTCTCAATGATAGATTCCAACTCCGTCACCGACTCCTTATACGATTTCACCTTCTTAACACTTTCTGCCATATCCTTATAATAAATAATATTCAAAAAAATGGAACAATAAAAATCACCTCACCACACTCTCCCTCTGTCCGTCCACAAAAGTAGAGGACAGCACATCACCCGGCTTTAGTTCACCAGCCGAGCGGACCGCCTTGCCATTCAGCCGCGTAATGGAGAATCCCCGTCGGAGCACCCGTTCGGGCGAAGCCATACGCACCATCTTGGCCGCATTGTCCAGACGGTCAGTCTCAGCGTGCAGACGGGTTTCAGTCACCTGCCGCAGACGCGCCGAAGCATTGTCAGTCACATTGCGGGCATTGGTCAAGGCCAGTTCCACAGCCTGCCGCAACCGCACCGTCTGCAACCGCACCGCTGCACCGCTGCCCGTCATCAGGTTGCGTGCCGCATTAGCCAGACCAAGCTGAGCCTGCCGCATCTCCGACTCCGCATCCTTCAGCCGCAGCATCACCTGCGTTCTGAGGGCATCCGCATCAGCGGTCACCCTGTCCCTCTCATTGTTGAGCAGCGCAGAGGCAGCCACCGTGAGGCGCGAGCCCAAATCATCAAGGGCAGCCGCCTCATCGGCCATCAAGCCGATAAGGAACTCAGCCACCGCCGTTGGCGTCTTGACGGGGGCCTTGGCCACCATATCGAGCACCGATTCATCGCGCGTGTGGCCGATACCCGTCACGATGGGCAACGGGAACTGCGCACAACTGGCTGCCAGCTCATAATCATCGAACGCCAGCATATCGGTAGTGGCACCACCGCCACGGATGATGACCACCACATCAAAAAGGGAAGAACACGCATACACTTGGTCGAGGGCATCAATCACCGACTGCGCCGCATTGTCGCCCTGCATGATGGCAGGAAACAGATGCGTGTAGAACACAAATCCCTGCGGATTGCCCTCCAGCTGATTGACAAAGTCACCATAGCCCGCTGCCGAGGCAGAAGAGATGATGGCCACCCGATTGGCAGGAACGGGGAACGGCAAATCGTGGTTCATGTCCCAGATACCGTCATCGTGCAGATGCTGTATGGTATCCATGCGCTTGCGTGCCAAATCGCCCAGCGTGAAAGTGGCATCAATATCCACAATGTTAAGGCTAAAGCCATACACCTCATGGAAGTTGGGCACCACGCTCACCAGCACCGACATACCCGCCGAAAGCCTCTGCATGGTATACTCCTCAAACATCGGAGCCAGCATACGGTAGCGGCTCGCCCAAATGATGGCGCTGACCTTGGCGGTCATCATGCGCTGGTCGGCAGGATTCTTCTCCACCAGCGTCAGATAGCAATGGCCGTTGGCATTCACTCTCAGTTCGCTTATTTCGGCCCGAATCCACACATTATCGGGCACCGAGTTGGCAATGGCACGGCCCACCAGTTCCAGATAGCCGCTCAGCGACATCGATTCCT
The DNA here is from genome assembly GCA_937872735.1 of uncultured Bacteroidales bacterium. GTDB lineage: Bacteria > Bacteroidota > Bacteroidia > Bacteroidales > Paludibacteraceae > Physcocola. The sequence continues at coordinate 1,829 of CALMUD010000241.1, forward strand.
TATCCATGGCTACACTCACTTGGTAACAACCGTACCGCCAAACAGTTCGGTAGGTTCCTTGTATTTTTTCTCGGTCACCACTTTCTCATTCTCGTCAAATGCCTTGCTGTTCTCTTTATCTTCGGCCTGGCGGGAGGAACTCAATCCGTTGACATACGAGCAGTGACCCACCGTCTTGCCTTTGGCATCATACTGGGTCCACTCACCCGCCTTCTGTCCATGCACAAACTGGCCCTTTTCCGTCGGAGTCTTGTTGCCCTCATACAAGGCATAGTCACCCTCCATCAGGCCCTTATGATAAACGGTGGTGGAATAGAGTTTCCCATTTTTCAGGTACGATTTTCTCACTCCCTCCAGCTGGTCGTTCACATAGGGAATTTCCTCAATCACGGTATCGTTCTTGTAACTCTTGGCAATGCCGTTGCGCTTGCCATCCTTATATAGTTCGGTAAGCACCAGTTTGCCCTTGTCAAAATATTTCCACTCGCCCGTTTTCAGTTTACCCACAAAATCACCCTGCGAGGTGACCGTCTTGCCATCGGCATCATAAAACACGACAGAAGAGCGGTTGGCCTCCTGATAGGTCTGCACCGACTGCAAGAAGCCAGTCTCGTAATACCTTTTGAAAATGCCCACAGGCTGGTTGTCCTTAAATTCGCCCTCATACATGGTCTTGCCATTCTTGTATGTTTTGGCCCACGCGCCCTGTTTAAGTCCGTGTCGGTCTGTCTTGTTGGGGGCAGCGGCCCAAGCGTTGCCAACGAACAGAATAAAAGCAAATGCCAATAAAAAAGAATGTCTCATGTCTATTTTCATTTTTACGTTATAACAAAGGGCACCGCAACAGGGCGCCACACTGACACAAATATATAAAATAATTTCTACTACCCGCGTAAGCAAAGGCACAAAACACGATAGAAAAAGAAACCTTATTTTTTTGATTGAAAGCTGAATATTATGTTTCTTTTGACTATATTTGCGGGAAATATGTCTGTCTATCTTCATAAAGACAGTCCATAATAAAACTGAAAAAAGATGAAAAAGACATTTCTATTCCTATTTGCGATAGGCGCATTGATACTGAGCGCTTGTAGCGATGATGACAAGAAGGACCAGGACTACACCTATATGACCATCAGCGGAAACTGGGACCTGCACCGCACTAGTTCAACCGGTACTGACTCAGTGGTGAGTGACCCGGTACGCATGATTCAGATGACGTGGTCGGATATGGAATACAACGACACTATCAAGCAGGAGGTCATCAGCAGCCAGGTCACAATCGGCAACGGAACTTTCTACCTCTACTCATACATCAATGGCAGCACACCGGGCGACTACACCATGACCGACAAGAGCTACGCCTTGTATAAATACAACACGCTGGACAATGATTCCGTCAAATTTGTGAGATACAGTCTGAGCGGCACTCTGAACTGGGAAACCAAATCATCACACTCCGCCATCATCACACTGGATGCCAAAGCGCTTGAGCTGAAAGACACCACAAGTACCGACTCCACCGACCGCATCGTTTCTTTTGTAGGTCCGATGAAAACAGACATAGAATAATCAAGAAGAGAAAAACAAAAAAGCCCTGCGGAATCATTCTTCCGCAGGGCTTTTTTTATGCATCGCATTGTACTCCCTGATAGGTCATATTTCCCTGCAAGCGTCTATACAAAAGACTCAGCAGCCAATCCACAAAAAAGTCCACCTGGTGAAATTCTCAAAAAAGTCCACAAAAAATCACAGATTGTCCACATCAAAAATTGCAAAAGGTGGTAAACTTGCAGTGTGAGAAACGAAGAACAAAATCAACGCGACTCACGACTTGAATTGACCCTATTATATAAATATACTATATCCAATCAAGTCTTGTTGTGAAACACGGCTTGACAATAACACCCCTCTTCAGCCTTAGGGCTGTGGAGGAAAAAATCCGGAACTAAACAGTTACGGATTTTTTTTGCTTGTATGGTAAGGCAACAAGACGTAACTTTGCACACAAAATCACAGAAACAAATTGGCACTACAAAAAACGAAAAAACTGATACGCAGCTATGTCCCATTCTACCGACGGAATCTGGCCATAGCCATTCCCGTAATGCTGTCGCAGCTTGGGCAGGCCATGGTGATGCTGGCCGACACCATGATGGTGGGGCGCATCGGCACCAACGAGCTGGCAGCCGTATCGTTTGCCAATGCCGTCTTTCTGGTGGGTTTTGTGCTGGCGCAAGGCATCGCATTCGGCTCCACCCCCGTCATCGGGCCCAACTATGCCACAGGCAACTACCGCAAGGCAGGTCTGCTGTTTCAGCACTCCATAGTGGTGGACGCCACAGCAGCCATTGCCATAGGCGGCGGTATGTACGCACTATCCTACTTTATGGACCGCATGGGGCAAGAAGAGGCTGTGTGGAGGCTGGCCGTACCCTATTACCGCACGCTGGTGATTTCCTTGTTTCCTTATCTGATATTTCTCGCCTTCAAGCAATTCATGGAGGGACTTGGCAACACCAAATATGCCATGCAGATAACAATACTGACCGCCCTGCTCAACATTCTGCTCAACTGGATATTCATATTCGGCAAATGCGGATGTCCCGCCATGGGGGTGTTGGGAGCAGGAATAGCCACCCTCATATCCCGATGCTGTATGCCCATACTCTATCTGGCGCTGTTCAGAAAGAGACCCTCCATATGGCGATACTTCAGATTTTTCGGCAAGAGACTCAACTGGAAAGACGTCAGCCGTCTCAGTTCCATAGGCCTGCCCATCGGTCTGCAAATGTTCATCGAGTGCTCCTGCTTCAGTCTGTCGGCCATCATGGCAGGCTGGTTCGGTTCCACCTCCTTGGCCAGTCACGAGATTGCGATGAACATATCCAGCCTTACCTTTATGGTAGTGACGGGCATCGCATCGGGCACCACCATCAGGGTGAGCCACCAGCTGGGACAACAGCACTACACCGATATGCGCAAAGCCGGCATCGCCTCCATGCACCTCAGCATCTGCTACAATCTCATCTGCGCACTGCTGATGCTGACATTCAGACACCAGATACCGCTGGCCTACACCTCCGACGCCAACGTGATAGGGCTATCGGCCACCCTGCTGATATTCGCCGCCCTCTACCAGATAGCCGACGGACTGCAATCGGTAACGCTGGGAGCCCTGCGCGGAATGTCGGACGTGCATCTGCCCATGGTGATAGCCACCACCGGCTATGTCTGCATCAATCTGCCCATCAGCTACCTACTGGGCGTGAAAGCCCATTGGGGCATCTATGGCATCTGGACGGGATTCATCATCGGACTGTACGCTGTGGCCGGCATGGCCATCATCAGATACCTGACAAAGACCAGACAGATAATAAGAGGAGCGGCAGCCAACTGATAACGGCTCTCCATTTAGTTAAAAAGCGAAATTTAGGGGAATAAGACAAAGAATAAATGTAAATTTGCAGTTTACGGAAAAGAGGTTTAATTGACGAATGGACAAAAAAAGATATATAAAGGTAAAATGGGAGAATTTTCTTAAATGGCGCCGTTTGCACATCAGTGACAAACAGACCATGGGAATACTCAGTTTTTTTGTAGGTGTGGGTTGCGCCCTGGCCGCCTTCCTGCTGAAATTTCTAATTAAAACCATACATTCATTTGTAAATCAAGGATTCACGGGAGGCAACCTCAACTATCTGTACCTGATTACTCCAATCATAGGCATAGCCATAGCCAGCGCCTTTGTACACTATGTAATAAAGGACGACATCAGCCATGGAGTGACCAAAATCATGTTTGCCATATCGCAGCGCAAGGCCTACATCCGTATGCACAATATGTGGTCATCGGTAGTGGCGAGCTCGTTCACCATCGGATTCGGAGGTTCGGTAGGAGCGGAGGCGCCAATTGTGCTGACGGGGTCGGCCATCGGTTCCCAGCTGGGCAATCTGCTGCATCTCGACCAGAAGAAAATGATGCTGCTGGTGGGCTGCGGTGCCACAGGTGCAGTGGCGGGCATCTTCAAGGCCCCCATCACGGGCGTCATCTTCACGCTTGAGGTACTGATGCTCGACCTTACCATGGCGTCCATCGTGCCGCTCATCATCAC
>CALMUD010000242.1 GCA_937872735.1 uncultured Bacteroidales bacterium
TGCACCTGTTGCTGCAAGGCCTGCATCAGTCCTTTGGCATGTTCGGGAGTAAGCACAATACGCGACTTAACCTTCGCCTTGGGCATATTGGGCATCACCCGTACAAAGTCCAGAATGAACTCCGACAGAGAGTGCGACACGATGGCCAGGTTGGCATAAGTGCCTTCGCCCACAGTTCCATCCAGCTCAATCTGTAAGCCCTGCTGTTTCTCGTCTTTATTGTCTTCCATGTCAGAATGTTATTTTTTTGATTTTTTGCTGGCAGCTTCCGCAGCAGGCCGTTTGATTAATTCCTCGGTCAGAATCATGTCGAGTGTGCTCATGTCAATCTTCTTGGCAATGATTTTGCCCGTCTTGTCGAGCAGATAGATACCAGGGGTGACAGTGGCATCGTAAAATTCCCAGAAGTAAGACTCGCGGTCTGGGTCCCAGACGTTCACCCAATCCTGCAGTTTGTCCTTCTCCACAAATTCCTGCCATTCCTTCTTGTCAGTCTGTGTGTAAACGGCAAACACCTCAAAGCCCAATTTATGGAATTTGGAGTAAACCGAATCGTGCAGCACTGGCGTCGTTTTGCGGCAGTGGCCGCAGGTAGGCTCAAAGAAGTAAACCAGCATAAACTTGTTGGCAGGGTCTTTCAGCACCTCGCTCAGCACCACCGTTTTGCCGTCCGCATCCTTCATGCGGAGGTCGCGGGCCTGCATTCCTATCAGGTTGTATTTTACCTTGCGGTCTTCCTTGCGCAGGTCTTCCACCCACGAAGAGTCGGCCCATGTAGCCTGGCGGGGTTCTGTCAGATAGTATTTCTCGGCAATCTTGCTCCAGAGTGCATCCATGCCCATCTGGTTGCTGGTGAGTCCGTAGTTGATCATCTTGCTGCACATGGTCTGGAAAGTCTCCTTGTTGTAGCGGCTCTTCTCAATCAGGAACTCGGCAGCCTTGTAGAGCGTGTCGGGATGCTGAATCAGGAATTTGGACATATAGCTGTCGACCATCGGCGGAAAATAAGGGGTGCGCAGAAAACGGGGGTCGCTCAGGTTGATATTGTCAAAATAGTGGTGTTTCTTGAACATATAGCGGGTGAGCTCGCGGGTAGAGTCTGGCAGCTCTTTGTAATCGGGCACATCCACCGGAATGGTGCCTTTCACAAAAGCCTCCAGCCAGTCGCCCTTGTGGACATCCATCAGCTGTTTCTGATAGGCAGTCACCTCGTCCGACAGTTTGTCCAGGCCGTTGCTGAATGCCAGTGAGTCAATCTTCTTGTCCTTGTGCTGTTTCACCAAATCCATCTGTTTCTTGTGATGGTCGGCCATGAAGTTCATCAGAGTCTGGAAATCGGCACTCTCCTTCGCGCCCGTTACTTCCACCTTGTCCAGCTTGCTGGTATCCGCCTTTATCTGTATGTTCTGGTCGCTGCCGACCAACACGTCAAAAAACTTGTTGGAGTCGAAGTACACCAAATAGTCACCTTGTTCCAGTGGTTTCTTTCCGGAGAAAGCACCCACCCCCTTGGCATTGAGCAAGGTGGTGTCTTTAGAATAGGTTTTGCCATTGAAGTAGAAAGCCAAGTAAACCTTTTTGTTTCTCAGCCCCGCATTATCTACCGTCAGTTTGATGTTGTAGCCAGAGTTGGCAGCTGTGGCGCCAAGGGCCAGCAGCGAGAACAATACACTTGAAAGTATCTTCTTCATGTCTATTTTATGTTTTTTCTAATTATCTCCTATTGTTGTAAGTGATTGCAAAGTTATGCAAAAAAAGAATTTATTAAACAATTTGTGTTGTTTTATTACGCAACCATTCCAATTCTTCGTCAGAGAGCAGTCCTGTGCCCGAAATGATGCGGAACGTGTCGCGGTGGTAGCTGTTGATCCACTCTTTCTCGGCGTCAGTCAGCAGCGAAGCGTCGATGGCATTGAGGTCGAAAGGGAAATGGGACATTGTCTCCAGCTCGTAGAACTGGCCGAAGTCGGTCTTTTTGAAATTCTTGACGCATACCATATTCTCTATGCGGATACCATACTGATTGGTGACATACAGTCCCGGCTCGTTGGAGATGAACATTCCTGGTAGCAGCGGAGTGGCATTTGGGTGAGTGCTGATGCGCTGCGGTCCCTCGTGCACGCACAGAAAATGGCCGATACCATGGCCCGTGCCGTGGCCGTAGTTCTTCCCCTCCTGCCACAGATACTGGTGAGCCAGCACGTCAAGCTGCGTGCCGGTAGTGCCTTCGGGGAACCGGGCGTTAGCCAGCGCGATGTGGCCCTTCAGCACCAGCGTGTAGTCGCGTTTCTGCTGTTCGGTGGCCGTCCCACCCAGCAGCACCGTGCGGGTGATGTCGGTGGTGCCCTTCAGATAGTTGCCGCCCGAGTCCACCAGCAGGAAGTTGCCCTTGTGCAGGTCTATATCCGTCTTTTGGGTAGCCGTGTAGTGCACAATGGCGCCGTGCGCGGCAAAGCCCGAAATGGTGCCGAAACTCAGCTCCACATAGTCGGGCTGCTGAGCGCGGCAGTTGTCGAGGTAGCAGGCAAAGCCCATCTCGGTGACCCGCTCGCCCGATTCTATCATCTTGTCGAGCCAGCAGAAAGCCTGCGTCATGGCCACCCCGTCGGCCACCTGCGCCTGCCGCAGTCCGCCGATTTCGGTCTCGTTCTTCACAGCTTTCAGCATGGCCACCGGCGAGTCCTCGTCCACCAGGTTCTCATCGGGCAGCAGGCTGGCAATGGCCGCATTGTTCATTTTGCGGTCCAGCATGAACAGCGCATCAGGCTGTTGCTCCACCAGTTGAGCCAAGTGGCTGTAAATCTCGTCATAAGGCTTGACATTCACATGGTTCTGATTGAGATAATCGGTCACCTCCTTGTTGTCCGCCAAGTGTCGGCCCGTTGCCTTGTCGCAGCTGTCGGCAAAGAGGATGGCACCCTCGTGGCTCACCAGCAGAAAAGCGTAGAACACCGGATTGTATTCCACATCGTTGCCTCGCAGATTCAGCGTCCAGGCAATCTCGTCGAGGGCAGAAATGATGCAGTAGTCGGAGCCTGTCTGGTCCATTTTCTGGCAGATGGCCCCCAGCTTGTCGGCCGCCGTTTGTCCCGCATATCTGGTATCGAGCAGAAACACTTTGCTGGAAGGCAGCGCAGGGCGGCTGGTCCAGATGTAATCCAGATTGGCCTCCGGGCACAGCTCCTTGCCGTTATAGTCCAGCTGGTCAGTCAGTTCGTCCACCACCTCAGCCGAGAACACCTTGCCATTCAGCCCCACCCGTTTTACCTCATCCAATTCGCAGAGGTATTCCATATAAGTGGGTACATCGGGCAGCCCGTCCTTGAAGAGGTT
>CALMUD010000243.1 GCA_937872735.1 uncultured Bacteroidales bacterium
ACTGGAGAACCGAAAATCTTATAAAAATGTTAAAAACAAAGTATTTACTTTTGTGTGCATCTTTGCTGTTTACAAGTACAGTGTTCACTGCCTGCGATGACGACGATGACAGCTCATCCTCATCAAGTTCAACTTCTGAAAAGTTACTGAAAAGCAAAACCGAAACAAGCTACGATGTTACTGATGGTGTGGTAGATACCACCAAGAAGGACACTGATGTTAACAATTATATTTATAATGCAGAGGGAAAACTGACTGAAGTCAATTCTAACGGACAATACAAATACCAAACAGTTATCACCTACAAGGGTGATTCTATTATTATAAAATTGATATTTTCATATAAATCTTCAGAAATAAAAGCAAAAATAGGTAATTCCGGATATATAGAATGGTCTGAATCAAAAAACAGTTACAATGGAGAAGAACTAAGAATTGACACATCTCTTTGTTCGTACAATAATGGTTATTTGGTTAAAAGAATCGAAAAGAGTAATACAGACCCTTGCACAGCTATCTACACTTATGAGAATGGGAATCTCATAACTGAAAATTACAAATGGAGCGATACAGATTATGACAATTACAGTTATTACTACACAGACAACAATACAAAGAATCCCATTCCTAACAAAAGTAGTTTTGTAAATGCAGATGAACCTAATCCTACAGGAAGTATGTATGGCAAACATTCTACCAATTTGCCAGTGAAACAGGTAGAAAAATATTCTAATGGAGAACGCACAATCTACTATACATGGACACTCGATTCTGACGGATATCCAGTAAAATGCGAACAAAAAACATACGACAGTTCTAATGTTCTTTCCGACTATGAAATCACCACTTATACTTGGCAATAAACAAAAGGATTGAGGTTACACTCAATCAAGAAACACGTCACAGACGCTGGTGACAATCCAATAGCGGGGCTGACCTATAACAAGGCCAGCCCCGTTTTTTTGAACACAAACACTCTAATTTTTGCAGATTAGAATATAAATCCATACCTTTACCGTTAATTATTAACGGAATCGCGATGTTACTAAGATTTACAGTACAAAATTTCAGTTCTTTCAAGGATGCGGTGGAATTCAATTCTTTTCCTTCCAGCAAAAGCCATAGTCATGAGAATCATAAGATGATTTGCAATCATGCAACGGTCCTTCGGCTGAGTGCCATCTACGGAGCCAATGGTGCAGGAAAAAGCAACCTTCTGTCCGCCATGAAATTCATCAAAGAGTTGGTATCTTCCGAATCTCTCCAAAACATGTCAATAGACGGAACGCTATCTTTCAAATTTTCCAATGACTGTATCAAGCAGCCCTCCGAATTGGCGATAGAATTTTTCAGTCAGAACAACGTATATTATTACCACATCGAGTTTGATAGCAGCTGCATTATATTGGAGGAATTGTTTTTAAGTAAAAGGAGCTCTGATTCCCTGATATTCAGACGGGAGAAAGGAGAGATGTCTTTCAATGAAAGTTTTGTCAACAAACACATGACTGAGTCTTTCACCGATGCGTTGAAAAGACTGGTTCGTCCGGACATGCTGCTCCTCTCTTTCTTGGGCCATTATTATCAAGATGAGTCTCAATACATCACCGATGCCTACAATTGGTTCAAAAATGACATAGAGATAGTCCAACCCGACAGAAGCGACAGCTTTATTCCTCATTTGCTCGACACTAATCCCCAATTTGCCGAGATGGTCAACAAAACCATTTCCAAACTGAATATAGGAATAAAACGGATTTCCGTCAGAAAGGAAATCATGAAAGAGGACGAAGTGAAGAGCAGTTCTCTCTTGACGACCATCAAAAAAGCAAAATCACAACCTGGCGTTCCTTTGATTTGGACGACGGAGCATGACGCTGACATCGAAAACATTGTTTATGAAGAGGGAACCATTTATAAGAAAACCATCATCTCTCTTCATGCCGATTCCGAGGACAATTTAATTGAGATGCCCATCACCAGTGAATCAGATGGAACCCGCCGCTTGATTGAATATATGCCGCTTTTCTACGACATCACCCGACAAAGCAAAGTATATGTAGTGGACGAGATAGAGCGCAGTATGCACCCCATTCTGATAAAGGACCTGATACAGACACTATCGGACAGCGAGACCGCCAAAGGGCAACTTATCTTCACCACTCACGAATCAAGCCTACTTGACCAAGGCATATTCAGACCTGATGAAATTTGGTTCGCACAGAAAGATGTGGAGCAAGCCACACAACTCTACCCTTTGAGCGACTACAATATCCACAAGACAGCGAACATTGAAAATGGGTATCTGATAGGTCGTTACGGTGGTATTCCATTTTTGTCAAACCTTAAAGACCTTCATTGGTAAAATCATGATACGAAGAATCAAAGATTATGGAAAAAAAGCGCCATGCAGAGATGCCCACAAAGTGTATATTGTGTGCGAGGGGGCTGGTACAGAGCCTGATTATTTTGCTTTCTTTGAAGGCTGTTCCTCCAATCTCCAAATCATCACAATTCCGCCTTCTGATGGCACTGACCCATTGAAGTTGATGGAAAGAGCCAAAGATATGCTATTGAGAGAAAATCATACTTATACTGACACACCTGACTATCAGCACGGCGACACCATTTGGTTTGTCATCGACACGGATACGTGGGAGAAAGAGGGGAAAATCACACCGTTAAGAACCTTCTGCAAACAGCAGAACAAAAATATTTCAGATAAATATGATGAGGTGAAACCATATAGGGCTTGGAATGTAGCTCAAAGTAATCCTTGCTTTGAAATCTGGCTATATTATCATTTTTATGACAATAAACCCTGCGCTGACGAGATAGACAAAAGCAAATCATTTAAGGATTTCGTAAATCAATCTATTAATGGCGGCTTTAATTTTTCCGTTCATCCCGCTTATATGGAATCTGCCATTGCCAATGCCAAGAATAATTTTGCACTAAAAGAAGGGACATTGGATTCTTATTCTACCGAAATGTTCTTACTTGGCTCTGAAATTCTCAAATTTACCAAACGGGAACTGGACAAGTTGAAAAACAAGTTGGGATGATGCCCACCCACACTCATTACGAGGAGGCAGACCTGCACTTGCGACAGCCCGCTATTTCAGCACCACCCAATATCCATTTTTATTAGCTCCCACACGCTCCACCACTCCCATTTGTTTCAGATGGGCCACATCTCGCTTTATGGTACGCTGTTCCACTCCCATTCGGGTTGCCATTTCGGCCAACGATAAGTTCTTGTCCTCTCTCATCAGCCGCACAATGTCAATTTCCCGCTTTGACAAGTTCTCTTTTATTGGGACATTTATTGGGACATTTATTGGGACATTTTCCGTCGTCTTCAAATAATTATCTATTGTTTTTTGCAGATAGTCAGCGTGTTGATTTATCATAAAATTTTCGAAGACTTCCATATTACCCGATTCGCGAGTAGCTACCAAAGCCGCAATATATTCCGCCTTACGATCTTTCTCAATAAGCGTAGGAATCAAGCCCCGCTCAAATTGCAGATAATTCATTACCAACCGTGATGTTCTGCCATTGCCATCTGCCCAAGGATGGATAGTAACCAAACGAAAATGGGCATCAAAACTCAACTTGTATGAGGCTATGACATCGGAAGCAGAAACCGAGTGACGGGCTTCGTTCAATTCTGCGCAAAAAGATTTCAAGGCCATTGGCACTTTTGTATAGGCAAGATAGGAACTTCCTCCATAGCCTGCTGTCACATTCAACAGACGGATGTCTCCATCTGAGGAAGAGAAAGAACCTAATATCGTATTGTATACAGACCCTGTGTTACGCATCACCACAGCTGCCAGTTTTTTCAACATATCCACCGAAAAATCGGCATGTGTTTCCGCCATTTTCATAGCCACATCATAAGCTCGCTTCAAATCAAGGTTCATCATCAGTTCCACCATTGTGCGTCCTTTGGCAGAAATTCCCTCATCAAAAAGCAATTGGTTTTCTACTTCGGTCACAGTTGACCCCTCAATGGCGGTTGAATGAGTCACAATAGAATAAAGATAAAACTTGTTATAGTCTATCTGCTCATCTATGCCCAATTGTTTGAATCGGTCTATCAGGCCTGTCAATCTTGATTCAGCTTCTGTCATTCCTTCGCATTTTATGCAAATATAGAAAAAAACGAGAATAACCTTTCTGAAAAAAAACCGTCAAATGTTCACTGGCATACTCACTCTTTCCGTCGTCAATCTTGGCTGACCTTATATCTTCGCCACCCAGTGTCCATCCTTGCGTGAGCCTACCCACTCCACCATACCCATCTGTTGCAGATGATTCAGATAGCGTTTGACGGTATGGGGGAGCACCCCCACACGGTCAGCTATTTCGGCCATCGTAAAGTTTCTGCCCGCTTTTATCTGCTTCATGACGGCCGTCTCCCGCTTTGTCAAACGGACCTCTGTCACAGCACCATCTTCGGTCTCCTTGGTACGCATATAGTGCTCCATCGTCTTTTGCAGATAAATGGAATGTTGCTCCATCATAAAATTCTCAAACTGCTCCATATTGCCCGAATCACGGGAAGCCACCTGAGCCTTGAAGAATTCAGACTTCATCCGCACATCAACAAAGGAGGGAATCAAGCCCCGCTCAATCTGCAAATAGTTCATTATCAAACGCGCCATTCTGCCATTTCCATCTGCCCAAGGATAAACATCAATCAGACGCAGACAAGCGTCAAAACTCATTTTGTACGATTCCGCCACTTTGGAGGCCGGTATACGGGCGCGGGCTGAGTTGATGTCAGTGCAAAAGGAATCGAGTGCGGCACCCAGATTCTGATAGGTTGGATAGGGACGGCTGCCAAAATCGGCCGAAATGTTGAAACGGCGGAAATAACCAGTGTTGGAATTGAAAGGCCCCGACTTGGTATTATAAACGGTGCCAGTGTTGCGCATCACCAGCGAAGCCAGTTCCCACAGCATCTCAAAAGACAAATCACGATGTTTGGTTGCCATTTTCATCATCTCGTCATAGGCATGTTTCAGGTCCAGATTCATCAGTTTATCCACCTGAAGGCGGCCATTCACCAATACGCCCTCATCAAACAGCAGCTGATTATCCATCTCTGTCATGACAGAGCCGGCAAAAGCTGTTGAATGTGTTATAACAGAATAGAGGAGAAACTTTCGATAGTCTTTCCGCCTAATCACATTCTGGTCCTTGAACTGGGCCATCAAATCCGTCAATCTCGCTTCTATTTCTGTCATTTCTTGCACATTTGTGCAAAGATAGGAAAAAAACGGACGATACGGGGATGTTTATATTTGTATTTGCTCATTTACAGCATCCCCCACTCCTCAGAATAACAGTGTGATAAGCGGGATGGTGAACACTGACAACAGATTGGTAATAAAGGTTCCCTGTGTGATGATGGACATATCCCTATTATACTTCAGGCACATAATGGTGCCATAGGTGGCCACCGGCATGGCTATCACCACCGTATTGATATTCACCACCGTGCGGTCCACCCCCACCAGCGTGAACAAGGCAAAAAGCAGCAACGGAAGCACCAGCAGACGCAAGGCCGCTGTGAGGTAGATACGGAGATTGCCTGCCATCTTGCGCAACGGCATCTGAGCCATCTGCGAACCAACTATCAGCAGCGCCGCAGGCACCGTGATGCCACCCAATAAGTGCAACGGCTGACTGATAACCTGCGGCACATGACTCCAGCCCATAAACACGATGAGAATGGACAGATAGGAAGCTATCATGGCAGGGCTATACAGAATGCGGGGATTGAAATGGATGCGCTGACCACCCGACACTAAGGCCGAACCCAACACAAACACGAAAAAGGTGTTGGGAAAATTGAGGACACTGGCATAAAACACTGCCTGCTGACCGAAAAGGGCGGAAACAATGGGATAACCGATAAAACCCACATTGCCAAACGCCATCATGAAACCATAGATGCCCTGGTCGCCCTGCTTGTGCGTAATCAGACGTGGCAGAAAAATGGCTATGGGCGTGAGCAGAAGGTAGGTGGCCAGACTCACCCCCAGCAAGGGCAACACCAGACGGCTGTCGGGCAGCGACTCTCCCATCACCGACGACAACACCAAGGCCGGACAGGTGAAATCAAATATCAGTCCCGACAGTTTCTTGTCCGACTCCGCGTTGGTATAGCCCAACCGATTGGCCACAAAACCCACTATCACCAAAAGGAACAGAATGACCATCTGCGCTGCAATATTCTCCATTTCTCCGTTTTTTTGCTTCTGCGTCCCACTTGTCACAGACGCGCTGCAAAGGTAACAATCTTTTTGTTAAAGGCGGCGTTTAACTGACTGAGGACATCAAAAGTGAAAAAATGACCTCTAAAGAATCACCAAAAATAAATATCTTTGCAATATTGATATGAAAATCAGCAATCACATATTCAGCATATTGTCATCAGCATTGTTGCTCACGCTATGGCTACCCGCCACAACAGCACTGGCATCTTCCGATTTCTGGTGCAAGGTCGACAGTTCCATGTCTATCCGTTACCACCGCCCACAAATTGATACCGCCTATCTGTCACGCCCCGCCACAAAATGGACTTTCAAGGTAAAAACCAACACCACCGGAGCTGGCATCAAGGCTACGGGCGAGAGCAACGGCACAAAGATGGAAACCAATCTGAATGCTGCCGCAAAACAGACTTACGCCGTAGGAGTAGCCTATCTGGGTCTGGGCGCTTCCCTCTCCATCAACCCCGCCAACCTGCAAGGCAAATACAACGATTGGGAGTTTAACCTCAGTCTGTATCAGCGGCAGGGCATAGAAACCGATTTTATGTTTCAATCCGCCAAAACTTTTTCAGGCACCGTCAAGCGGGAAGGCAAAGAGCAACGGGTGGACGCTGGGCTGGTAACACAGCAAATGGGTGACATCAACGCCTACTACGTTTTCAACCACAAAAGATTCTCCTACCCCGCCGCCACCAGCCAATCCTATCTACAGAAAAAGAGTTGCGGCAGTCTGATTGCAGGCATCGCCTACTTCGGTGCCATAATAAAGACCGATGCTGACTCCGCACTGACCGAATCGAACGTAGATATCCGCATATCGCACTGGGGCATCGGGGCGGGATACGGCTACAACCTTGTGGCCTGGCACAACTGGCTGTTCCACCTGTCCACCATGCCTTCGATTATTGCATACAGCCACAACAGACTCACCATCAGCGGAAAAAGGCAGACCTTTGCCAACCGTTTCCCCGATGTCATCATTATGGGCAAAGGCGCCATCGTTTACAACCGCGACCGGTACTTTATGAGCAGCAACATGATTTTCAACTTTTCGGACACTGAGGCAGGCAAAAATCTGAAAATCGAAAACACCAAATGGAAAATCTGTGTTGTTATGGGAATCAGACTATAAATCCACAAAAAACAGCCTCAAACAGTGGCTTGTCTGGTACGCTTTTGCTATATTTAGTTCTGAAAACAGAAACGACACGAACATGAAACACTTCATAATCATCATGGTCACCGCCCTGGCGGGATGGACCATCGCCCCTGCCCAGACACAAACCAACCACGCTTTTTTCCGCAACCTGTTTCAGCAGGCCAATGCGGGCAAGACGGTGATAAAGGGCAACTATGTACCCGACTGGGCCTACTACCATAACCGCCAGAACAACGGCATCTACACTTATGTGGACTTGGGGCTGAATGAGGTGACCAGCCTCGACCGTGACCTGATGCGCTGCACACTGACGCTGACGGGAGGATGCAGCACCGAATCGGCCGCCCATGATTTGTGCCAACTGCTGTTTGGCGACTGGAAAAACACGGGCAGCGTGGTGCTGACCGGGGCCACTTGGACGGCTGGCACACTCAGCGTCTATGCCTATATGCACGACACCACGGGTTTCGGACTTCGTACCAGCAAAATGTTCAAAGGGACGGGACTGACGGGCAATCTCAGCTACAACGAGGAACCAGACTGGAACGCTTTTGCCACCCTGCTGATGCCGGGGGCTGAGCAGTTGCAAGAGATATGGAATGAACGTTTTGTGGCACAAATGAAGGATAAAAAAGACAACAGCAATCTGCCTCACCTCATCACACACACACTGCATTTTGCCTCGGCTGACAGTCGAAAAGCCTTTCTGACCCAAGCCTCAGCCAAGGGCTTTCAACAAAAAGACGTCAGCAACGATGCCCGAATGGGCGACTATCCATTCTCCGCCACCATCACCCGAAACGACCCCACAGACCTGAAATCCATCAACTTGCTCACGGGATTGCTCTGGCAACTGGCCAGCTCCAACAATGGCGTATATGAAAGCTGGACCACCCAAGTGAAAAATTGAGAGCAAGCTCTTTTCCTCATCTGAAAGGATATATACAAAATACTACTTTACAGACACTTAACTTCACATCTATAAAATTCATCACTCTTTTTTGATACGTTTGTCCCCTCTTTCCTCTCCATTTGACCTCCATGGTTGGGACAAAAAAAGGGTCATTTTATTGTAATTAGTGCGAACTTGCAGCCATCAAAACGAGGACAAAACTAATACATATAAAATGAAACACACTTACATTACAAAACTGATGGCCGCCGCACTCTGTTGCGGATTTGCGACCAGCCTTTCGGCCCGACAGCTGTTTCTGTCGCCGACGGGTAATGACAACAACGCCGGCACCAAAGACCAGCCTTATGCCACACTTGCCAAGGCAGTGAGCGAGGTCCGGGCAGGCGATACCTGCTATGTGCGTGGCGGCACCTATAAGACGGGAACCACCGTCACTGTCACCAACTCAGGCAGCAAGGATGCCCGCATCTGTCTGTTCGCCTACCCTGGCGAGACACCGGTATTTGACTTCAGCGCAATGGCCGACGATGCCGCCAACCGCGGAATCAACCATAACATTGGCGCCAACTATTGGCACTACCGCGGACTGACCTTCGCCAACGCTGGCGACAACGGAATGAAGATGGAAGGCAGCTTCTGCGTACTGGAGAACTGCACCTTCCACAGCAACCACGATACCGGCTTGCAGATGGGATTTGGCAAGAGCGAAACGGGTGAGAACACCCGCAACCCCAATTTTGAATACGGACGTTACAACATCATTCTCAACTGCGACTCGTATGATAACGTGGACACCCGCTCCAATGGTGGCGATGCCGACGGTTTCGCACTCAAGCTGTTCCCCGGACCTGGCAACGAATACCACGGATGCCGCTCTTGGTACAACTCCGATGACGGCTGGGACTTCTACTATGTGTACTTTCCTGTAGTGGTAGACAACTGCTGGACCATGAACAACGGCCGTGTGCAAGGCAACGGCAACGGATTCAAGATGGGCGGTGGCAAGCAGGGGGGCGAAATGAGCCATGGTGCCCACGTTTACAGCAACTGCATCTCCATGAACAACCCCAGCAAGGGATTTGACCAGAACAACCACGAAGAGGGTTGCTATATGTTCAACTGCCTCAGCGTAGGCAATGGAATCAACTACGGATTCAAGAATGCCACTACCAAATATGGCAAATGGGTATTGCGCAACTGTGTAGGATTCAACGGGAAAACCCGTAACCACCAGTTCAATGCTGGCAATGTGGATGCCGAATACTGCAGCTGGATGGTGTTTGACCACTGCGCGGCTGTTGACGACCGCGACAAGAGTGCCAATGGCGGCAAAACACCTGTCATTGCCGACTACACCGACCAATACGTCAGCCTCAGCTACGACGATGCCATCGCGGCCCGTCAGGCTGACGGCAGCCTGCCTGCCAAGTTCGGACGACTGGTCAGCGGCAGCAAGTTCATCGATGCCGGCACCATTATCAAAGATTTCCAGACTGTCAATGAATCCAATCCTGCCTATGCGCTGAAGGTCACCATTCCTTACGAGGGCAAGAGTGCCGATATGGGTCCGTTTGAGCACGGAATGGACAAGATGGCCTACACGCTGGTTTTGCCTTCCAACGATGGCAGCACACCTGATGCCGACACCACCCACAAAGCAGACACTACCAAGACCGACAGCACCAAGGCAGACAGTTCTAAAACCGATGCCGGATGGTATCCTTTCCAGAGCTCTACCCTGCCCGACTCCATGAGTTTCCTTACTTATAACAAGGCTTCCATCAATCCTGCCTATGCCGGAAAGAGCACCGTAACCTATACGGGCAGCACTGGCGCTTTGGCCATCAGTGCAGGTGGCTATGCACAGTTCACGCTCAACTCTCTGAGCAAACTGCAAGCCAAGATTTACATCACTGGCGGACGCACACTCACCATCCGCTACCAAAAGGCAGGCGACAGCAAATGGACGGAGAGCAGCCTCAGCAAGAGCAAAGGCAGCTACACCATCGACTTGGCCAGCCTCACCTCTACCACCAGCGGCGCCATCACCATTCAGCTGGTGAACGACAGCACCAACTCAGGCGACATCAACATCACCGACCTTCTATACAAGGCTGCTGCCAACCAGACTGGTATCATTGAGGTAACCAACAACGTGGATATGTATCAGACCGAAACGGGTGTCATCGTCTATGGCGATGTAGCCGAGCTCTATTTGGTCAACGCCTACGGACAGGTGGCAGCCCACGCCTCCAACATGCAGTTTATCAACACCACGGGCGTCAGCAACGGTATGTATGTAATGGTAGTGAAGGGCCGCAACGGTAAAATGGTTGCCAAGAAAATCATTATCAGACACTAATCTCAGACTCACACATAAACACATGTAAGACCGATTATTGTTTAAAAAACAGAACACAACGTAATTGCGTAGATATTAGATTTGAAAGGAAATCCCCCGCCGGTGTGAATCGGCGGGGGATTGTTGTTAATAAAT
>CALMUD010000244.1 GCA_937872735.1 uncultured Bacteroidales bacterium
AAAAAAGACACTGCAAAAAATGCAATGTCTTCATTTACGTGGGTCTAATAGGATTCGAACCTATGACCCTCTGCTTGTAGGGCAGATGCTCTAAACCAGCTGAGCTATGGACCCGTTTGCGGGATTTGCCACATAAATATTTTAAACCGTGGGTCTAATAGGATTCGAACCTATGACCCTCTGCTTGTAGGGCAGATGCTCTAAACCAGCTGAGCTATGGACCCGTTTGCGGGATTTGCCACATAAATATTTTAAACCGTGGGTCTAATAGGATTCGAACCTATGACCCTCTGCTTGTAGGGCAGATGCTCTAAACCAGCTGAGCTATGGACCCGGTACACACTATGCCAGCATAACACTGTAAATGTGATTTTATTTAAAAACCGTGGGTCTAATAGGATTCGAACCTATGACCCCCTGCTTGTAGGGCAGGTGCTCTAAACCAGCTGAGCTATGGACCCGATTTCAAAAACATTGCAAAGATACGAGATTTTCCTTTCATTCCAAATTTCAGAGCGAAAAATATGAAGTGAAGAATGAAAGTTTTTTCTTGTCATTTGATTATCAGGTCCAAAACGTTTCAGAGAATCTCCGCTACCACATAGGTGCTCCCCCCTACAAACAACAAATCTTCGGGAGCAGAATCACCTCGCGCAGCAGCCAACGCCTCTGCTATGGAGGGATAAGCATTGCCTTTCAGTCCTACCGCCTCCGCCCTCTTTTTTAACTCGTCTTGCGGCAAGGAACGCGATATGGCAGCACGGGTGAAATAGTAAACAGCCTCACGGGGCAACAGTGGCAAAATGTGCGCTATGTCCTTATCTTTCATCACGCCATACACTATGCGGAGGGTGCGGTGGGGAGTCTGGCGCAACTGCTGTACGATGTAGGTGATGCCTGCCTCGTTATGACCCGTGTCACAGATGGTGAGCGGACTGTCTCCTATTTTTTGCCAACGTCCCAGCAGATGAGTCTGCGACAACGTTCGGCTGAATCCATCAGACACCGCTTCGTCAGTAAGGTGGAATCCCAAACGACGCAACTGCAACACAGCCAAATAGGCAGTCGGAATATTTTTTTGCTGATACAGGCCCAACAACGGCGTGTTGAGTGCAAAGCCGTTGAGCACAAAATGCTGATAGGGCATACGGTCGGTCCCTATCTGCTGCGTCACACCTTCTGTCTTTATCTGTTCATCTACAAAAAAGATAGGGGCACCCTCCTGGTGGGCCTTGTTGATAAAAACCTGACGGACACCAGGTTGGTCGGCCTCGCCTATTACTACTGGCACCCCAGGCTTGATGATGCCCGCTTTCTCCCCCGCTATCTGTTCCACTGTATCTCCCAATATGGCAGTGTGGTCAAGGCTGATGTTAGTGATAATCGACAATTTGGGCGTAATGATGTTTGTACTGTCCAGACGGCCGCCAAGACCCACCTCCACCACTGCCACATCTATCTGTTGCTGACGGAAATAGTCGAAGGCCATAGCTACATTCACCTCAAAAAAGGAGGGATAAAGCACATCAAAAACATTCTGATATTTTTTTACAAAATCAATCACAAACTGTTGGCTCATCATCTCACCATTCACCCGAACCCGTTCTCTGAAATCGCGCAGATGGGGCGAAGTGAACAATCCCACCTTATACCCGGCACTCTGGAGCACCGAGGCCAATGTATGCGATACCGACCCCTTGCCATTGGTTCCAGCCACATGTATGGTGGCAAAGGATTGATGCGGATGACCCAGATATTCATCAAACGATTTCATGCTATCAAGACCTGGCTTATAAGCCGAAGAACCTACCACCTGGAAAAGTGGCATACGATTGTAGATATATTGAATAGTTTCTTGGTAATTCATTCTTTTTTTTGAAAATATCTATTTGTTTTTATCTTTTTATTCTTAACTTTACAGAGAGCGAAGTTAAACAAAAGACGCGTAAATGTGAAGTTTTTGCGCACCGAATAGTTGACACTGCCCACAACATCAAAAATACAAAGGCCATGGAAACAAAGAAAAACTTCGTGCTGGATACCAACGTTATCCTTCACGATTATAAATGTATCTACAACTTTGAGGAGAATGACATCTACATTCCGATAGTTGTATTGGAAGAGATTGACAAATTCAAGAAAGGAAGCGAGCAAATCAATTTCAATTCCCGCGAGTTTGCCAGAGAACTGGACGAGATCGCCACAGACGACCTGTTTGCCAAAGGTGTCAGCCTGGGCGAGGGCAAAGGTCGCCTGCGCGTGGTTACCAACCCCGACTACCCCGAGATTCTGGAAAAATCGTTTGCCGAGAAGATTCCGGATCACCGTATTCTGGCGGTAGCACTCAATCTGCGCGATAGTGACAAGGTCCACAAAACCATTTTGGTGACCAAGGACATCAACTTGCGTATGAAGGCTAAATCGGTAGGCGTACTCTGCGAGGATTACAAAAACGACAAGGTGACCAACACCGACATCTTTGAGCAGGCCCAGCAGACCATCGCGGTTCCTTCGGAACTTAACGACCGCATCTGCGGAGGGGAGGAAATTCCGATTGACTCCATCAGCGAATTGAAAGACAAGGTGGTAGCCAATGAATTTTTCATCCTGCAAAGCGAGAAGTCCCCTGTATTGGCAAAATACGATGGAGCCTCTGGCAAGGTGAAGATGGTGAATAAAGACAAGGAGAAGGCATTCGGAATCAAAGGCCGCAACGCTGAACAGGCTTTCGCACTGGACGCTCTGCTCAACAAGAACATCCAGCTGGTAGCCCTCACCGGTAAGGCTGGAACAGGAAAGACACTGTTGGCCTTGGCTGCAGCACTACAACAGCACGAGAACTACAAGCAGATATTGCTGGCGCGCCCTATTGTGGCTTTGGCCAACAAGGATTTAGGTTTCCTGCCAGGTGACGAGAAAGCTAAGATTTCTCCTTATATGCAGCCGTTGTTCGACAATCTGGATGTCATCAAACGTCAGTTGGGCACCCGTGACCAGGATTCCATTGCCGAAATGCAACAGAGCGGACAACTGGTGATTGAGGCTTTGGCTTTCATCCGTGGCCGTAGTCTGAACGACACTTACTTTATCGTGGACGAGGCACAGAACCTGACTCCTCACGAGATTAAGACCATCATTACCCGTGCCGGACAAAACTGCAAACTGGTGTTCACTGGTGATGTCCAACAGATCGATACCCCTTATCTGGATATGCAGTCCAATGGTCTTGTTTACATGATTGACAAGATGCGCGGTCAGGCGCTGTTCTCCCATGTCAACTTGGTCAAGGGCGAACGTAGCGAACTGTCAGAGTTGGCCAGCAACATTCTGTAAAAAAAATCTACTTTTCAATAGTCAGGGCAGCCTGCTTCACCATGGTGAGGCAGGCTGCCCTATTTTTGCATCTGCTTTTTTCATATCCGACAAAAAAACACAAAAAGGGCTGCACCTTTCGGTGCAGCCCCTTTATATCATCCTGCAATGTCAACCGAAATCAAGCATCGATGTTGGCATAAGTGGCATTATCCTCAATAAACTTGCGGCGAGGTGGCACATCGTCACCCATCAGCATGGAGAATACATAATCAGCATCGGTGTAATTCTGAATTTTCACCTGACGCAGCAAACGGTTTTCCGGATTCATGGTGGTGTCCCAAAGCTGAACTTCACTCATTTCACCCAAACCTTTGTATCGCTGCACATGCACACCCTTGTCGCTATCTTCCTTTCCATATTTTGAAATAAAGTCAAGACGCTGCTTCTCAGTCCAGCAATATTCCTCAACCTTACCCTTTTTGCAAAGATAAAGCGGAGGCGCTGCCACATAGACAAAGCCTTTCTCTATCAGTTCTCGCATATATCGGTAGAATAGCGTTAAAATCAGCGTATCGATATGGCTGCCATCGACATCGGCATCGGTCATTATTATCACCTTGTGATAGCGGATGTGGCTTGTGTTAAGTGCATTCGGGTCTTCGGGTGTACCAATTGACACACCCAAAGCCGTATAAATATTTCGGATAGACTCACTTTCAAGCACACGGTGAGGCATTGCCTTTTCCACATTCAATATTTTTCCTCTCAACGGCAATATAGCCTGAAAACGGCGGTCTCTTCCCTGCTTGGCCGTACCACCGGCTGAATCACCCTCGACAAGGAACAATTCACATTCCGAAGGGTCTTTGCTCGAACAGTCAGCCAATTTGCCAGGTAAACCACCGCCCGACAATGGATTTTTACGCTGGACAGTCTCACGCGCCTTGCGGGCTGCCACACGGGCCAAAGCCGCACGCGAAATTTTCTCCATTATCAGCTTTGTCTCGTTCGGATGTTCCTCCAGGTAGTTGCCAAGTGCCTCACCAACTGCCTTATTCACCACACCCGAAATCTCATCATTACCAAGCTTCGTTTTGGTTTGTCCCTCAAACTGAGGTTCAGCCACCTTTACAGATATGACAGCAGTCAAGCCCTCTCTGAAATCGGATGTTGGGTCAATCTCCACTTTCTCCTTTTCCAGTTTCTCTTTCTCCTTGGATGCCTCAAAAAATTTCAACAGAGTGCGGGTGAGTCCAGCACGGAAACCCGTCACATGAGTACCACCCTCCTGGGTATGAATGTTATTGACATAGGAGAATATATTTTCGCTATATTCTGCATTGTAAGTCATGGCCACCTCTACAGGAGAGCCGAACTTATCGGTGCTAATATGTATGACGTGCGGAATGAGCTTGGTACGGTTCTTATCCTGAAATTCCACAAACTCGCTCAATCCTTTTTCAGAACAGAACAATTCCTGCTTTGGCGCTCCCTTCTCATCCTTCTCACGCATATCGGTGAGTTGAATTTTCAGCCCGGCATTCAGATAAGCCAACTCGCGCATACGGGCAGCCAACGTAGCATAATTGTAAACAGAAACAGTAAAGATAGAATCGTCTGGCAAAAAAGTAACTTTGGTTCCCGTCTTGTCAGAAGTGCCGTCTTCCTTGACGGGATAAAGCGGCTTGCCGAAAGCGTAATCCTGAACAAAATGCTTGCCATTACGGCAGACCTCAACATGGAACTCTTTGGAGAGGGCGTTCACACAAGAGACACCCACACCATGCAGACCACCCGAAACCTTGTATGAGCCCTTATCGAACTTGCCACCGGCATGAAGCACTGTAAGTACCACCTCGAGGGCGGAACGATGCTCCTTGGGATGCATATCGGTTGGGATGCCTCGGCCGTCATCCTCCACCGTGATGGAGTTGTTCTCGTTGATTGTCACTTCAATATTGTGGCAATAGCCAGCCATGGCCTCATCGATTGAGTTATCGACAACCTCATATACAAGGTGATGGAAACCAGCCTCACTGATGTCGCCGATGTACATAGCAGGACGTTTGCGCACAGCCTCCAATCCTTCCAGGATTTGGATACTACTGGCGTTATATCCGCTTTCTTTTTCTTCGCTCATACTATTTTTTGTTATTCTTTTTCTTTTTTTTGATGGATTACATTCCTACGATAGTCGCAGGTGATGATTCCATCCTCTATTTATACTTTGCCGTTATACGCCAAACACAACCACATGGCACACCCATTCCTCTCTTAATTAAAGAAGGAATTGGCACTCTGCCATGCAAGTTTTTTCGGTCATCTATTCAGCAACCAAATATATAAGCAAATATACAATAAATCTGGAATTTAAACAAAATTTGGAAGCTCGATTTACGCTATGAAATCTCAGCCTATTTTTTCTTCAGTTTTTATCCTTTCCCTATCGTCCAGTCGTCAATGTTCCTGGTCTCCTCGGCAAAGTTCACGCCGATACGGAACACCTGCTGGGGACCGCCCAGATAGCTGTCGGCATAATGCTTGTCCGTTATCTGACGCATCGCCTTTTCGGCACTCTGGTTCAGCTTGAACTCCA
>CALMUD010000245.1 GCA_937872735.1 uncultured Bacteroidales bacterium
ATGGATAGAACAAAAGTTTCCTAAACTTTAGATTTGGGTTCGATTCCCAGCGGAGATACAATGAGCCCTGCAAGTGGTTATGCCATTTGCAGGGCTTTTTTATTGAATATCTATCGAATTTTAGTTCCATAGTGTGCGGTAGACACTGCAGGAAAGGAGGACGATGTTGTACAATTAAGACAATAGTTTCCTGCAGCCGTGTTTGAGAACAGTTTCAATTCCATAATGGTACGATTAAGACAGAAGTACTGGAAGACGCTATATCTAAATACTTAGGTGAGGTAAGGGCACACGGAAAGTATAAAGTAAGACGGGTGCTAATTATAAGGGGCAAAAGAATTATAGTGGATAGGGATATATAAAAAAGGAGCAAGAGGCCCTCAATGTTTTCACAACGGTTGCGCCCCCACACTGCAAAATATACAAATAAGATACTAAAATCCAATAGCATGGACTAAAAAAATTCAGAGCCGTGAAATATGCTGTCGTACGGACCAAGCTCCTCAAGTTTCAATTCCATAATGGTACGATTAAGACCTGCCTTTTTTGCGTGTGCAAATTGATTGAATCTTTGATACAAAGTATAAATGATTTTTTTTGCCGTTTTTTCAAATTTTTTTCGATAGTTCAATAAATAGTGTTACTTTAGCATTACAATGAAGAATTTAATAAAGATGGAAAATACAGAGACTTTGTTCATACTTGGCAAAAAAATAGGACGAGAGATGTCCCCCGCCCAAAAAGTTTTCACAACGGAATAATCCTTATTGTGAATTGCTTACAAAAGTGAGACAAATATAAACTGATTTTTTGAAAAATAAAAATAAATATTAAAATATCATGAGAATTTTAGGATTAGACCTCGGTACCAATAGCGTAGGCTGGGCTGTGATAGAAGGAGAGCGTAGCATTGATGAAAATGATAAGGAAATACATCTTCAAAGAATAGAAGGTGCTGGTAGTCGCATTATACCCATGGGGGCTGACAATATAAAGGATTTCGAAAATGGCAATTCTGTATCCCAGACTAAGGAACGAACAGGTTTTCGCGGTATGCGTCGTTTGCTGGAGCGTCGTCTGCTTCGCAGGGAACGCTTGCACAGAGTGCTTAATCTGATGGGCTTTCTTCCTCCCCATTATGCGGAGAATATAGACCGATATGGAAAATTCAAGATTGGTACGGAACCAAAATTGCCTTGGACTCAGGATGCTGCGGGGCAATGGACTTTCTTGTTCATGGATTCCTATAATGAAATGTTGTCCGATTTTGCCAAATCTAAGCCTCAACTGTTGACAGATGGACATAAAATTCCTTATGATTGGACGGTTTATTATTTGCGAAAAAAAGCATTGTCAGCCCCTCTAACCAAAGAGGAATTGGCTTGGCTGTTGCTCAATTTCAATCAGAAAAGAGGCTATCACCAACTGCGTGGTGAAGATGATATTGATGAAGATAAGCAGGAAGATTATGTGAAAGCTGTTGTTGTCTCTATTGACGATGAGGGTATTAGCAAGGGTAAGCATTGGTATGCGTTACATCTTGACAATGATATGGTCTATCGCCGTCCCAGTGATGTGTCTCTTGATGTCATGATTGGCAAACCCATAGAATTGGTGGTTACTACTAAAAAAAACAAAGATGGTGATTCCTATTCTTTTCGTGCTCCCAAAGAGGATGACTGGTCTTTGATGAAAATCAGGACAGAACAGGAAATTAAAAAATCAGAAAAGACGGTTGGTGAATACATTTATGACAGTTTGCTGAATTTTCCCGACCAAAAAATAATTGGCAGTCTTGTCAGAACAGTTGACCGTAGTTTATATAAGAAAGAACTTGAAAAGATTCTGAAAAAACAGTCTGAGTATATTGAAGAGTTGAATAATCCCGAAATATACAAGGATTGTGTCAATGAACTTTATCAGCAAAACGAGGCGCATCGTGCCAATTTAGCTTGTCGTGATTTACCGTATTTCTTGGTGAACGACATACTCTTTTATCAGCGTCCGCTCAAGAGTAAAAAATCTCTGATAGAAGATTGTCCTTTCGAAAAATACAATCTTAGAGGAGCGGAAGAAAACCGCAGCGTAAAGTGTATTGCCAAGTCACATCCTTTATTTCAGGAGTTCCGTTTGTGGCAGTTTTTGCAGAATCTTCATATCATAGAAAAGGAACATCCTGTTTTGCAAGATTCCGTTCAATGTGATTTGTTTGGCAACAAGGAGAAAGAGAAAAAATCGGTACAATATGATTATGATGCTACTTGTTGTTTTTTGAATGATGATGCAGCTATAGTCAAATTATTTGATTTCCTGAATGATAAAAAGGAAATAACGCAAGATGACATTCTTAAATATTTCAAGATATATGTAAAAAATTCCAAGGGTCAAAAAGGTACGCCAGAACAGAAATATCGATGGAACTATGTAGAGGACAAAACCTATCCATGCAACGAAACTCGTGCATTGATGTTTTCTTATTTAGAGAAGGCGGGCGTATCGCACGAACAAGCAAGGGGATATCTTGTAGAAATAGCGAAGCGTAAAAATTCGCCTGAAAAGGCTACTGATTCCATTGAATTAGCATTATGGCACATTTTATATTCAGTTAGCGACAAGGAAGAATTAAAGAAAGCGTTGACCCGTTTTTTTGAGTTGAATCCTATGCCTGGCATCAGTACTGAATCTCTGGCGAACTGGTTTGTTAAAGCAAAGCCTTTTGATAAAAATTATGGTTCATATTCTGCCAAGGCTATTGCCAAACTGCTGCCTCTGATGCGTGCCGGTAAGTATTGGAAAAAGGAGAGTATTGATACTCATACTCTCGAGCGTATCAATAAGATTATAGCTGGAGAGTGTGACGAATCAATAAAAAACAGGGTGCGTGACAAGTTATTTGGAAAAATTGAGTCTGTTGACAATTGCCATTATTTACCTCTATGGTTGGCCTGCTATATTGTGTATGACCGTCATTCTGAGTCTGGCGATGTTCAGAAATGGGAAAATCCTGCCGATTTGGAACGTTTCCTTAATTCTTTTCGGCAACATTCACTTCGCAATCCTATTGTGGAGCAAGTGGTTTTGGAAACATTGAGGGTGGTCCATGATATTTGGTGTCATTTCGGTAATATAGATGAGATTCATCTGGAGATGGGGCGCGATTTGAAATTGCCTAACGACAAACGACAACTATATACCCAGCAAATTTTGAATCGCGAATATTCTAATATGAGAATCAAGGCATTGCTGGCTGAATTTATTGATCCCCGATTTGGAATAGAGGGGGTGCGTCCTTATTCACCCATGCAGCAAGATATTCTTCATCTTTATGAAGATGAGGCTCTTGCTAATGCTGGTGATATGCCTGCAGATATTGTTGCTATCCAAAAGAATCTTAACTCTTTGGATAAAAAGCCTTCCCTTTCAGATGTGATACGCTATAAGGAGTGGATAGACCAAAAATGCTGTTCTCCTTATACGGGAAAACCGATTCCTCTCTCAAAACTCTTTACTCCTGCTTATCAGATTGAACATGTGATTCCTAAGGCTGTCTATTTTGATGATTCTTTATCAAATAAAGTCATTTGTGAGGCCGAAGTCAATCAACTTAAGACCAACATGCTGGGACATCAGTTCATTGCCAAGCACCAAGGTGAAATTGTTCCGTTGGGTATGGGCAAATCTGTAAAAATTTTAGCTTTGGATGAGTATGAGGCGCATGTGAAAAAAACTTTTGCTTCTAATCAGGGTAAAATGAAACGTTTGTTAATGGACGAGATTCCTGATGATTTCATCTCGCGTCAGCTCAATGATAGCCGCTATATCAGCAAATATGTCAAGTCGCTTTTGTCAAATGTGGTTCGTGCTAAACTGGATGATGGAACGTATGAGCAGGAAGATATTTCCAAAAACCTGATTCCCACCAACGGCTCAATTACCGACAGAGAGAAAAAGGACTGGGGAATAAAGGATATTTGGAATGAGATTATTTTGCCTCGTTTCAAACGGATGGAGGAAATAGACCCGGAACATCATTATGTTTCTACCAATCAGTCAGGACAGGTTATTCCTATTATGCCTGAGGGTATAAACCTTAATAAAAAGCGAATCGACCACCGCCATCATGCCATGGATGCCATTGTAATAGCTTGTGCCAGTCGCGACATTGTTAAATATCTTAACAACGAATCTGCTCGCAAGAATGCGGCCATCTCCCGAACAGAATTGCAACGGATTATCTGCGACAAGGATTCCTCTGAGGGTAATGGCAACTATTCGTGGGTGTTGAAGAAGCCTTGGCCTACTTTTACGCAGGATGTTCGTACTGCTTTGCAAAATATTATTGTCAGCTTCAAACAGAACCAGCGGGTCATCAATCGTACTTCTAATCATTATTTGCATTATGAGAATGGAAAAAAGGTAAAGGCGGTGCAGGCTGGGCAGAATTGGGCTATCCGCAAATCTATGCACAAGGATACTGTTTTCGGTTTGGTTAATCTGAAACTGAAAAAACAGGTACAGTTCAATGTCGCTCTGAAAACGCCTAAAATGATTGTGGACAATGATTTGAAGGTGAAAATTCAGGAACTGTTGACGCTCGGATATGATGCCAAACGGATGAAAAAGTATTTTGACGAGAATAAAGAGGTTTGGAGCGATGTGACTAGTAAAAAGGTGGAAGTCTATTATTTTTCCGAAGAGGCGGGTGAACATTATTATGCCACACGTTTTATCAGCGATTTGGGTTCTTATTTGGGTTCGGAAAGCAGCAAGGGAAAGATAGAAAGTAAAATCTCCAAAATAACAGATACGGGTATTCAAAAGATATTGTATGCTCATTTGAATAAATATCTTGAGCATCCTGCTGACGCTTTTACGGCAGAAGGTATTGCTGATTTGAATGAACATATCAAAGAGCTGAACGGAGGCAAGGATCATAAGCCAATCTATAAGGTTAGAAGATGTGAGCAAGCCAACAAGTATGCGGTGGGTCAGACTGGCAACAAGTCTAAAAAGTATGTAGAGGCGGATAAAGGTACCAATCTCTATTTTGCTATTTATGTAGATGCCGATGGCAAACGGTATTACAGTTCAATTCCGCTAAATGTGGTAGTGGATAGAGAAAAGAAAGGGTTAAGCCCGGTTCCTGAAACGGATGAGGCTGGTCATCGGTTTTTATTTTCATTGTCGCCCACCGATTTGGTCTATTTGCCTACTGCTGATGAACTGAAATCAGGTGTTTATGCCCTGCCTTTGGATAAATCTCGTATCTATAAAATGGTGTCTACCTCGATAGATAAAAAATGTTATTTTATTTCTTGTTCAGTTGCAAGTATGATAAGGGATGGTCTTGAATTTGAGTCTGGAAATAAATCACAAATGTCGTTAGATGGTAACAAGATAAAGGAAACTTGTGTCCCAATCAAGGTGAGTAGAATAGGTGAAGTGGTCATGCTAAATGGTGAAAAAATATGATAAAACGTACACTCTGTTTTTCCAATCCTGCATATTTGTCTTTGCATAACGGACAGTTGCGTGTCCTTTTGCTAGAGGTGGAGAAGAGGAACAGAGGACTTTCTGTTGAAGAACAACAGTCTGCGGAGCGGATTGTCCCGTTGGAAGATGTAGGGGTGGTGGTTCTCGACAATCAGCAGATAACCATCACAGAGGGATTGATGGCTCAACTGATAGAAAATAATACGGCTGTCATTCATTGTGATGGCAGCCACATGCCCTCGGGTTTATTGTTGCCCCTCGAATCCAATACGGTGCAAAGTGAACGGTTTGCCTGCCAGTTGGAATCGTCTTTGCCGTTACGTAAGCAGTTGTGGGCGCAGACGGTGCAGTGCAAAATATGTAACCAGGCAGCTGTGCTTCATCACAAGTCGGGGGATCATTGCAAAAATATGTTGGCTT
>CALMUD010000246.1 GCA_937872735.1 uncultured Bacteroidales bacterium
ATCATCTACCGCATACTGTTTAAAAGATAAATCTGAAGATATGTCTTCAACTCTTAGATAATTTAATGCCATCTCCACATACTGCTGAAGGCCGACCTGCAAGTGGTGGTGGCTTTCCGTATGCTGCCTGAGGTGGTATGGGCTATGCCGCGTTTGGGAACCTTCAATTTGCATGCCTCCCTTCTGCCTCAATATCGGGGAGCGGCTCCGCTCAACTGGGCTATCATCAATGGCGAGAAGGAAACGGGCGTTACCACTTTCTTTCTCGACAAGGAAATTGATACGGGCAAGATTATTCAGCAGGAAAGGGTGCCTATTGCCGATACCGATGACGTGGGCATCATTCATGACAAATTGATGTTTCTTGGTTCTGACCTTCTTCTTCAGACGGTCGATGCTATCATCAGAGGCGATATTCATCCCAAACCGCAGGATGAATTGTTCCTCTCTAATGCCGAATTGAAGCCGGCTCCTAAAATATTTAAAGATACTTGCCTGATTGATTTTAGCCAGCCCGTCAAGAATATTTATAATCTGATTCGTGGCCTTTCTCCTTATCCTGCGGCCTGGGCCCAGTTGCAGTTGGCCGATGGCTCTCAGGTACCTGTCAAGATTTATAAGGCAGAAAAGTTGCCTGCAGATGGGGCAGCCGTCAAGCCGGGTTCGGTGTTGACCGATGGTAAGTCGTTCATCAAGGTGGCTGCTGCTGATGGCTATATTGGGTTGTTGTCGGTGCTGATGCCAGGAAAGAAGCGGATGGCTGTGGCAGACTTGCTTCGTGGTTTCAAATTGGACAACTCCGCTTTTTTTGTTCCTAAGGCTCAGGTAGTCTGTTAATCATTAAAAAAGGTCATTTCCTCCTAAAAGAATATTTTTTTGACGAAAAATATTCTTTTTTTTATGTTTTATTTGTTACTTTGTGAGTGACGAAAAAATAGTAATAATCCTATAAATTTAATGCCTATCGATTGAACTCCTACTTTGAATTTTAATATAAAAGACAAAGATTATGGATGCTTTGAATCAGTTGACCGACGAAGCGTTGGTCCAGATGTATGCAAATGGAGATGACTCTGCATTTGATGTTCTTCTGTGTAGGTACAAGAGAAAGGTTTTTTCGTACATCAACATGGTGGTGAAAGACAAGGACGTGGCGAGCGACCTCTTTCAGGAGACTTTTATCAAGGTGGTCTCTACTATCCGCCAAAATCGTTACAAAGAGAATGGCAAGTTTGTGGCTTGGCTGATGCGCATTGCGCACAATCTGGTCATTGACCACTTCCGCAGAGATTCGGCTGAGAATCTGGTGTCGGGAGAGGCCGATGGCGAGGGGGAGCCTTCCATTTTCGATACCATTCAGATTTATGACAAGAATGTGGAGGATGAGATGATTGAGAAACAGGTGTATGCCGATTTGGTCAAATTGGTTGATTCATTGCCTGAGGCTCAGCGAGAAGTTCTCAAAATGCGTTTCTATCAGGATTTGAGTTTCAAGGAGATTGCTGAGGCTACGGGTGTCAGCATCAATACCGCACTGGGACGTATGCGCTATGCTCTTATCAATCTGCGTACCCTTGCCAACGAAAATCACATCTTCTTGGGTGCCTGACTTTGTTTCTCTTCCATTTCTTTTGATCTGATATATTCCCTGCGGTTTATGCCGTGGGGATTTTTATTTTGCTTCCGGGTGCTGATATTGGCCATGTTTCTGCGTCTTGTTGTCATATTGTATGGCAAATTTGGGGCAGCGGTGCAGACAGCCCAGGCACATCAGACATTGGCCGCTGACCCATTCGGGATAGCCTTTGCCCATATTGATGCTTTGGGTGGGGCATAGGTTGTAGCAACGGCCGCAGCCATTGCATTTGTTGGTATCCACATGCAGGTGTTTGGTCTGGCGAGAACTTTCGTATCCCCATTTTTGCGACAGATGGGCCAGAAAGTGTGGAACGCTGCCGTGTGTGTGGTTCCCTTTCTCTTTTGCTGTTATCTGTTGGCAGATGTTGGCTATCTTATTTTCGGCAGCGTTGTTGATGGCACTGACCTTTCTTTCATCGCTCAGGTCTGCCATCGGGGTCCAGCTGTCGGGCATCTTCACACTGTAGGTGGCGTCGAGGCGCAGTCCGTTCTTTTTCAGAGCCAGTCGGGCATATCCGCTGGTCCACCCGCTCATGGCTCCACAGGTGGCTACAAAGTATAGATAGGGTGGCTGCTGGACTTTTATCTGTTGAATGAATCGGGTGACAATGGGAGGAAGACCGAAATAATAGGTGGGACTCACAATGCCTATCCGTTCGTCTGCCGATAGTCCGTTCACACATATTGTTTGTGCTTCCTCTCCTGCCTTTTCGGCATTTTTACGGCTTCTCCCCATTATTTTCAGCAGGTCGTATGCTTCTTCACCCGTGGCTTTGCTTATTTGTTGTGCCACATATCTGCTGTTGCCGGTTGCCGAAAAATAGAATATCATTTTATTGCTGATTTTTGTTTGTCCCTATTGAAGTCCTGTCTGCTATTTATCCTCTTTATGCACCACTTTGGCTTTCCCTGTCACCTCATCCATGCTGATGCGCCACACATCGGTCACATTCAGGCTGTGGGCTATTGCTTGGTCAAACTGAGCCATGTTTTCGGGAGTATAGCGCAGGCAGATGGCACGCAGAGCCTCTATTTTTTCTTGACTGTCGGTCACTTGTTCGGCTTTCCCTTTTACCACAGCAGACTCGAAGGCGGTAGTGAATTTGTCCTTCTGTGGTTCCACATCGCCCACGCAGGCCATGCAGATTTGCGGGTTCGCCTTCAGGTTGTCAATCTTTTCTCCTTTCATCGCGCTGTGAAAGTAGATGAGGTTTCCTACTCTTACTATTGACAATGGAACGCAGTATGGTTTCCCCTCTGGTGTCACCATTGCCACCGTTGCAAATTTGCATTTATCCACCATTTGCAAGGCAAATGCCTCGTCTTTTTCTCTGTCTTTTCTTCGCATGGTTTTCTGTTTTATTGCTCGTTGGTTACCTCTATTAGAGGGCGCATATCCGGATTGGTCAGATTGGCGTCATTTATGCCGTCCCTGAATTCTATGGTGATGCGGTCTTCCTTATATCCCATTTTCTTCAGAATAGGTATCAGCAGATGCGTGGCGCTCAGACGGGAATGTTCTATTATCTTCTGCTGTGGCAATACCTTGATGATATGGTCTAGTCCCTGCTTGGCATATTTTTGTTTCTCTTCCTCGCTGAATTTTTCGCGATAGAATGAGGTGAATTCCCGCTCGCCGGTATGGTCTATTTTTGAGGCCGTCAGTTCTATCTTTGGGTCTGGCAGGATGATGTGCAAGGAACTGTCGGCACCTATCCTTACATTATTGTCGGAGAAGTTGCTGAAGTCAATGTATGCCTTTACAGTGGCGTCGATGGGTATGGCAATCTTTCGGTCTCCTGGCTTGCCGAATAATTCATGTCCCGATACATATACCTCTGTACGGTCGTCGTATACCACAATTTTGTGCAGGTGACATTCGGTGGTGTAGAGCCGCGAGCAAAGGCTGATGTCGTGCACAACGTCGTAGGCAGGGTCTGTTTTTCCCACAGCAACGCTGTCTTTCCCGTTCTGCTGTTGGGTACTTGCATTTCCGCAGCTTGTAAGCAGCATGGCCAGACAGCCTGCTGCCAATATAGCTCGCCCTGTTCTTATTATCGTTTCCATTTACTGTTTCGCATTTGATAACAAACTTACGCAAAAACGATGAGAAAAACATTTTTAGAAGTGGCTTTGTTGAAAAGGAAAAGGGGATGCTCCTTTCGGAACATCCCCTTTTCTTTTATTATTGACGTCCGCTTGGGCGGATATCGTTCTTTTATTTAACTTCGCCTGACAGCTGAACACCAGTGGTGCTGCGTGTAGGGTCGTTGCAGATGATGGTAACTCTGTAGTTGAATTTGCCAGGCTTCTGGTTCTCAGTGCTGACAGTTACTTTTATATCACCCTTCTTTCCTGGTTTGATAGGCTTGGCAGGGTATTCAACCTTGACATTGTCGTTATTGCTCTTTGCCTTGCGGATGTAAAGCAGGTCTTTGCCATCATTGGTAACGGAGAATTTGTAAGTCTTCTTCTTGGTTCCAGCTGCGATGGTTCCCAATTCTACGGTGTTGTCCACTTTCAGAACTGGAGCGTTTGACTTCTGCTCTGGAGTCATATTGGCAAAGTTCTCACGTACGGTAGCATTAATGTTCACCTTCTTGTCGTTGCCTCCCGATTTTCCGTTGACCAGAATATCGAAAGTGGCGTGAACCTCGCCCCAATCGTTGGCATCCTTGCTGTTGAATGTTACTTCAATGTCAGCTTTCTGTTTTGGAGTCAGCTTGGTATTGTTCATCTTCACTGTCAGATATTTAGGAACATTGGCAAACGAAATATCTACTGGATTTCCGCTGTTGTTCACAATCTGGATGCGCTCTGACTTGGTGTTAGGGTAGTCTATGGCACGTAAATAAACATTCTGGTTCTTAATTCTTACCTCATCCTTTATCTCGAATGGATATTCCTCTTCAACCTTCTTTACACGGGGAATGACCTCACCTCTGATAGTCAGACGCTGGTCTGCACCTGCGTTAGATGTTACAGTGATGGTCTTGGTGAAAGCACCTGGACGTCCGCTGGCATTGTAGGTGGCGGTAACGAAACCGGTATCGCCTGCTGCTACAGGAGTCTTGGTCCAGTTGGGAGTGGTACATCCACAGCTGGCTCTCACTTTCTGCAATACCAATGGGCTTTTACCCGTGTTTTTGAACCCAAATGTGCAAGTCACTTTGCCCTTCTCCTCTTGGAATGTACCGAAGTCGTGGCTGGTAGTTGTGAATGTCAGTTGGGGTGCATTTGCTATACTGTCGTTAATTGCAGTTGCGGCTGATGGCACCTTCTTGGGGGTGGTAGCCATTGTGTTGCTCATGTTTGCAATTCCGCAGCTTAGTGCTGCTGCAAACATAATAGTCAATCTTTTCATTGTTTATTACAATTGTTTTTATTTTTTTTCCAGTTTTGCTGCATCTCTTTTCAGCAGTACTTCTCCCTTTATCATCAAGCGGCTTTCGCCAGCATTAGACGTTACGGTAATTGTCTTTGAAAATTGTCCAGGACGTCCTGTTGAGTTATAAGTTACAGCCACTTGTCCTTTTTTTCCTGGTGCAACTGGAGTCTTGGTCCAGTTTGGAGTGGTGCAGCCGCATGATGTTTTCACATCTTGCAGTATCACTGGCTCTTTGCCCGTGTTGGTGAATTCGAATACGTGAGTTACTTTCCCCTTTTCTTCAGAGAAAGTGCCGAAGTCGTAAGTCGATTTGGCGAATGTCGCTTCGGGGCCGTTGCCAGCTATTGCATTGATTGCCATGCAGGCAAATGCAGCCAGTATTAAAAATGCTTTTTTCATTTTATTTGTTTTTTTATTTTATTTTTTCTTTTGCCTATTGGTCTTTATACATCTGACAAAGATACAAATAATGTGCAAATTTGTAGTTCCTGATGGTAAATAAAAACTAACAATTCAAAACTATTATTTTAAATCTACTTTTTGTTCTATTCTTCGTTTTTTTTAACGTATTTCTCTGCTCGTTTATTTTGTTTCTGCTCTCTTTTTGCTGATGGCAAAGGCAGCAGCCAGTGGCAGGCAGAACAAAATGAAGAATATGATTGTGTTGCGCAGTGGGTGGGTGGACTGTTGCTGGCCCAGCTCGCACTTGTCGAGTGGCTCACTGAATGTTGGCAGGTTCTGTACACTCCATTTGCCCATGATGATACCTTTCTTTATAAGCATCAATCCTGGGCTGGAGCGAATGATGGTCTTCAGCATTATCTCATCAGAATTGACAAATGGATAGGTAGCCTTTGTTTTTTTGATGTAATTGGCCATTTCGTCGCTTTCGGTGCCGCTGGCCGTCATACAATAGAATTTGTAGCCGTTGCTCTTGGCATATTCATAGGCATCGTTCACCTTATCGGCGTATTCGGTGTGTGCTCCTGCAGGGTTGGTCAGCAGGTTGTATTCACTCAGATTGTGTGCCACCAGCAGAAATACGTAGTTGGAATCGTTGAGCACATCATCGGTTATTTCGCCTTGCTCAGGATCTTCCAATGTGAAGTCGTGAATCTTTGGCACATCTCCTTTTACTATCACTTCGTTCTTTGAGTCTACAAATTTCCATGTGCTGTCCTGTGGGTAGTTGTCTATGGTGAATTCTTTCTGCACACCATTTTTCTCATAGACGAGTGTGGTTTTTATGGAGTCGCGTTTGGCGTTGGCTGGCAGTTGCATAGCCATTGGCACGTTGGTGCCGATGGTGTAAGGACGAAAATCAATCAGTGGCAGATTGCGCATACAGTAGAACGAGAGGCCGCTGACTGCTATCATGGTGTAGGCGGCTATTCCTATTTCAGCCTTTGCACAGTATCCGCGGTGGCTGTATTTGCGCCATACATATACCAGTATGGCCAGGGTACTTATTACTATGTTCTTTCCGAAAGTCTCCCAGTTGGTTATCACAAGAGCATCGCCAAAGCAGCCGCAATCGGTTACTGGATTGTATAGGGCTAAATACAAGGTGAGTGGTGTCATGCAGGCCATGAATATCAGCACGCAGATGGTAGTCCACTTGATGCGGACACCCAGCAGCATACAAACGCCCATTGTGAACTCGGCTGCCGACAGCAGTATGGTGCCTATGAATCCGAGCGCCTTCAGCCAATCCCAATGGAAAGCAGTGAGGTAGTCGTTGATTTTATATAGGCCACCTAGCGGATCTACCGCTTTTACGAACCCAGAGAAAATGAATAGCACTCCCAACAATATTTGCAGTACGAGTACGATGTGTTCTTTGTTTTTGTCGCTCATCATGATTGCCGTTTTTGTTTTTTTCTACATCTGTATTTCTAGTCATCAGGACCGATTACAATTGCAAATATAGGGTATTTTTCATTATATTGAGTCTGATATTGCAACATTGTTGCATATAAGCCTTTTTAATTTTCCATTTCTTATGATTCTTCTTTTTTCAGCAGGTCAGTATCTTGGTTTTCTCATCTTTTATAAGGGGCTTTTCTCGCCAACTCCTTGCCATTTGTCATCAATTTTCATTAACTTTGACATTTGTGAGTTTTTTGCACCTGTCTTAGGTGCGACTCAGAATAATAAATGTTGAAAATATCCCATCTCTTTATTTATCATTCATCTCGGAGGCTCTCCAGAGTTTTTTCCTATTTAAAGAATGGCTTTTTTGTTAAAATGAAAAAAATAGTTGCATTATCATTAGTCGCATTGTCTTATCTCTCGCCAGCCGTTAAGGCTGGAGGTCTTGTGTTTGTGAAGCCGTTGCCCGAGATTACCACCTTGTCGGGGTCGTATGCCGAGCTTCGTCCCAATCATTTTCATGGCGGATGGGATTTCCGTACTGGCGGGCAGGTCGATTTGCCGGTCTATGCGGTGGCTGATGGCTATATAGCGAGAGTGGTTATCACTCCCAGCGGATATGGCAAGATGGTGATGATTAACCATCCAGGAGGAATAACCACAGTATATGGACATCTTAACGGCTTTTTGGGCAAATTGGATTCGGCGGTGCGCAGGGAGCAGTATCGCCAGCGCCGCTATGACGTCACGGTAGAGTTCCGCCCTTCCGATTTTCCTGTGAAGCATGGCCAGCAGTTTGCCATATCTGGCAATACGGGAGGCTCGGCGGGACCTCACCTTCATTTTGAGGTGCGGCGCACGGCCGATGGCACTATGATGAACCCCGTTATATATAATAAGGTGTTCGGTATTCAGGATGACAAATCTCCTAAGATTTTTGGAGTCAAAATATATGGGGTGCCTGGCAGCGGAGAGGTGAACGGAGTGTCGCAGATGCGTTATCTGTGCAACATCGGCCGGGCCACGTTGCGCAATGGCTCCACGGTCAGGGCTTGGGGCAATGTGTCGTTTGCTGTCAAGGCTTCCGACTATATGTCGGGTACCTATTTCTCCTATGGTGTCCGCAAGATGCGTCTCTACGTCGATGGAAGGCTTGTCTCTCAAGTGACTCTTCAAAATTTTCTTTTTGATGAGAAAAAGGCTGTCAATAGCCTTGTCGATTATGACCAGCTGATGCATACCAAGGAGTATTATGTGAAATTCTCGAAGGACAAGGGCAACCCGCTCCATTTTTACGCTCCATTGGTGCGCAATGGTGTGCTTACGGTCAACCAGAACCGTCTTTATCCGATAGTGATTGAGGTGGAGGATGATTTCGGACATAAAAACCGGATTTCATTCAATATACGAGGTGAGCGCGGTTCTCTGTCGTCAGTCCCTATGGGCTATACGTCTATGTTCCGTGCTGGCCACGCCAATGCCATCAGCCGCAAATCGTTTTTGCTGCGTTTGCCCAAGGATGCACTCTATACCGATGTCCCTATCTATTTCAAGGATATGAAACCGGCTCCCACCTCCAATCTTTATTCAGATATTTATGATTTCGGGGCCAAGAATGTGCCACTGCATTCTCCTGCCGACGTCTCGGTCAAGATATTGAGCGATGTGTTGCCGCACAAGAACCAGTATGTGCTGGCTAAGCTGAATGACAAGAATCAGGTGTGCGGCACTGTCAATGCGGAGTATGTAAGGGGATATATGGTAGGTAAGGCTCCAGCCCTTTGCCGTATGGCCGTTTACAAGGACGACAAGGCGCCGACCATCGGGGCGGAACATATCCTTAAATTGCGCCGATTCCCTGTGCTGAAACTTAAAATCAGAGACAACCTGTCAGGCATAGACACCTATAATGGCTATATTGACGGCAAATGGGTGCTGTTTGAATATGACCCCAAGACGGCCCGCATCAGCTGTGACCTGCGTAAAGCAGGACTGGCCGAGGGGCGCAACCACACGCTCAGGGTGGAGGTGGTAGACTACTGCAAGAACAAAGGAGTGCTTGAAACCAAGATTTTTTATTGATGTTTAAAATATGAGTTCTGCTATATGATTACACGCCGATTGAAATTGCTGGCTGCCTCCCTGGTGGTGTGTGCGGCTGGATTTGCTGGTACCAATATTATGGTGGGAAAGGGGTGCTCGGCCGACGGCTCCACCTTCTGTACCTATTCGGTCGACTCTTATTACCTTTATGGTGAATTGTCGCAATATCCCGCCGCCGAGCATGCCAAGTATGCCATGCACGATGTTTATGGCTGGGATACCCGTAAGTATCAAGGTCGCATCAAGGAAGCCCCTTTCACCTATGAGGTGCTGGGCAATATGAACCAGTATCAGGTCTGCATCACCGAGTCTACTTTTGGCGGCCGTTCGGAGTTGCTCGATACTACGGGCATTCTTGACTATGGCAACCTTATTTATATCACCTTGCAGCGCTCCAAAACTGCGGAGGATGCCATTCGTGTCATGACCGACCTGGTTGACCAATATGGCTATTGCAGTGCTGGTGAGTCTTTTACCATAGCCGACCCTGACAATGTGTGGATTCTGGAGATGATAGGCAAGGGCCCTGACATCAAGGGTGCGGTGTGGGTGGCCCGGCGTGTGCCCGATGATTGTGTTTGTGTGCATGCCAACCACTCCCGCATCACTACATTCCCGCTCAGTGACAGAGCTAATTGCCGTTATTCCAAGGATGTCATCTCTTTTGCCCGTGAGAAGGGTTATTTCTCTGGTAAAAACAAGGATTTCAGTTTCTCCGATGCGTACGACCCTATGTCGTTTTCAGCCCATCGGTTTTGCGATGCCCGTGTGTGGGCCGTCTTCCGTAAACTTGCTCCAGATATGGAGCAGTATCTCGACTATGTGGAGGGCAAGAGCAGTAACCGTCTGCCACTCTGGATTAAACCGTCTGCCAAGGTTAC
>CALMUD010000247.1 GCA_937872735.1 uncultured Bacteroidales bacterium
TCGGATACCGCACCGGCCGCCCGCCAGTCGGCTAAAATATACTATCCGGTACAGTTGGGTTTGATGTGTCTGTGCATCTATATGATGGTAGTGGGAATGAGAGGCGGATTCACCCGCGATACCCGTCCCATCACGCTGAGCAATGCCAACCAGTACGTTGACAAGAGTACGGAAGCCGCCATTGTTCTCAACACGCCATTCTGCATGTACCGGACCATCAACAACAAGACTTACCAGAATCCGCATTTCTTTGCCAGCGATGCCACCATGAATCAAGTGTTCAGCCCCATATATGTGCCACATCCGCAAGGCCCGTTCAAACGGATGAACGTGGTGGTGCTTATACTTGAGAGTTTCGGCAAGGAATATTCTGGCTACTTCAATCATGGGCTGGAAGGCGGCCACTACAAAGGATTCACCCCTTTCCTTGATTCCCTTTATCAGCAAGGCTACACTTTCCGCTACTCCTATGCCACAGGACGCAAGAGCATCGACGCCATGCCGTCGGTACTCTCCAGCATCCCAATGTTTGAGGAGCCTTTTGTGCTGACCTCCTACTCCAACAACCGCATCAACAGCATCGCCTCGGAACTTGACGGAAAAGGATATTACACCGCCTTCTTCCATGGGGCACCCAACGGTTCCATGGGATTCTCGTCGTATGCCAAGCTGGCGGGATTCAAGGACTATTATGGGATGACGGAATATGACAAAGACCCCCGTTTTGGAGGCAGCAAAGATTTTGACGGGCACTGGGCCATCTGGGATGAAGAGTTCCTGCAATTCTATGCCCAAAAGATGAACGAGTTTCACCAGCCATTCATGACGGCGCTGTTTACCGCCTCGTCGCACCATCCATTCCGTATTCCCGACCGATATGTCGGCAAATTTCCGTTGGGCACGAACCCCATACACAAATGTATCGGATATTCTGACAATGCCCTGCGCCAATTCTTCAAGACGGCTTCACGCATGCCTTGGTACAAGAATACACTGTTTGTGATAACTGCCGACCATACCAACCAGGTGACCCACGATGAGTACCGGACTGACGAAAAACTGTATTCCATTCCGATTTTGTTCTATCAGCCAGGCAGCAATCTGAAAGGGGTGAAAGACCAGATAGCCTGCCAAGCCGACATCATGCCGAGTGTGCTGGGTTATCTCAACTATGACAAACCCTACATTGCCTTTGGCCATGATGTGCTCACCAACTATCAACCCGACGAATATGCAGTGAACTATAACAACCCGCTCTACCAAATCATGCAGGGCGATTATATGCTCCAGTTTGACGGGCATAGAGTGGTCTCGATGTATAATCTTCGTCAGGATCCGATGCTGCGCACCAATCTGGTGGGCAAATTGCCAGCGATGCAGAACCGTATGGAACTGATAGTGAAAGCCCAGATGCAGCAATATCTCACCCGAATGATAGATAATAGACTTACTATAAGCACCAGCAACAAAGCAAAATAGAGAAGCGAAAGCTTGTTTTTGGCCAAATGTTTTTTCTTGTTTAATATTAAATGTTATTTTTGTGATTGTCAAAATGATGACTACAATGAAAAAACACATATACATAACCTTGTGGCTGGTGTCGTTCCTGTTTTTGTCGGCTTGTCATTCCAAAGATGCCAGCAGCAATGCGAGCAGCGATACGCTTGCCATGGATTCCGGGGCAGAGGTGGAGACCGATATAGATACCAACAGCATCAAGCTGTCAGGCGATTTTGCAGCGGTCTACAAGCAACTGTCCACGCATCGCTTTGTCAGTTTCAATCGGTTCCGCCATTCCAGTCCCAAGGAGTGGAGTGTGTGCAATGAGCTGTATGGTGCCAAGCTGCTGACCGAGGCTTATGACAAGGACGAGATACTGGACACGCTCATTGATTGGCGATTTACCCAGTATCTGAAAGATAACGGACTGTCAGCGCAGCTGAAGCATGATATGGAATATTCGCAACTCGAAAAACTGATAGCGCGATTCCGTCCTACTAATGCGCAGGATGTGGAGAACGATGAGGAGATGGCCTTGCCCGGTCTGAATTCAGAGTTTGAACTTTATATTTCATATTACTATCAGAAGGTGCTTCGCGATATGCCCGAGATACGCAGGGCGGAGGATGCTGCCAAGGTAG
>CALMUD010000248.1 GCA_937872735.1 uncultured Bacteroidales bacterium
TCCAGAACACGCTGTTTCTGCTGTTCCGCATCATGGGTTTTTATGTGCAGGTGGAGTACCCCACCAGTCAGGGCCGCATCGATGTCATTATCAAGACCACTGACTATATCTATATCATTGAGTGCAAGCTCGACGGCAGTGCCGACGAGGCTTTGAAGCAGATTGCCACCAACAACTATGCCGCCCCGTTTGCAGGTGACCCTCGCCCTTTGTTCAGCATCGGCGTGAATTTCTCCACCAAGACGCGAGGAGTGGAGAAATGGGTGATAAAGGAACGATAAAAGTTTTGCCAAATGATTTATTTAGGCTAACTTTGTAAATTCAATTGTACGCATATTTTCAAAATGAAAAAGATCTTTTTTTTCTTATCTCTCTGCCTATTTCTCTCCGCATGCAATTCGCAGAAAGACATACTATATTTGCAGGATTTGCATCTGAATCAGAAAGAAAGCATTCCAAACATAGCCGAGATAAAGGTAGAGCCGGGCGATGAGCTATCGATAGTGGTATCGTGTAAAGACCCAGAGCTGTCGGCCATCCTCAATATGCCCATCGTATCGTACCAATCGGGAGCTTCTACCAATTTGTATGCCTCCAATACCATCATGGGATATACCGTCGACAATCAAGGCAACATCAACTACCCTATCATCGGACAGTTGCATGTGGCTGGACTTACCCGCGAAGAGGTGCGACAGCTGGTCGAGAGCAAGATAAAGGAAGCCCAGCTGCTTAATGACTTTGTGGTGACGGTCAATTACAACAACATGAAGATATACGTCATGGGCGAGGTGAACTCTCCCGGCACGTACCAGATAACCGACAACCACCTGACGGTGCTGCAAGCCCTGTCAATGGCGCACGACCTCACCATTTATGGCCGCCGCGACCAGATATATGTGATGCGCGAGGACGGCAACAGCCGCATCTCTTACAAGATGGACATCCGCTCCGACAGTGTTTTCAAGTCCCCCGCCTTCTACCTTAAGCAGAACGACATCATTTACGTGGCACCCAACAAGGTGCGGGCAGGACAATCTACCGTCAACGGCAACAGCGTAAAGTCGGCCTCACTGTGGCTCAGCGTTGCCTCGGTGCTTGCCACACTGTATGTGGTATTCTATAAATAATTGACAATCATTCTCCACTGACATGGACACATTAGACAATACTGAACTCGAAAATAATTCCTCACAAGAAAACCAGGAAACAGAAGACGCCTTGCAATGGCGGACCATCCTCGACATCATCATCGTCAAACGATGGTGGATTGTGCTGTCGGTCATCTGTTTCATGGTGATAGCGGCACTCTACCTGCAGCACGCATCACGCACCTATTCACGTTCCACCACCATTCTGATAAAGGATGACGAAAAAGGCGAATCAGCCATGAACAGCGTATCGTCAGAATTGTCCAATTTG
This sequence comes from uncultured Bacteroidales bacterium, assembly GCA_937872735.1. Classification (GTDB taxonomy): domain Bacteria; phylum Bacteroidota; class Bacteroidia; order Bacteroidales; family Paludibacteraceae; genus Physcocola. The sequence continues at coordinate 1,423 of CALMUD010000248.1, forward strand.
GGTATGTTCAGTTCCAAATCGAATGTGAACGATGAGATGCAGGCACTGCAATCGCCTTATCTGATGTATCTGGTAATAAAGCAGTTGAAGTTAAACATCAGCTATACCGAGCACCAATTTCTGCGCGATGATGAGCTATACAAGACGACTCCTATCTCCGCCACCTTTGCCAAATCGGAAGACGATGATGTATTCTCTTTCAAAGTAAAAATATTGTCCGCAGACAAATACGAGTTGTCCGAGTTTGTGAAATTTGACAAGAAGGAAGAGAAACCGGTCAAGATAAAAAGCAAAATGGAGGTCCGCGCCTATCAGAATGTCAACACCCCCATCGGGCAGGTGGTAATAACCCCATCCTCCACATTCAAAACCGACGACATTGACCGCGAAATCGGCATCAGCAAGACAGACGCCAACAAGCTGGCCGACGGCTACTGCAAGAGCCTAAACATAGAACTGGCTGACAAGAAAGCCTCCGTGCTTACCCTCAGCTATACCGACCTCTCGACCCAGAAAGCGGAAGATGTGCTCAACACACTGCTCGACATCTACTCACGCGAGCGGATTGAGGATAAAAAACAGTCAGCCATCAACACCTCGAAATTCATCAACGGACGTCTGCTCATCATAGAGCAGGAATTAGGAGGCATAGACAACAACATTGAACAATACAAGAGCAGCCAACTGCTGACCAATGTGCAACTGGAAGGTGCCAACTGTCTGCAAGAATCAAATGAATATTCGGGAAAGGCACTCGACATCAGCAACCAGCTGGCCATTGCCAAATATATCAAGCAGGTGCTGGATGCGCCAGAAGACAAGCCCTCTATGTTGCCGGCCAACTCGGGTCTGACCGACAACGGAGTCAGCACCCAAATTACCAGCTATAACGATATGGTAATGAAGCGTGACCGTCTCATAGCCAACAGTAGTACCCGCAACCCGCTGGTGGTGGAACTGGACTACTCCCTCAAAGGAATGCGCAACTCAATCGACAAATCGCTGGCCAACCTGATTCATTCATACACCCTGCAAGCCAACAGCCTGCGTGGCAAGGAAGGTCAGATACATCAGAAGATTGCCGAGAATCCCAAACAAGAGAAATATCTGCTGTCAATCGGCCGTCAACAAAAAATCAAGGAATCACTCTACCTCTATCTGCTGCAAAAGCGGGAGGAAAATGAATTGTCAGGCAGTCTGATGGTCAGCAACATAAGAATGATCACCCCACCAAGAGGCGAGGACAAACCTATCAGTCCTAAAAAGAAACAGATACTGGCCATTGCCTTCCTTCTGGGCTTTGCTTTTCCTGTGGGCATATTCTGGCTGCTCGACACCATGGATGGTACCATTCGCGGAAAGAAAGACCTGGAGAAACTCTCCATACCATACTTGGGCTCCGTTCCGCTGACCGCCAAGATACAAGAGAAATCGAAGATGCCGCTGCCAGTGGTGATAGTTGTGGAAGACAAGAAACGAGACTTTGCCAACGAGGCGTTCCGTGTGCTGCGTACCAACTTCACCTTTATGGCCGCATCGGACAAAGACACCAAGATTATCATGTGCACCTCCTTCTTCCAGAACTCAGGAAAGACCTTTGTGGCGACCAACCTCGGCATGAGTGTGGCCCTGACCAACAAGAAAGTGCTGCTGATAGATATGGATATGCGAAAAGGCGAGCTCAGCAACCGCTTCGGCTCATGCCGCAGCGGTGTATCAACCTATCTGAGTAACCAGGACAATGACATCGACAATCTGATTATACCAACCCGTCTGAATTCCAATCTGGACATTCTGCCATGCGGTGTGTTGCCTCCAAACCCATCGGAGCTGCTACTGACCGAGCGACTGAAGATGTTGATTGAAGCGGTACGCAGCCGCTACGATTATGTATTCGTTGACTGTACGCCACTCAATGTTGTGGCCGATGCCTCCATTGTGGGCAAGTTGGCAGACTTGGTACTCTTTATCGTCCGTGAAGGTAAATTTGAGCGTTCGGCACTACCAGAATTGGAACGTCTATACAAGAGCAAACAGTTCAAGCACATGGCCTGCATTCTCAACGGAGCCCGCAGCATGGGCTCGTATGGCAGCGATGGCACCTACCACCGATATGGCACCTACGGATCGTATGGATACGGTTCCTATGGTTCGTACGGATACGGCTCCTACGGAGCCAACTCAAAGGTGGAAGAAAACGAAGACAACGAAAACAAGAATTAACCAGAAGGGAGGCCAAGGTCTCCCTTTTGAATAAAATAACATTGCTTATGAAAGGAATCATATTGGCAGGAGGCAGCGCCACACGCCTCTACCCGCTGTCCAAATCCATCTCCAAACAAATCATGCCGGTCTACGACAAACCCATGATATACTACCCACTATCCACACTGATGCTGGCGGGCATCAAGGAGGTGCTGATTATCTCCACCCCCCGCGACTTGCCCGTATTCGAGAGTCTGCTGGGTGACGGCAAACAGATAGGGATGCGGCTGGAATACATAGTGCAGGAGCATCCCGATGGACTGGCTCAAGCTTTCATACTGGGAAAGAACTTTCTGAGTGGAGATGCCGGCTGCCTCATACTGGGCGATAATATGTTTTACGGGCAGAACTTCTCGGCGATGCTACGCAAAGCATCCGAGCGAAAGAATGGCGCCTCCATCTTCGGTTACTACGTCAAGGACCCTAAAGCCTACGGCGTGGTGGAGTTTGACAAGAACGGCAAAGTAATCTCGCTGGAGGAGAAGCCAGAGCATCCCAAATCAAACTATGCGGTACCTGGCCTCTACTTCTACGACAATACCGTAACAGAGAAGGTGATGCGTCTGAAGCCATCGGCCAGAGGCGAATATGAAATAACAGACCTCAACAAGATGTATCTGGATGAGGGAAGTCTGCACGTTGACTTGTTCGGACGTGGTTTTGCATGGCTCGACACCGGTAATTGTGACTCCCTGCTGGAGGCAGGCAACTTTGTGGCCACCATACAGAAAAGACAAGGGTTCTATGTGGCCTGCATCGAGGAGATAGCCTGGCGCAACGGCTGGATTGACGATAATCAGCTGCGCAAAAATGGCGAGGCACTGAAAAAGACACTGTATGGGCAGTACATTCTCTCGCTGCTGGATATAGACAGACAATAAATAAAAAGACAACAATGATATTTACAGAACAAAAGATAAAGGGTGTATGGGTGATTGAGCCTAAAGTGTTCAACGATGCCCGTGGTTACTTTTTCGAGGCTTTCCGCCAAGATGAATTCGAGAAGAATGTTGGCAAGGTAAACTTCATACAGGACAACGAATCGAAATCGTCATTCGGTGTACTGCGCGGACTGCACTACCAGAAAGGCGAATTTTCACAAGCCAAGTTGGTGCGGGTGGTTAAAGGTGCCGTAATGGACGTGGCAGTGGACATACGCAAAAGTTCTCCCACTTTTGGACAATATGTAGCCGTAGAACTCACCGAGGACAATAAAAAGCAGCTGTTCATTCCACGCGGATTTGCCCACGGATTTGTGGTCCGCAGCCAGGAGGCCATCTTCACCTACAAGGTTGACAACATCTATGCACCGAAATGTGAAGCCGGCATCATCTATAACGACCCTACCATCAACGTAGCGTGGAACATCGACCCGTCACAGGTTCTACTTTCTCCTAAAGATACCACCTCTCCATGTCTGAAAGACGCCGAGGTTTTTGACTAACAGATACAGACAAATGAACATACTGATAACAGGAGCCAACGGACAGCTGGGCAACGAGATGCGTCGCGTGGCTGACAATAGTACTGACAAATACATATTCACCGACGTAGCCGAACTTGACATCACCAATGTGGATGCCATCCGCACGATGGTAAAGAGCAACCACATCAATGTGATTGTAAATTGCGCCGCCTACACCAATGTGGACAAGGCCGAGGATGACTACCGCACCGCTGACCTGCTCAACAACAAGGCCGTGGAGAATCTTGCCACCGCCGCAAAGGAGGCCGATGCCACACTGATACATATCTCTACCGACTATGTGTTTCAGGGCGAACGCTGCACCCCTTGTCAAGAGACTTGGGAGACAGAACCCAATGGTGTATATGGTGTGACCAAACTGGCAGGCGAAAAAAGCATAGAACGTGTAGGCTGCAAGCACATCATCTTCCGCACCGCATGGCTCTACTCTCCATTCGGCAAGAATTTTGTAAAGACCATGCAACAGCTCACAGCCAGCCACGACACACTGAAAGTTGTGTTCGACCAAGTGGGCACTCCTACCTATGCCGGCGACCTCGCAGCCGTCATTTACAAGGTGATTACAGAGAACCGTCTCGACAAGCAGGGCATCTACCACTTCAGCAACGAAGGGGTCTGCTCATGGTACGACTTTGCCAAGGAAATATGTGAACTGAGCGGCAACACGTGCGACATTCAGCCTTGCCACAGCGATGAGTTTCCAAGCAAGGTGAAACGTCCCCACTTCTCCGTACTCGACAAGACCAAGGTAAAGAGCACATTCGATGTGAAGGTCCCTTATTGGAAGGACTCACTAAAGAAGTGCATCGAGGAATTGAAAGCCCAATAAAGGACAGAATAGAGACCTAAAAAAGACAGCGCTGCCGAAGAATATCGGTGGCGCTGTCTTTTTATAATCTCCCTCTTAGTTGGAGAAAACGTCAGATGGAGAATTTGAACGTCTCCGTATCGTTGATAACCGCCACATAACGGCCGTGCTGCCATGATGCACAATCGACCGTACGCACCTGGTCGTTGTGATAGACCACACTGCCAAAGGCATTGTAAACGACCACCTTGGACGATGCAGAAAGCAGAATTTGTCCATGCTCATAAGAGACACCGACTGCAGACGACTGGTAACAAACATCTTCGCGTGGAATGGACTGGTTGGCTGATATTGAAGCCCCCGCCATCATAAACGCTACCACTGTAAAAAACAGATACCTCATATATCAAACATTATTAATTTGAATCTCAATACGAACTGAAAAAGAACGCATCTTGAATCTGATTATATTATACACCGACACATATGCAAAAATCATACCAAATTCGTCTATCAGGAGACAAATACAGATAGAAAGGAGGGAGAAAGAGTGAACATAAACCAACCTTTATAAATACAGATGAAACGGACCCTTTCCGTTGCAGAAAGGTGGTCAGGGCATCGGCACCTCCCACTCCACCAGATTGCGCGGCAGCACAATGGACTTAGCCAAGCCTCGCTTGCCAGTTACGCAATAGCAGTTGGCCAAAGCATCGCCAACCACCGAGGCAAAGGCCTCACGGATTCGGGCACACTTCTCGTTGATAGAGTTCTTGCCAGGATTGGTTACATCACTGATGCTGCGCTGATAATCATGGACCGATATGCGGGGAGACAGCACTTCATAGATGTGCATAAGTTCCTTGCGATGCGCCGACAGATTTTTAAATGCAATGCCCTCAGGATGCTTCAGATACAAGAAAAAAACCGTCTTAGGCAAAGGTGCCATCTTGACCTCCGTCTGCGAATATTCGGGCAAAAACAACCGATAGTGCGCCGACACCACCAGACGGCTGGGTTGGGAGACCTTGGAGCAGACTTGCCCGATAGTAGCCTCATCAATGCCCCGCTGACGCAGTTCGGCCACACGGTCCTTCACCTCCGCCATCAGCTGCCTCACCTCATCCGAGAATCCAGTATCGGAATGCAAGTTCTCCAGATTATTTTCATTCGCACCATCAAGTTCCTCTGTGTCGTCCATTTTTATAGCGTTTTGCCGTGTTTCAACTGAATTATAGTTAATTAAGCCTTTCAGCAACTGCAAAATAAGTATAAAAGGACAAGGCAGACAATTTTTTGCAAGGCTTGCAGTTTTTTGAAATTTTGCAACACATTAATTCACAACAAATTGCAAAGAAACAAAATTTAGGTATAGCCAGGCATCACTTCCCAGCGAAGGGTAAAAACAAAGCAAAACCGCCCCATCAATAGCGCAACAGAATGTTCCCACAAAGCAAGAGCCTCCGCACAGATGAGAGACAAAGGTCTCTCTCCATACGGAGACTCCAATCGGCTACAAAACGTAACCAGAAACGTGTGTTAACCTAAACGTGTGTTGATCTATGGATATTGATCTATGAATATGATATAAGTAGGAAAATCTTAACGGACGACCATTTTGTAAGAGGCACTACCATTGACCACCACTATGTAGATGCCGGCAGCCCAGCCAGAGCAATCGACCACCGAAGCGGCCTTGTTCTGATAGACCACGACACCACTTGCTTTGCTGATGGTCACCTCCGAAGGAACAGACAGCCTCAGCTGATGGTCATAAAAACTGACGGGAGCAACAGCCACCACCGCATCAACCCCAGTGCTGGGAGCAGCATCAGGAATCAACTCAAAGGCTCCCAACTCAGGCGCAGACTCAGCATAATCAAGGCCGACATCAGTACCCGCATTCACCAATTTTGAGGTCGTCTTCAATCTGAATAGTTTGGTATCTGCCAGCGAACCATCGACATTTCGGGCTGTCCGGGCCAACGAAGTGTCCACGCTTTGGAAATCAGACTTAGACGCACTGAAATTCTTGTCCCATGAGTTATGATCCTCATCGGCACTGCCGAAATCAGCCTTTCCTCCAATGGAGACGCAGTTTTTGATAATGTGCTGCTGACCACTATTAAGGGAACCGCCCAGCGCATAGTCGTAAGTTCCGTTGGCATAAGCCACACAGTTGTAGAGCGTGATGCCACCCGTATTATTGTTTTGGTCAAATCCTTTGGTGGGATTACCGAAAGCCACACAGCGGGTAGCCACATTGTTGGCCTGGGCCGCATTGCCGCCGAGCTTGAATCCGTTTCCGTTGCCCGCAAAAGCCACCACCCCGTCGCCCGAATAGTGCCAGATATCTATGCCATTGCAGAAAGCCCAGCAGCTGTCAAAAGTAACGGCTTCCGGGCTGTCGAAACAGTCATAGCCATCATCGCCATTGTTCCACGAACGGCAGCCATGAAAATTGTTGCCGGCTCCCTGCGTCTGTTTGGGCGCAAAGCCATCGGCCATGCTGCCTCCCTTTTTGGGGTCGTAGTTGCGATAGGCATCGCAGTTGACAACGGTAGTATGGTTGCCGCCCTTGTTGATTTCGAGTCCCGAATTGCGGTTATCAAAGAATACACAGTGCTCAAACGTGTTGTAACCGCCCGTAACGTAAGCCCCTTGATAACCAGCATGAGTGATGACCAGATTCTTGAAATACCAATAGCTGCCAGTGACTGACAGTCCGTATGAATTTTGCACATAGGTAAGTTCCGGGAACGAGAAATCGAGGGTGGCCATTCCATCGGGACAGCACACAGTGATACGCTTGCTGGCAGTGCCTACCGCCGCACAGGCAATGGTATTTTTGGCAGCAGCCTTATAGGTAATGGTATAGGTACCAGGCTGAAGAATCAGCGAGTCGCCTGCTGCGGCTTTGTCCATGGCCGTAACCAGTGCCTTGGCTTTGCTGTAACTGCTGCCATCGTTGCTGGCGCTACCTTCGGGTGTGATGTAATAGGTAGCGGCACTGGCCGAAGCCAATCCCACCAACAGACCCAACAATGTGCTGTATAACTTTTTCATGACATTATTTTTTAAATCGTACATGGCAAATGTAAGCCATAATCAGCAGATGTCAGGGGGACAAAAGTAACAAAAGAGGGAGAAGAAAATTCTGACAGAATATTTTTCAAGGCAAGAAGGTCATTCAATATAGATTCAGCTCACACCACCACATAAAGAACAGATAGCGAGAATATCAGAAAGCACATTCCCAGGTCACCTTATCGCGAGGAAGTTCAATGCGGCGCACCCCGCCCTGGCGGCCAGTAACGCAATAAAAGCCGAGATGGTCGGCAGGGAGCAGTTTTGAAAAAGCCCGTTTGATGCAGGCACACTTTTCGCTCACCGAGTTGGTGGCGGGATTGGTCAAGGCGGCAATACTGCTACGGGCTTTTTCCTCGTTTTTACGGTTGGAGAGACAGCCATATAGGAGGGCCAGTTCATCGGCATAGTCAGACAAATCGGAAAAGGCGACCCCCTCGGGATGACGCAGATAAAACAGATAGACAGTTTTGGGCAGGGTGCCCATTTTCACCTCCTGAGGCGACGGGCTGCACAGCATCACCCTATAATCGGCAGTAACAAGCAGACCGCAGAGGTCATCAAACGAGAGCAAAGCCTTGCGCACCACCGCACCATCCAGACCCGATTGCTGCAAGTAGTTGACAGCCTGCTTTATTTCCGCCATCAGGCGCAGTTGCTCAGGGGTATAGGTATCGGATTCATCCCGACTTTCTTTCCTCTTTTCCTCAGGATTCATCATCACCACTCTTTTGGGGTCGTACGGAGAAATCGTAATTCCATTCCACCATATCGCGATTCAGCGAAATGCGCATGCAATCATTCTCCTCCTTTCTGATATAATAGTTTCGGGCCAAATCATCATCAATTTTTTTCGCGAAAGCCTCCCGGACTCTCGTAATCTTTTCACAGAGTTTGAACACGTCCTCGTCATCCTCCCTTTCAACAAGAATAGAATCAAGCATAATCCTTATTTCACGCACGTCGGTTTTACGCGTCAGGTGGTTGTATATCTTAGTCAACTCAGGCCGGTGCAAAGAAATGTCACCGAAAGCGATTCCCTCAGGGTGGCGCAGGAACAAGAAGAACAAAGCTTTGGGCAACGGATTCATCTCGATTTTCAGGTTGTTATAATCAGGCAGCACTATGTCGCAATTATTCATCACCACCAGTCGGCTGAGTTTGCTGTCGGGCAAGACCAGACCAGCGAGCACCAGTTGACTGATGCCCCCCTTTTTGAGGAGTTCCACCTTGGCCTTCACGCTGGCAATCATTTCCAATTCATTATTATAAGGATTCACGCGGTACGCCATGTTAGGATGAAGTTCCAACCGTAACGCCACCTCCTTTATGCGCTTCAAAAGAAAGAGATCTCGCTTTTCCTCACTTTGCAATTCAGGCTCATCCGCAAGTGTTGACAATTCGGGCAGCAAATAGGAATCAAACACCATTTCCTTAAATCTATCGTACCAATGATCAGTCTTCACCGAAGAGGCATTGACAGGCAGCGCTTCGGTCTTTTTCGTATTGAGAATTATCAAACGGGGTTTTTCAAGTTCCTGCTGGCCAGCCAAAGGATTCAGCAAATCCAATAAAGGATTGAACAGCTGCCCCTCCATGGCAGGGACTTGCTGCCCGGGAAAATTGTAAGCAACAGACCGTTCCTTCAGTTTAGGAAAATAGACAAAAGTGAGATAGTTTTGGAAAAAGAAGTTGCAGATTTCATCATAATGTTCACTTATAAACTTGTTGAGTTCCTTGTCATATTTCGTTTCAAAGTAACAGACAGACCGGGACATAGAGATATAGATAGGACCCATTACGGAAGCAAGCGAAGGCGATGGCCCGAGATATACGACACCATCAGGGAGAATGCTATGGTCAGTGTTTTGTTCAAAAAGATATGTTTTTTTAGTTTCCTCATCCCATTCCGAGCTGTCATCATCGGCTTTCTGCATTTCTTTTTTCTGCCATTCACGATTTAAAGACCCAGAGGTTGGTATAAAAAAAAACGGCAACAAGAAAAGGACGATGGGACACAGACAAAAAACAAGCAAAAGGGCACCCAGTTTATTTTCCGACAATACGAAGAGGGTATCAAGCAAACACACCAAAGGAAATAACAAGAAAGCAAGAGGGAAAAAGACCATAGAAATTATCTCAACGGTTTTGATCACCTTAGTATTTATCAGGTCTGATGTCAGGTCTGTTATTGAGTTTGTATACGCACAATGCACATCTTTCACCATCCAGCGGAACTGGGCCAAAGTAAGTGCATAGACCCAAATTGCCAAATAAGCAATCAGCAATACGAAAAGAACGGAACGCAACATTCTAAATATTTAAAAGTCTTACAATTCCCTGGCCAATTCACGGAACAGAGTGGACAGATTGGTCTGTGCAATAAGCGTGTTGCGTTGCACCTCCTCGTGCGAAGTCTCCTTTACACCAGCATCAGCCAATGCATTCGACACCACCGACACACCGAAGCATTTGATGCCTGCCCAGTGGGCCACAATTATCTCTGGCACAGTAGACATCCCCACAGTATCGCCTCCAATCAGATGAAAATACTTATACTCGGCCACCGTCTCAAAACTGGGACCCTGTGTACCCACATACACCCCCTTGTGGTAAGGTATGTTCAGTCGGTGGGCTATATTCTCGGCCATGGACACAAGGTCACGGTTGTAGGCATTGCCCATGTCGGGGAAACGGGTGCCAAGCTCATCGCAGTTGGGACCATGCAGCGGGTTTTCGGGGAAAAGGTTGATATGGTCGGCAATTATCATGATGTCACCCGCCTTGTAGGCCGGATTAAGTCCACCGGCAGCATTCGACACAAAGAGGTATTTTACCCCCATCATCCACATCACCTTCTCGGGGAAAGTGATGTCCTGCATGGAGTAGCCCTCATAATAGTGCAGACGGCCCTGCATGGCCATCACTGGCTTGCCCGCCAGCATACCGAACACGAGCTGACCTTTGTGGCCCGCCACCGTGCTGGTCTTGAAGTTGGGAATATCGTGATAGGAAATGACATCAGTCACCTCTATCTGGTTGGCAAGGTCACCAAGGCCAGTACCAAGAATAATGGCTATTTCGGGCCGCAACTGGGTCCTACTCTTCAGATATGCGCACGTAGCTTCTATTTTTGTCAACATACTCTCTGATTTTATTGTCGAAGGTGTCTCCATTGTCTATGAATTTTATGGTTAACGGAATATAGTATAAGCTGTTTTTCAGTTTTTCTGGAATTGCGGGGTCGTTTTTCAGCCTCACGGCATCCTTTTCCGTGGTAATCACCACCTTATGCGGAGCCGTAAGCGCATCCAGCTTTTTCAGTATGCTGGTATAGTTACGCGAAGAGAAGTTGTGATGGTCGGAGAATCGGGCTGGCTGCATCTTGTGGCAAAGGCTCAGCACATACTGTTCAAAGGGCATCGGTTTGGCAATGCCGCTCAAAGCCAGCACATCACAGCCGCGCAATTCATCGGGCGACAAGACGGGTGTTCCGTCAAACAGCGGGGTAAGTGCGCCATACACAATGGTGGTAAAATAGAGGCTCTGGAAGGGGTAAAGATTCATTTCCTTGGTAAGTATGCGCAGGTCAATCGGCTTGATGTCGGGAGGGCATTTGGTCACCACCACCACATTGGCACGATTTTTTGCCTTCAGCGGTTCGCGCAACATTCCGATAGGGAAGAGCGCATCTTTAGTTATGAGCGAGTTATAGTCAACCAGCAAGATGGCGATATCGGGTGCCACATATCGATGCTGGAAAGCATCATCGAGGACGAACACATTTGGCATCGGCTGCACATCGTGCATCACGTGCATAATGCCACGGCAACGGTTGGCATCGACTGCCACAGTCACTTGTGGAAATTTGTGCTTCATCTGATAAGGCTCGTCGCCGATTTCGGCAGGTGTAGACTGGCTGGTGGCCAGCAGATAGCCATGCGTCTTGCGTTTGAACCCTCTGCTGAGCACCGCCACCACGCTATCGGGCATCAGCAGACGCACCAGATACTCGGTAAAAGGAGTTTTGCCCGTTCCGCCCATAGTGATGTTGCCGATGCTGATAACGGTTACCTGTTCAAATTTTTGCGAATGTAGTAGTCCAGCATCAAACATCCAGTTGCGGATGCTCACGCCTATCCAATAGAAGAAGGCGATTGGGGCTGCCAATATTTTCAGTACAATGGGTCTGTCGTTCATATTTATTGCCGTCACTGATGGACGTTTTTTACGTGTATTGCTAATATTTCACTAATATAGCAAATTTACGGCATTTTTCACAGAATAGTCCACTACGATTGTGTAAAATATAAAAAGGGAGGGACATAACTCTTTTAGGCGGGAATCATCAAGCCACCTTTAAAATTTCCATTTTGTCTGTTGGGTAGTAAATATGAAAGACGGACAAAATATTCCAAATTGATAAATCACCCCTATGATACAAACAGAGATACGCCCGTTTAAATGTTTTTCTCTTATTGCAGCACCAATCTCAATCCATAAGGGAACTCGAAATTGGGTTCGGGGTCCTCGCCATATCGGGCTGACACCCTCAAATCTGTCGATTTTGTAGTCGCACCTCCAAGACGTATCACCACAAGATTTGCTGTTCTGATATCATATGGAAATTTGGGGTTCACGGTTTTCTCCTTACCGTATCTACGATAAGTGTCAGAACACCATTCACCCACATTCCCGCTCATATCATATATTCCCAATTCATTCGGCTTCTTGGTGGCGACCAAATGCAATCCGCATGTGCTGTCATTATCGTACCAAGCCACCTCATCCGGATTGTTGCTTCCCGAATACCTGTAATGTTTCGATTTGACACCTCCACGGGCCGCATATTCCCATTGAGCATCGGTGGGCAACATGAAATTCTGGTTATCACCGATTTGTTTGTTTTTGTGGACTATCAAGTTTAATTTTCTCGTGAAATCTACGGCATTAGGCCAATTGACATTGTCGATAGGATATTCATAGCTCTCTTCAGTTTCCCCTTCCAGTAATTTATCTTTATATCCGCAGATAGCTCCCCACTGCCTTTGTGTCACTTCAGTTTTGCCTATCCAGTAATCGCTCAGCGACACCTTATGTACCGGATAGTCACTCGTGTCAGATTGCGGGTCATAATTGATGCCCTTGGGGTCATTCTTCTGCGCGCCCATGTAAAACGAACCGCCTCTGACTTTTACAAAAGTGAAATCCACTCCATTTATGACCAGCGTTTTTTCTTCATTGGGCAGATTTGCCACCTTGGCAGAATCTACCACTTCGGCAGAATCTGCCACTTCCTCTTTTTTTGTGTCCGCATTACCAGCATTAAACGAGCAGGATGCGAACATCAGCAACAACGGAAATAATACAATCTGTTTTGTTTTCA
>CALMUD010000249.1 GCA_937872735.1 uncultured Bacteroidales bacterium
CAGCGCTGGCGTCTTTCGGTTCCTTTCTTCGCTAAAGAAGAAAGGAACAAAAAAGGCTTTCGAAGCTCAGCGCTGGCGTCTTTCGGTTCCTTTCTTCGCTAAAGAAGAAAGGAACAAAAAAGAGGAACAAAAAAACTTCCGAGCCACCACCCCCTGGTCCGTATGGACCAGCAGCAGCAACATGCGTTGGCCGAAACGCCCAGCCGACAACAATCCAGCCTCATCAGCAACACGGCCCAGATAGCGGCCCCACATATCATAAACCTCAATATAAAGCAGCACAGCAGACGACGACGGCAGCGACTGCACCCCATTGTAGACCTCATTGCAAGGCGTGCCACCCGTGGTGCCACCCACACACAATCCACACGAATCAAGATAAGCCGTACCCCTCCAGTAGCCCTTGCAGTCGGCCACACAAGCAGAGTTGACCTCCACCCCCGTAGAACCGCCCGAACAGACACCACAGTTATCCATGCGGGCCTTGCCCCCAGCCACCCCCGCACAATCGGGGCAAGTAGTGGCAGCGAACTGCACCCCCGTGCCAATCTCCACCGACGGCTCATAGGGCACATTCTCTATCACCACCTGCTCACCACTCTTCGCCGTCAGGCGGAACGTATAAGGGCCCGTCTTGGTCTTGTCCTCATCTATGCCACCATTCTCCACATAGTAGTTATACATCTCGCGGTGCAACACACTGTAGCTGCCGTCGGTTCTCCTATATTCCACCTTGGCAAGGGCATAACGGAAATTGCGGAACTGCGCCTTGAAGTAATAAGGACTGCTGCCTGCGGCAAACACCACCTTGATGTCGCTGCCCGTAGGCATATCGCACGGCACATACTGCCACCTGATAGGGATGCGGCCGTCACTCAGTTCGGCAATGTCGGTAAAAGCATGAGTGGCCATATCTATGTCGCCATACTTGCACTCTGGACAGCGGTCCACCACCTTTAGCGTTATCTCGCCACGCGGGCCCAATATGCGCACGCAGGCCCCACACGCCGCGCTGCTGTCATATTGAATCTGATTCATGGCGCAATGGTGATAGTCGGCCGAATCAACATAGATGCCGCAATTTCCGCCATCACTCCCTGCCACTCCGCCATACTGGGTACCCTCGCCACTATACCACGAAGTGTCGCACACCTCGGCCCCAAGCACTGGTGACACAGGGACCAGCAACAAGGCCAGCATCCAGTTTCTGACTGAATGAATCCTATAATTTGTCATACTCTCTTCATTTGTCATTACACTTGCAAATTGAACAATTCGGCTGACAAATACAAATGATTGCGGCATTTTTCCCAACTTCGCAGGCACAAAAAGGGCTGGCAGCCATACAAACAGCTGCCAGCCCACCCTATTATATAAATATCGACACAGCCAATCTTCTCTTATCGTTTCACCACTTTCAGCACCTCGCCGTTGATGCGGACAAAATAGATGCCG
>CALMUD010000250.1 GCA_937872735.1 uncultured Bacteroidales bacterium
ATAATCATTAATCATCAATATATTACATTTTATGTACATGCCAATTATATTTTATATCCAATACTGCCCAATTGTTTTTTGATTTCCTCTTCGAGTGAATGACTCTGCTTAAACAGCTCCGATAGTTCGCTTGTCAGTCGTGCCATCTTTTCATCAAATGGCTCTGAGTCTTCTTCTACATCGGCAATACCGACATAACGACCGGGTGTAAGTATGTAATCCTGCTTTGCAATAGTCTCTAAATCGGCAACAGCACAGAAACCTTTCTCATTTTCCAAAGTTGCGGCCTCAAAGGCATCCACAGTCCTAGCTATCATCATAATATCCTCGTCGCTCATCACACGGAGTCTACGCGAGACCATATTGCCCATATTGCGAGCATCAATAAACACGGTTTTGTCCGTTTGCTTCTTTGCCTTATTAAGGAACCACAATGATACAGGTATCTGCGTTGTATAAAACAGCTGCGGAGGCATTGCCACAATACACTCTACCAAATCTGCTTCGACGATAGCCTTGCGTATCGCACCCTCACCACCACTCTGGCTGGACAGCGAACCGTTGGCAAGCACAATGCCTGCACGTCCATCGGGAGCAAGATGATGAATGATATGCTGTATCCAGGCAAAGTTGGCATTACCATCCGGTGGTGTGCCATATCTCCAGCGCACATCGTCAGCCAATTTATCGGCTCCCCAGTCACTCAAATTGAAAGGAGGATTTGCTAATACAAAGTCAGCTTTCAAGGTTGGATGACAATCATTGAAGAATGTATCGGCATTAAATTTGCCTAAGTCTGCCTCAATACCACGAATGGCAAGGTTCATCTGTGCCATCTTCCATGTGGTAGGATTGGAGTCCTGACCATAAACCGAAATTTTCTTAATATCCCCTGTATGGTTCTCAATAAACTTAGCCGACTGCACAAACATACCGCCACTCCCGCAACAAGGGTCATAAACACGACCTTCATAAGGCTGGATCACCTCAACAAGGGTGCGGACAATACAGGCAGGAGTATAAAACTCGCCTGCCAACTTTCCTTCTGCCTCGGCAAACTTTGACAGACAATACTCATAAGTACGACCTAATATATCTTTAGAATCACCATCCTCGTGCATTTTTACTTTGTTGGTAAACAAATCGACCACCTCACCAAGACGACGCTTGTCCAGTTCGG
>CALMUD010000251.1 GCA_937872735.1 uncultured Bacteroidales bacterium
ACCCTTATAGTGGTGGCTGTGCCCGAAGGCTTGCCTATGGCTGTCACACTCAGTCTGGCTTACAGTATGCGACGTATGCTCAAGACCAACAACCTGGTGCGCAAGATGCACGCTTGTGAGACGATGGGTGCCGCTACGGTCATCTGTACCGATAAGACGGGTACCCTCACCCAAAATCAGATGAGGATTCACGAGACAGATTTTGTGGGTGTGGAGCAGAATGCAGAACTGAAACAACTGATAGAAGAGGGTATTGCGGTTAATTCGACTGCAACACTCGATTTGTCAGATGAAAAATCCCCTAAGGTGCTGGGTAACCCTACCGAGGGTGCCATGATACTGTGGATGCGCGATAATGGCGTGGACTATGAGGTGCTGCGCGACGATGCGGAAAAAATAGAGGAAATACCATTCACCACAGAAAAGAAATATATGGCCACGTTGGTCAAATCGTCGGTCAATGGTCACCGCATACTTTATGTGAAGGGCGCCCCTGAAATTGTGATGGGACTTTGCAAAAATACAGCTGAGTCTGTCAAGGACAAGATGAAGCAGGATTTGCTGAAATATCAGCGACAGGCTATGCGTACCCTTGGATTCGCTTATCAGATACTGGGAGATCAGGAAGATGGTATAGATGACAATGGCCAGATAAGTGCCGACAATCTCCAGTTTATGGGTATCGTGGCTATTTCAGACCCAGTGCGCAAAGAGGTGCCAGACGCCGTGCGTGAGTGTCTGAATGCTGGCATACAGGTAAAAATCGTTACGGGTGATACGCCAGAAACGGCAAAGGAAATTGGTCGTCAGGTGGGTCTGTGGAACGACAACGAGGATGGTGACAAGAATTTGATTACCGGTCCGGATGTGGCGGCTCTTACCGACGAGCAGTTGCAGGACAAGGTGGAAGATATAAAGATAGTGTCACGTGCCCGTCCGTTGGATAAGCAGAGACTGGTGAAGGCATTGCAGACACGCAATGAAGTGGTGGCTGTGACAGGTGATGGCACCAATGATGCGCCAGCCCTCAAGGCCGCCCATGTGGGTCTGTCGATGGGTGATGGAACTTCGGTGGCCAAGGAGGCCAGTGACATTACCATTATTGACAATTCGTTCAGCAGTATAGGTCGTGCCGTGATGTGGGGCCGTTCGCTCTATCAGAACATCCAGCGTTTCATCCTCTTCCAGATGACGGTGAATGTGGCCGCTTGTTTCATCGTGCTGTTTGGTGCCTTTATGGGTACCGAGTCGCCACTTACTGTTACTCAGATGTTGTGGGTGAACCTGATTATGGATACGTTTGCCGCCATGGCGCTGGCTTCGTTGCCTCCTTCTGAGAAGGTGATGACTGCCAAACCGCGTGACCGCAAGGCTTTTATCATCAACAAAATGATGGGCTGGAACATTGTGGGTGTGGGTGGCATTTTCTTCCTGCTGCTGCTGGCGCTCCTATATGTGTTCGAGCATGCTGATATAACTACGCTTACCGACCTTTGCAATGTGAAACTGGGAGCCAACAATGGTCTTTCTCGTTATGAGTTGAGCCTCTTTTTCACCATCTTCGTTATGCTGCAATTCTGGAATATGTTCAATGCCCGTGCCTTTGAGAGTGGAGCTTCTGCTTTCAATCTGAAAGATTGCAGTGGCTTTGGCATGATAGCTGCAGTCATTATTGTAGGTCAGGTGTTCATCGTTTCGTTTGGCGGTGAGATGTTCAATGTTACCCATCTGAAATTGGTTGATTGGGTTATCATCATTGCTTCTACCTCATTGGTGCTTTGGATAGGCGAAATAGCCCGTCTGTTTAGCAAGAAAAACTGACATTGATAATATAAAAGGCAAGGCCCTGACTCGCAAATCCGCAAGTCAGGGCCTTGTTGTGTGTTGTCTAAAATATAAAAGTTATTTTGTCGGCAGTTCCATTTTGTTACTGCTCATCGTCTTCGTTCTTGTTGGCTTCGCGTAGATAGTCACCCGTTTTTGAGAATCTCAGCTCCACTGGGTCTGGTTTACTCAGTTTGATGTAGTAACCATAGCTTTTGCGGATGATTTTCTTGATGACCTTGTCTGGATAGTGTTTCTGCACATATCCAATCATGAGCGAAGGAAAAGAATTGATAAATCCATCGGGCAATGTCGACTTGTTGGCATAGGCACCTTCAAAACGTCCCATACGGTCAAAATCGAGATTGGCACCGCTGCACAATTCAATGGTATATATTTTCTCTTCATCCACTGTTACAGCGCAGATGGAGTCATCGGCAAAATATTTCTGCATGATGACCTTGACATTAGATGGCAGACTGTTGGGTTGGTTAGGCATATATTTGCCCGTGCGCGAGAAGTAAAGAGATTTTTCTTCGGGAGCATACAGGTCTATTTTGTAACCATGCTGGGTGTGTCTCATTTTGCGGATAGCAAAGTCGGGATAATTTTTTTTCAGGTAGCTGGTCAATCTCACAGGGAGAGAGTTCAGCAAATTTCTGTCCATGTCGTTTTTGTGAAAATCGACTTTCCTCCAGTCTCCATCATATTCAAAGTCGACCTCAATGCCGTTTGCCAGTTCCACTTCGTACACATTGTCGTCGGCATCGTCCTTTATGGTGTCAATATTGACCTCAGAGAAATTTTCATCCAGAAATTCCGTGGCATTTTCCGGCAGCCGGTCTTTCCCGTCGCCTTTCGCTTGCTGCTGGTGCCCATTCTCGCTGGTGCAGGCAGCCATTATCAACAGTCCGCACATTATTAAACTTGACCTGAAATGTTTGGTTGTAATCATATAAAGAGTTCTTTTTTTCGCGATTAAGTCTTTTGCTGTTCCGATATTAGGAGTCAGCAGGCTTTCATCTCAAAGATATGTAAAAAAAATTGATGTTCGGAATTTTATATGCCATTTTCAAGAAATAGAAATAAAAGGAGAATGAAAGCGCGATTTTAAAAAACAAAAGTCATCATCTTTGCAAATTACCAATAGATGCTTATCTTTGTTATAGAACATTTGAAATATATGAAAAGACTGTTATCCATACTACTGGTTATGCTGGTGTGCTGTCTCAAGGTGAGTGCAGGTACCTATTCCGTGGATAGTATGCCCATCTCCAGCATAAATCAATACGTGTGCAATCCGGATGGCATATTGTCGTCAGGAACCGTTGAACACATCAACGACGAGTTGCAGCAACTGCGCGATTCTACCCATATACAGGTGCTGGTGGTGGTTATAGAAAAAGTGGCTGATGGCGATTGCTACTCTTTTGCCGAGACAATGGCCAACAAGGTGGGAGTGGGTCAGAAAAAATCAAATAATGGTCTGCTGATACTGGTTTCAACCAAAGACCGCAGGGTACAGTTTGTTACGGGTGAAGGCTTGGAAGGTGATTTGCCCGATGCCATTTGCCGCCGCATACAAGAGCAGCGGATGAAACCCTACCTGAAGG
>CALMUD010000252.1 GCA_937872735.1 uncultured Bacteroidales bacterium
GCTTCAAGGTACAGCAGGTACTTTTTTAAAACCTCCTTTCTTATTTCGGATTCTTTTGACAAGGCCTCGATGGAGAACTCCCCGCCAGAACGATAGGCAATGTAGACGAACAGCCGATTGAGTTCCTGCGTGTCCTGAATGCCATATAGGCTTGGCAGGTCGCGTAACAGCACCTTGTCGACAATGTCCTGACGGATGTATCGGCCTGGGTCCTGACGCATGGTTTGTGAAAAAACGATTTCAGGATATCCGCCGAAATTGATGTAATCGACAAAATGCTGATTGAGCGTCTCAATGTCGATAGTGTCGAACAGTGGCAGGCTGCTTCCATTCCAGGTTATGGAGCGGGGAATGATGAGACGGTCGTGTCCGAGCAGATGAATGTACTCGTTGAAGGAGAGCGGGGGAAGCATGAAGTCGGTGAAACGTCCGGCACCGCTTTCGTTGCTTTTCATCTTGAGCGCGGCAGCCGCGGATCCGGATGCAATGAACAGACATTGTCTGTAGCTGTCGATGAGCGATTTGAGATGAACCTCCCAGTCCTTCAGATATTGAATTTCATCGTAAATGACGTAGAAACCTTGGCTGTCAGGTTCTTGTCCCAGTGTCTCGCAAGCCAGCATGAACAGTTCCTCCAGCGACAGGTTGTTGTAGATGGGCGTGTCGATGGAGAAGTAGATGATTTTTTGCGGGTTAATGCCATCGGACATCAATTTCTCGATGGCGTGAAACAGCATGACGGTTTTGCCGACGCGCCGTGGCCCCATGAGGATGATGCCTCGCCGTATGGTGCGGTCGGTGAGGAGGGGATAAAATAGGTCGAGATAGAGGCGGTGCCGCATTGCGTGCAAATCTTGTGGTATGGCTCCTCCAGTCCACCACGGATTGTCGAATCTCATCCTTTTTTTTATCTGTTCTCTCAATTGACTGTCTGTAACCATAAGCTGTAAATTTTGATACAAATATACTTATTTTTACTTTATTGTAAAAATAGAGCTGTATAAATATATCTATTTTTACATATTTGTATATAATATCATGTTTAAATATTTGTTGCTGTTTTTTATGGGCAGAAAGTTTTTCTTGCAGTGTTTTGGCGGAAATCGCATTTTTTTTGCTATTTCCGCCAAGTTTCTTGTTTAAACTTGGCGGAAATGTAACATTTTCTCTATTCCCGTCACGTTATTCTTTGAACAAATCATCTGCTGTCACCTCTTTCTGAATGAGGTTCCAATAGGCATTGTGCGTCACACCGTAGGTAGTTACCATGGTCAGATGAATGGCTTTTCGTGTCTTGGTGGCTTCAGCGAAACGGGTCAATTTGTGGCGTAGCTGCTGGTCATAATCCTTATCAATGGTGTAAGTGTCCTGCGAGAATTTCATCTCGCACAAGTTGATGACGTGGTCCGCCCGGTCTATCACCATGTCTATCTGAATGCCAACGGAACCTGTCTCATCTCCTTTCTGTCTGAAAGCGAAGGTGTTGGTCACAATCCCGCTGATGCCCAGTGCCTGTTTGATCTGAGGCAGATGCTGAAAACATACCCGTTCGAAGGCAAGCCCAGTCCAAGCAAGTCGGGAGGACGAATTGTAGGCAGAAGACCAGAAATGTTCGTCATTGGCCTTATTGTTCTGCATGAACTTGAAATAGAAGAGGGTGAAATTGTCAATCAGTTGATATACCACATCGTTCTTTTTTTTGCCGAAATTGTTGTACCAGCGTATAAATCCGCAGTGTTCCAGGTCGTCGAGTACGCGAGTGGTGTTGCCGTTGTCGTGAAGGGCAGCTTCTGCAATTATTTCGTTGCGGGTGAGTCCGCTTTTGTGATTGCCAAGGGTGGTGACCACCTTGATATAGGAGTCTGGCTGTCGGAAGAGCGAGCGGTATAGGGCGTCAAATTCGTATCGTAACTTGCCGTCTTGTGCAAAGAACAGTTCGTCAATGTTCCCAGCCAGGCTTTTTCCCTTGTCAATCAATGACCAGTAGTAGGGAATGCCTCCCATCACCATATAGGCTTCCAGAATGTCGTAACGGGTAAATTTCACATTCCTGCTTTCGGCATACCGTTCGCACTCGTGCAGCGAGAATGGCTGGAGACAGATGCGGTGAGTCACTCTGTTGTGCAGTCCACCGTGGTTGTTGAATATCTTGCTGATGATCCAAGAGGTGGCGGACCCGCATACGATGAGTATCACATCCTTTCGGGCTGAGGCCCAACTGTTCCAGAAGAATTCCAGCGCATTGACAAACTTGGCGCCAGGGGTGTCCATCCATGGCATTTCGTCAATGAAAATGACTTTCCGCTTTTCGCAGCTGTCTTTTATCAGTGTACGCAGACAACCGAAGGCCTCCATCCAGTCGCGTGGGGTCTGGGTCAGATGCATTCCGTACTCCTCGAGTGACTGTCGCCAGGCAGCCAGTTGGTCGTGCTTGTTGCCGTTGGCCATGCCAGAATGACTGAAGGTGAATTTGTAGTCAAAGGTCTCTCTTATGAGAAACGTTTTTCCCACCCGTCGCCGGCCGTATACTGCAACAAACTCTGAGTATTTTGAAGCGTATGCCTGTTTGATTTCCTTTTGCTCCTTGGTTCTTCCTATTATCATGACTTCGCTCTTTTGTGCCACAAATTTAATGATAATTGTGAGAGTTTTGGCGGAAATTGCATTTTTTTTGCTATTTCCGCCAAGTTGATTGCTTAAACTTGGCGGAAATTATGTTTTATTTTAAGTTTCCGCCAAAATACATTATCAAACTTGGCGGAAATTGAATTTTTTTAGCTGTTTCCGCCAAGTTGCATATTTAAACTTGGCTGAAATTGTGTGTTTCATATCTTTTAAATAGTCTTATTGCTCTGGTTATCAATATGAAAAAGCCTAAAAATCTAATTTGGCCCATTCCCTGAGATATTTGTTTCCTAATTGTCTTTTCACCTCCTCACAAGAGTGGATGCCAAGCAAGCTATCGGAACGGTGGCGCAAAGCGTCCGTTATCTGGGAAAAGTGGGTCCAGCGCAAGTGCGACAGCAACGTATCTTCCACCCAGTATTCAAAGCGGGTGGAAGGTGAACAGTGTTCCAGCCGCTTCATCTTCCGATAGAGAGGTACCCCGTCGGCAGCATCGTGCCAAAGGTCGACAAATGCAAAAGAAAAATGCTGCTGAGGCATCAGCCGCTCGGCATAGTCAAAAGCATCAGCCTGAACCACCGTTATCTTTTCGGGGTGACTGAACTGCGGCAAAATTATTTGGCGGAACAGCTGTATGACGTCAGGGTCACGCTCCACAATGGTCACGCTGTCCACCACCTCCTTTTCAGAGGCCATATAGGCAAAATAACCCAATCCCAAACCAAAGGCGACCACCTTGCCCGAGGCTTTGTCCACAGCTGGCTGGATGGTTTCCACCTCGTTGGGCTTCACCGACATCCATTCGCGGCCGTCCTCAAACACCGCGGGAAAGTGAAATTCCTCGCAGAAATAGCCTACATTGGGTATCTCCCGATAGTCGGCTGTTACGGTCAGATCCTTCCAGATGAAGGCCTCGTAGGGAGCATAATGTTCCTGTCCGAGTCGCCATCGGCCAAATTTGCAGTCGGGAATATGGATGTGCTGGCTATAAGGATTGCCTGCGTATTGGATAGGTGATAACTGGCTGAGCGAGGGCCGTATGTAATCATCGATATAGGTCTGGGCCACCTTGCCCTCCTGAGGGTCGGCACCGCAGGCATTGGCAAACAGCAGCAGATAGGCCTCGTTGGTGGTCAGTCCGTAGTGTTGGGTCATCTCCTCCATCAGGTCGGGGGTGACAAAACAGGGAGCCTCGTTGAGGTATCGGCTGTAGGTGTCGAGTATGGCAAAATTGCGCTGGCGGGTCTGCTCAATGGCTGCGATTTTTTCCAGGTCTGCTGCGGTCCACTCATTGTGGAGGTCTGTTTTTTCTCGTTCCGGCATATGCTTTATGTTTGGCTTTAGGGCCAACGGATATATTTTTTTGATTTGTAAGACAAGATAACAATTCTTTTTTGTTCATATCTCCTCCTGCGGTAAAAAAAAGAATAAAATAAAGTGTGGATGCGGCTGTGTACCCGTCATGGATATGTTTGGCTTGGAAATAGTGTGATGAGGAGAAATAAATGTTTGATATTTTAAAAAAAATGGCAGAATAAGTTTCTGAATGAAATAATATGGCGCAAAAATATGAGCAATGTAAACCGAAAGAAGGTGGGAGAGGAATAAAAAAGGGAGAAGCGTTTTGCGCTCCTTAGGTTTGACGTATTTTTGCAGGCGTATAATCAGCAATAGGCAGTAACAATAAATACAAGAGCGTTATGAAATTCACAAAAATGCACGGCATCAGCAATGACTACGTTTATGTCAATGGCAAGACCGAACGTGTGGACCATCCTGACGAGGTGGCTGTAAAAGTGAGCAATCGGCACACGGGTGTCGGTTCCGACGGACTTGTATTGATTCTGCCGCCTACCGAGGGGTCGGGCTGCGACTTCAGAATGCGGATGTTCAATGCCGACGGCACCGAGGCTGAGATGTGTGGCAATGCCTCCCGATGTGTGGGCAAATATGTCTATGACAAGGGACTGACGGCCAAGACCAATCTGTTGCTGGAGACCAAATCGGGCGTGAAGGGGCTGACCCTGCATCTGAAAGACCGGGCGGTGGATAGCGTTACAGTGGATATGGGCGAGCCCATACTGACCCCTGCGCTGATACCTGTGAACCTGCCGATGGACAAGGTGGTGGCTCAGCCCATTGTGGTGTTTGGCAAGCAATACCAGTTTACGGCCGTGTCGATGGGCAACCCGCATGCGGTCATCTTTATGGAAGGAGTGGATGCCCTGCCCATAGCCAAGGTGGGGCCTGCCTTTGAGCTGCATCCCCTCTTTCCGCAGCGCACCAATACCGAATTTGCACAGGTGCTGGACCCGCGCACCATTCACATGAGGGTGTGGGAGCGTGGTGCGGGAGAGACCATGGCCTGCGGTACCGGAGCCTGCGCCACTGCGGTGGCGGCGGTGCTCAATGGATTGTGCCAGCGCGAAGTGCAGCTGCAGCTGCTGGGCGGCGATTTGCAGATAGAGTGGCGCGAAAGCAATAACCACGTTTATATGACGGGGGGCGCTACCACTGTTTTTGAAGGAGAAATAAAAATATAATGATATGATACAGATTAACGACAATTTCCAGAAACTCTCTGGCAACTATCTCTTTACAGAAATAGCCCACCGAGTGGCAAAATATAAGGCGGAGAATCCGCAGAAAAAGGTGATAAAAATGGGTATCGGCGATGTGACGCTGCCGTTGTGCCATGCCTCCATCTTTGCCATGCAGAAAGCATTGACCGAGATGGCCCACCGTGAGACGTTCCATGGCTATGGACCAGAACAAGGCTACGATTTTCTGCGCCAGACCATTGTTGACAATGTGTACAAACCGAGCGGCATCAATCTGTCGGTCAACGAGCTGTTTGTGAGCGATGGTGCCAAGAGTGACACCGGCAACATCGGCGATATACTGGGACCGAATATCAAAGTGGCTGTTACCGACCCCGTCTATCCTGTCTATGTGGATACCAACGTGATGGCCGGCCGTGCAGGACAGTTGCAGGCCAACGGTTACTGGAGCAATATTGTGTATATGCCGGTAACCAAGGAAAACGGATTTGTGCCTGAGTTGCCCAAAGAAGAGGTGGATGTTATTTACCTCTGCTTCCCTAACAACCCGACCGGAACCACGCTCACCCGTGACCAGCTGAAAGTGTTTGTAGATTATGCCCGCCAGCATAAGACACTGCTGCTGTTTGATGCTGCCTATGAGGCTTTCATCACAGAGAAGGACGTGCCACATTCCATTTACGAGATTGAGGGTGCCCGCGAGGTGGCAGTTGAATTCCGCAGTTTCTCCAAAAATGCCGGATTCACGGGTACCCGTTGTGGATATACCGTGATACCCGACGAGGTGATGGCCTACAATAGCAAGGGCGAGAAGGTGCAGCTCAATAAGCTGTGGCTGCGCCGTCAGTGTACCAAGTTCAATGGCACTGCCTACATTGTGCAGTGTGGTGCGGCTGCAGTGTTCACTCCCGAAGGCAAGCAGCAGGTAAACGATATGGTGGCCTATTATCTCGACAATGCCAAGGTGATACGCACGGCATTGCAGAAAGCCGGCTTTGAGGTGTTCGGTGGTGTGAATGGTCCATATGTGTGGTCGAGCACTCCAAAAGGGGTGTCATCGTGGGACTTCTTTGACCAACTGCTGCACGAGAAGAACATTGTCACTACGCCTGGTGTGGGCTTCGGACCAAGCGGCGAGGGCTATATCCGATTCTCAGCGCTGGGCAGCAGCGAGGCCACTATCGAGGCCATGTCCCGATTCTGAGTGCTGATGCGGGGGCGGGTATTTTGTTGAAAACCTTTCTCCCCAAAATCCACTTTTAACATAATAATCCGTTACTTTTGCATTGATAGCGAAATGCAAAAGCAACGGATTTTTTTAATTTTATATAGATATGGTGAGATTTACACATCTGCATGTCCATTCACATTATTCCATCCTCGACGGAATGTCGAAGGTGACAGACCTTGTGGACAAATGCATGAAGAACGGCATGTATGCCATGGCCCTTACCGACCATGGCAACATGTTTGGCATAAAGGAACTCACCGACTATGCCATCAAGATTAACAAGAAGCGCAAGGAGAAGATAGCTGAACAAGAGGAGGTGCTGCAAAATGATGGCGCCTCGGCCGAGGATAAGGAAACTGCCCAGATAAAACTGGACGCGCTGAAGGCTACCCCTGAGTTTAAGCCGATAGTGGGAGCCGAGGCCTATTGCGCCCGCCGCAATCTGGAG
>CALMUD010000253.1 GCA_937872735.1 uncultured Bacteroidales bacterium
ACCCTCGATTTGTGCAAAAAAAGGCACATTTTATTATGAAATGTGCAATACAATATCTAAATTTGCAAAACGAAAAAAGGAGAAGAAAACGCACGTAAGACTTTGCAAAAAGCCGCAACGGAGAGAATAATCCTTGACAGTAGCAAGCATATAAAGACATTAAAAGTAACATAGATATGGCAGAAGAGACAAATTTGGATTGGGCCAACCTATCATTTGGATACAGACCCACAGACTACAACGTTCGCTGCACTTACAGAAACGGCAAATGGGGAGAGATTGAGATCAGCTCATCAGAAACCATCAACCTTCATATTGCGGCCACTTGTCTGCACTACGGACAGGAGGCATTTGAGGGTTTAAAAGCCTACCGTTGCAAAGACGGCCATATCCGAGTGTTCCGTCCTGAAGAGAATGCAGCCCGTCTGCAAAGCACCTGCCGCGGCATATTGATGCCAGAGCTCCCGACTGAGAAATTTGTGGAGATGGTCAAGAAAGTCGTTCTGCTGAACGAAAGATTCGTGCCTCCATACGAGAGCGGTGCCACCCTTTATGTACGTCCTCTGCTCATCGGCACCAGCGCTCAGGTTGGTGTACATCCAGCCACTGAATATACATTTCTGATATTCACGACTCCGGTAGGCCCATATTTCAAGGGCGGCTTTGCCACCAACAAATATGTGATAGCCCGTGACCACGACCGTTCGGCACCGCTGGGTACTGGTATTTATAAGGTAGGCGGCAACTATGCAGCCAGCCTTCAGGCCAACAAGTGGGCTCACGATCAGGGTTATGCCTGCGAGTTCTACCTCGATGCCAAAGAGAAGAAATACATCGATGAATGCGGCGCTGCCAATTTCTTTGGTATCAAAAATAATACCTACGTCACTCCAAAATCGACGTCTATCCTTCCTTCCATCACCAACAAGAGTCTGATTCAGTTGGCTGAAGACCTTGGATTGAAGGTAGAACGCCGCCCCATTCCTGAAGAGGAGCTGGAGACCTTTGAGGAGGCTGGTGCATGCGGAACTGCCGCAGTGATAAGTCCTATTTCGGAAATTGACGACCCCGAAATCGGCAAAAAATATGTCATCGCTAAAGATGGCAAGCCAGGTCCTATCAGCGCAAAACTATATCATAAGCTGATAGCCATACAGTATGGCGAGGAGCCTGACACTCATAAGTGGGTTACTATTGTTAAGTAATGTTTTATATGCTAATGTAAATGTTGGAAGCGCGGGGGATTGTTCCTCTGCGCTTCATTGTTTTTACACCAAGGCTGTGCCGGCTTCTGATGATTGGCACAGCGCCATTCATTCATAAAAAGGAAGAGAAGATGAAAGAAAAAATATTGGTATCATATCACCTATTGAAAGAAGGTTTTGAAGAACTGGAGCAAGCATACGATGTGATTTTCCCCGAAAAAGAACGATTCAGCCGAGATGAAATCAAACAGATGTCAACAGAATGTGTGGCACTACTCAGCAACATAGACTTGACGGTGGATAAAGAGATAATAGACGTTCTGCAAGGTCACGTGAAAATAATATCAAACTACGGGGTGGGATACAACAATGTGGATGCAGACTATGCCCGTCAAAAGGGAATAACCGTAGCCAACACGCCCGACCCAGTGGTGGAGCCAACCGCCGAACTGGCCTACGCGCTGATGGGATGCGCCGCCCGCTGTTTGGCCGAAAACGACCGGAAACTGCGCAACGGAACGCTTAAATGGGGCACTCTGGAACATCTGGGCACTGGAATGTATGGAAAGACACTCGGCATTGTGGGAATGGGCCGCATAGGACAGGCAATAGCCCGCAGAGCACTGGCAGGAGGCATGAACATCATTTATCACAACCGCCACCAGTTATCAGCAGAATATGAACAGCGCTACCACGCCAGCTTCCGTACACTTGAAGAACTGATGGCCCAGTCAGATTTTGTGGCCCTGAGTATGCCGCTCAACACTGAGACCCACCACTTGATTGACGCCCATGCCATCAGCCTCATGAAAGCAGACGCCATACTGGTGAACACGGCACGCGGCGCAGTGGTGGACGAACAAGCCTTGACCGAAGCCCTGCGAAACAGACAGATAAGGGGCGCCGCACTCGATGTTTTCGAAAATGAGCCATTGATAACAGCTGAACTGTATAACCTTGACAACGTGGTGCTGTCACCCCACTGCGGCACCTCCACCATCGACGCCAGAGTGGAGATGAGCCGATTTGCCGCACGCAACATTATCAACTTCCTGAAAGGGGAAGGACCTGTGGCAAGAGTAAACTGAGAGGTCTGGAATTTGCCACCAAATCCGTATTTATACCCAAATCCACCATTCAACCTTTCAAACAAAATAAAAAGAAAGAACGGAAAAGAGCAACATATTCAGTACCTTTGCACTAAAGGAGAATGATGACGACAAGGCGAAATGATTACATACAAATCCATAAACCAAATAAATGCCTCGCTGGACGAGAGGGAAAAATATCTCAAAGAAATTGAAAATGAGATAGAAAGGCCCTCCGTATTTCTACAGACCTGCAACAGGGTGGAAGTGTACGAGGGAGACGGCGATGTGCCTAATGAAGTGGCCCGCCATCTGTTCCGTGTGGTGTCGGGATTGGAATCAGCGCTGATAGGCGAACGGGCGGTGCAAGGACAAGTGAAAGAAGCCTACATCAATGCCCGCAACAAATTCAAACTGCCAGCCCCCCTGCACAAGCTGTTCGAGTATGCTCTGTTGGTGGGGAAAAAGGTACGCACCGATACAGAGATTTCTCACGGTGCCGTCTCACACAGCCTTGCCGCCATCGAAATTGTGGAAAGCGAGCGATGCGACCTGCTCAACTCGCGCATCACATTGATTGGTGTGAACAAGCTCACACAAGACATCCTGCTCTTTCTGAAAAACAAGGGCTCACACAATGTGACACTGGCCAACCGAAGTGTCGATAATGCCGAGCGACTGGCCAAGAAATTCGGCTGCGTTGCCCGAAGTCTCGATGAGGAACCTGATTTTCTGAAAAATACTGACATTCTGATAAGTGCCACCTCCGCCCCCGGACTCATTGTAAAAGCCAGCGATATAGACCCGGACCAGCCGCTGCTGGCCATTGACCTCGCTTTTCCCCGCGACATTGACCCCAACATCGCAAAGTTTGCCAACGTCAAGCTGTTTAACCTTACTGACGTGGAACGACGGGTACAAAAGAACATCAAGATAAGGGAAACCGAAGTAAGCAAGGCCGAAGCCATCATAGAAGAGGAAATCGCCGAACTGCAAGAAACACTGGCCCGCCGCATAGCCCACCTGCAAAAAGAACAATAATGGACAAAATAAGAGTAATACTGCGGAACAGCCCGCTATCGCAATTACAGGTAAAAGAGGTTTTCAACCTGTTTCCTGAAGTGGAGAAAGAATTGATGCTGACAGAATCGTATGGCGACAAGCACCTGCAAATATCGCTGTTGAACGGGCAAGCACCCGCCGACATCTTCACCCGCGAATTGGATGACGCATTACTGACCGACATGGCTGACATTGCCGTTCATTCAGCCAAAGATTTGCCATTTCCGATGCCCGATGGACTGGAAGTGATTGCCCTCTTCCAGGCATGGGACGTGACCGACTCTCTGGTAAGCCGTGATGGGCTGAAGCTGGACGAACTGCCAGCCGGCAGCACCATCGGCACCAGCTCACCCATACGCAAAGCCGAGTTGCAACAACTGCGCAGCGACCTCACCATTGTGGGCATCAGAGGCACCATTGCCCAACGGGTACAGCAGGTGCGCCAAGGCCAGATTGACGCGGTTATTGTGGCCACCTGTGCACTCAAGCGGCTGAACATCGCCAACGAGATAAGCGAGGTGCTGCCCTTTGCCACCCACCCCCTGCAGGGTTATCTGGCCATCACCGCCCGCGCAGACAGCGACAGACTCCGCCACCTGTTTGCCCGCAAAAGCATCATGGACGAGGAGGGCATGCTCACCATCAGAGACGAAGAGGGAAACCTCCGCAAAATGACTCTTGAGGAATTTGCCCATACCCAGCCACACCACCACCCCGTCACCATCGACCCAACCGAACCAGGACGGACCCTCTACACGGGCATCACCTGCAGCAATTCCAACTATGTACACACCCCTCTGATTGAGATAGCCCCAATGGCCGATGACTCCGAACTGGTGCAATCGGCTCTCCATATCAATCAATACGACTGTCTGCTGTTCACCAGCCGATACGCTGTGAAATACTGGATGGAAGCCCTGCATAAATCAGGACAGGACACCAGCGTTCTAAGTTCCCTGCAAGTGGTATCAATTGGGGCAACCACCACCGAGTCCCTTCGCCAAGCAGGTGTCAGCAACGTGGAGGAGAGCAAAGCCGACAATTCGTACAGCCTCATCAATCACTTCAAGGACCTGCCTCATCAGCGGATACTCATTCCCCGCTCCAATCTGGGCATGGACCTGCTGCCAGGCGGATTGCGATCAGTAGGACACGAGGTCACTACTGTCACCGCCTATCGGAACGTTATGCCAGAGTATCCGCAAAAAGTGGATCTCAATCAGATATACCGCATCATATTCACCTCCCCCTCCACCATCACCAACTTCATCAAGCTGTATGGCACAATGCCGGCCACCATGCAGGTAGAGACCCGCGGCCCCATCACACGCGAGGCCTTTGTAAAGGCTTTCCGCACATCAGATACAGACAAATAAAAACATACAACCAAAATGAAAAGATTCAGAATATACCGCAAGGACCAAGCCACGCGCGACAAATATGCCGACGTGAACCTGAAAGCCGATGACTTCATCTATCCCTACTTCGTGACCGAAGGCGAGGGCATAGTCGCCCCCATAGCCACCATGCCTGGCATCAACCGCTACTCCATCGACACCCTGGTAGCCGATGTGAAGGAGATAATGGCACTTGGCATCAACAAGGTGCTGCTGTTCGGCGTAGTGGACAACAGCGTGAAAGACGAGCGCGGCAGTGCCGCCTATGCGTCTGACTCGCTGGTGGCCCGCACCGTGAAAGCCATCAAGGCAGCCTGTCCCAAAATGTGCGTCATCACCGACATTTGTCTGTGCGAGTACACCAGTCATGGCCACTGTGGACTGCTGGTCAACAATGATGTGGACAACGACAGCACACTGCCGTTACTGGCCGAGATGGCCTATCAGCACGCCAAAGCGGGAGCCGACATGGTAGCCCCATCGGCCATGATGGATGGACAGATAGAGGCCCTCAAGAACAGATTGAAAAAAGAGGGACTGGACCAACAGACCAAAGTGCTGGCCTACTCTGCCAAATATGCCTCGGCCTTTTACGGGCCATTCCGCGACGCAGCCGACAGCACCCCTTCGTTTGGCGACCGCAAGACCTATCAGATGGACTTCCGCACCCACGACCAGGGATTGGAAGAGATAGCTGCCGACATAGAGGAAGGCGCCGACTGGACCATGGTGAAACCCGCCATGCCTTACCTAGACATGATAGCCCGCGGTGTGGAGCGATTCCCCAACATTCCGATGGTGGCCTATCAGGTCAGTGGCGAATATGCCATGCTGAAGGCTGCCGCCCAAGCCGGATTTCTGGATGAGCGCAGAGTCGCATTCGAGAGTCTCATCGGCATCAAGCGCGCCGGCGCACGCTACATCATTACCTACTACGCTAAAGAATATATGCAAAAATGGGCAGAGTAAAATCAGTTGCGGCCTTTGAGGCTGCCAAAAATGTGATAGCGTGCGGTGTGAACAGTCCCGTGCGCGCACTCAAGAGTGTCGGCACCACCCCTCTCTTTATCAAGAAGGCTGAAGGCTGCCACCTCACCGATATCGACGACAATCCTTACATCGATTTCTGCATGTCGTGGGGTGTATTCATATTGGGCTATTGCAATCCGCTGGTCAACCAGGCAGCCATCGAGGCCGTGAGCAACGGCAGCAGTTATGGCATTCCCACCCTGCTGGAGACCGAACTGGGAGAACGCGTCCGCGAGGCGTTCCCCAGCATGGAGCGTCTGCGCTTCGTCAACAGCGGCACCGAAGCAACCATGAGTGCCATACGTGTGGCACGCGGATTTACCGGCCGCAATGTGCTGGTAAAATTCGACGGCTGCTACCATGGTCATGCCGACCATCTGCTGGTATCAGCGGGCTCATCGGTGGCAAAACTCACCAATGCCTCATCAGCCGGCGTGCCTGCCGACTTCACCAAACACACCGTATCGCTGCCCTACAATGACCCTCAACGGC
Organism: uncultured Bacteroidales bacterium; assembly: GCA_937872735.1. Classification (GTDB taxonomy): domain Bacteria; phylum Bacteroidota; class Bacteroidia; order Bacteroidales; family Paludibacteraceae; genus Physcocola. The sequence continues at coordinate 6,274 of CALMUD010000253.1, forward strand.
TGGAAGATTTCTTCAGCCAGCATGGTGACGAAGTGGCTGCCGTAATAGTGGAGCCCGTAGCCTGCAATATGGGAGTTGTGATACCTCAAAAAGGATTTTTGGAGAAAATTCGGGAAGTGACGTTGAAACATGGCGCACTGCTCATCTTCGACGAGGTCATCAACGGTTTCCGTCTAGCTTTCGGCGGTGCTCAGGAGCGATTCGGCATCAAGCCTGACATGACCACTGTGGGCAAGATTGCAGGCGGAGGATTTCCTGCTGCGGCTTTTGGCGGAAGAGCCGACATCATGGCCATGCTGGCACCCGATGGTCCCGTCTATCAGGCTGGGACCCTATCGGGCAACCCTGTAGCCATGGCTGCGGGCATTGCCACGCTGAAACAGCTGAAGCAACCTGGATTCTACGACAATCTGGAACGCAAGAGCAATAATTTCACAACCCGTCTGGAAGAGATAATAGCAGGCAAAGGCATACAACTCAACCACGAGGGAAGCATGTTCACCATGTTCTTCAACGACCATCCCGTAAGAAATTTTGAGGATACCAAACGCAGCAATCAGGAACGTTTCGCCAAATATTTCCGCAATATGCTGGCACGCGGCATCTATGTCTCACCATCACAATTTGAAGGCAATTTCATATCGGCCGTTCACACCGACGAGGTGCTGGAACAAGTGCTGACCGCAATAAAAGAGAGTCTGGAAGGAGTATAAAGAACATCTTTCCACGCATACATTAAAAAGCAGCCCTGAGCGAAATTTCGCCCAGGGCTGTTTGCATAATTAGCTTAAATATCATATAATATTTATAACAAACGCCTCTTAAAACTTGTAAAAATCAATAAAAAGATATAATTTTACACCAAAATGAATTATATGGATAAAATATTACACTTATAATGCTGATAAAGAGAAGGCAACAAATATCTCTCTAAACTAGTACGACGGCATTTTACCACTATAATTCACAAGAAAAGAACACAAATCATTATATGATGAAAAAGATTATATCCTTTTTGCTTTTTGTAACAACAAATCTACTCTTTGGAAATGTCGGGATCGCATTCGGAGCAACATATCGGACAATCTCAGCCAATGGTGTCAGTTTTCAAATGGCACTGGTTGACGGAGGCTCTTTCTATATGGGCGCTCAAAGCAAATCAGCATCATCGCCAGGTTACGACTCGTACGCAGAAGATGGCGTTGAAAGTCCAGTGCATAGAGTGACAATGAGCAGCTATTGGATAGGAAAGACAGAAGTGACACAAGCCTTATGGAAAGCCGTAATGGGCAGTAATCCATCCAGTCACACAGGCAATGACAATTATCCAGTCGATAATGTAACATGGGACAAGTGCCAGACATTCATCAGCAAACTGAATAACATAACGGGATTGAAATTTGCAATACCAACCGAAGCACAATGGGAATATGCTGCACGAGGAGGAAACCAAAGCAACGGAACCAAATTTTCGGGAAGTAGCGATATAAAACAAGTGGCATGGTATAATGGAGTCGTATACAATCCTAACACACCAGCCATTACTGGAGTATTTGCAGGACCAAGAGCAGGTTCATCCAAAGAGGTTGCCACCTTGAGAAGCAACGAATTGGGCATATACGACATGAGCGGAAATCTGTATGAATGGTGCGACGATTGGTACGGGACCTATTCCAGTGGAAGTTCCACCGACCCCACGGGCCCGTCATCAGGGTCGGAAAAAGTATGGAGAGGTGGCTGTTGGTTTGGCATAGACTATAACAGTAGAGTATCGCGCCGGGTGCCCAACACTACCTCCAGCGACGGAAATTGCATTGGATTGCGCCTTGTATGCACCAATGTCAATCAGACTATATACACGACGGAAAGTGTAACAGCGTGTGGCAGTTATAACTGGGGCGGGACGAACCACACCACAAGCGGAACCTACACCCACACTTTCACAGCACATAGTGGAGGAGACAGCATCGTTACGCTGAACTTGACCATAAACCCCACCTATAACATAACAAGCAACGTTACTGCCTATGGAAGCTATACATGGGGAGGGAAAACATACACCAAAGGCGGAACTTACACCCATACCTTTAATACGATAAGGGGGTGCGACAGTACTGTAACAATAAATCTCACCATCAAGTCAGATGGAAAAATAGGAGCACTAACCTCTATAGACGGAGTAACCTACAAGACCATCAATGTCAACGGAGTTGGATTACGAATGGCAAAAATAGCATGCGGAAACTTTTATATGGGTGCGCAAGACACCTACAACTGGAGAATCAACTACAGTGCATTGGCAGCCAGCGATGAAGCACCAGTTCACAATGTTTCCTTATCAAGTTACTGGATAGGGCAGACAGAAGTGACGCAAGCCTTATGGAAAGCCGTAATGGGAGCCAATCCTTCTTATCACAAAGGTGACGACAATTATCCCGTAGAGGTAAAAAGTTGGTCCGACTGCCAAACCTTCATAAACAAACTAAACAGCCTGACTGGCTGCAACTTTGCTTTGCCAACAGAAGCTCAATGGGAATATGCCGCACGAGGAGGAAGCAAAAGTAAAAACTACATATTTGCAGGAAGCAACACCCTATCGGACGTGACCGCCGACATCAATTACACATACATTGGTGACAATGGAGGGTATCGCAGTACCCAGACAACGCATATAGGCGAAGTGGCATCCTATTCACCCAACGAGCTGGGTCTCTATGACATGAGCGGAAATATTTGGGAACTATGCAAAGATTGGTACGGAGCCTATAGCAGTGCATCATGCACCGATCCGACAGGGCCTGCCAGTGGCACTTGCTATGCGTTAAGAGGAGGAGATTGGGGTACATTCGATGCCATTCTGCGCACCACAGACCGAGGTTACACTGTAGACGGAACTGACGTTTACTATGGACTGAGACTAGTTATGAACCCCATATTCAAAGATACAGTCATTAACTGCAACCAGTATACTTGGGGCGGAAAAACATACACCACAAGCGGGACCTACACTCACACCTTCACTGATGCCAGCGGGTGCGATAGCATTGTCACACTGTATCTGACCATCAACAAAGCTAAGACCTCCGAGTTTAGAGCGACAGCCTGCATCGAGTTCAAGTGGAACAACAACACCTATACCAAAAGCGGCGATTATGAGCAACATTTCATCTCTGCCGCTGGATGCGACAGCTCTGTCACCTTACATTTAACTATCAACCAGACAAATAGGGACACACTGACAGAATCTGCCTGCGACATTTACACATGGAACGGGAAAAGCATCACCGAGTCAGGTAACTATACTGACACTTTAAAAAATGCAAATGGTTGTGACAGTATTGTCACGCTGCATCTGACCATAAATAAGAGCAGTAATTCAGGGACAGGCGTGACTACCATCATTTTCGACGGTAACACCCAGCCCCCTGTGGTAGGTGGTTATATAGCTAACTACTCCGATGATAATATTACGAAAAAAGGAATCATTGTCGGAACAGACAAAAACGACATGTCAAT
>CALMUD010000254.1 GCA_937872735.1 uncultured Bacteroidales bacterium
CAGTTTGCTGCTGAATGTATTGGCAAATGCTGCACTTGTCAGGTCTGAGGTGCTCATGCCCTTCAGGTAATTGTGGCTTTTATCACTCACGTCATAGCTGTTGCATCGTGTGGTGTCGTAATATGATTCACTGATAACTGAAGTGGAATCGTTGCCACAGATAGCGCTGAGATAGTGTTGGCTGTAGTGGCTGTAGGCGGTACGGTTTATCTCTCCCACATTGACGCATTCTTTGATTTTTGAGCTTATGCTTTTTCCAATGATTCCCCCTACATTCAGGTCGGCGGTCACTTTTCCTGCATTCAGTGTGGCGCTGATGTTGCTGCCGTCACAGTTTCCAATGATACCACCTGCGTACATTTCGGCTTGGACGGATCCAATGTTCACTGCACCTGTAATGGAAGCGTTTTCTCCCTCATTGTTTCCGCAAATTCCTCCAGCTCGGTTTTCTGATGTGATGTTGCCTGCATTGGAGTTGCTGGTTAATGTGCTTTTGTTATATCCGCATATTCCTCCCGTATAGTAGTAGCCTGTTACTGTTGCTGCATTTTGACAGTTGTTGATGTTTCCGGTGCTGTTGTATCCGCAAATTCCTCCTACATAATCCTCGCCAGTCACTTTGCCCATTACTTTCAAGGCGTTGATTGTGCCTCCGTTTTCGAGCAATCCAAACAGTCCTACGTTGTGTCCTTTGGGCTCATTGATATCCAGAGTCATTGTGTGGCCATTCCCTTCAAAGTTGCCTCTGAATGAAGCACTTTGATCTGCGTTTTCACTGGTTTTACCCACAATGTTGGTTATCAAGGAGTCGGCTGGAATGTCGTTCTCCAAAGAGAAGTATTTGTTGTAGCTCCAGTTGTCGGTTGAACTCAGGCTCAGTCGGTTGCTGTTGACATAGTCGGCCAAGTCGTCCATATCCTTTTTACAAGTTATTCTGTAAGGGTGCGCTTTTGTTCCGTTTCCTCCTGAAAAGAGACCATTGACAATAAACATAGGAATCTGTTTACTGAATCCGTTGATAGTGGCGGTCAGTGTATCAATTCCTGCTTTGACAAACAGAACGGAGTCATCCTTTATTCTCAATCGGTTGGAGGTGGATGTCCATGTTATTGCCTTGTTGTCGCTGACAACGGTAAATTCGCTGCCGATATTGGCGTATGTTTCACTGTTGACGAACAGTGCTGGGCAGGCAGCTAGCTCCGATTCCTTTCCTTCAAGGGCTGTCAGCTCGGGATAGTGGTTGTCACTCAGTGTCCAATTCTCATCCTTCTGTTCCGCAAGAGCTTTACCTATAATTTCTTTTGTAGAAAGTCCATAAAAATAATCCTGCTCGTCAGCACCGTCCACAGCACCATTCAGGCAAAGCTGGTTGTCATATATCAAGTTGCGGACATTTGTTTCAGTATTGCTTCTGTAGCCTATCAATGCGCCAGAATGCTGTACATTATTTTTGAAATATCCCAGATTCATGCAATCATAAATCAACATTCCCGATAGACCGCTCCATTTGTATTGACCACAAATACCACCGACATACCCAGATGCCGTCACTATACCTGTGTTGATAGCTCTACGCAAGTCGCTGGAGTCTGTTTCTCCAGTAATGCCGCCAACATAGGCGGAGCCGTCTATTTGGCCAATATTCAGTACATCACTTATCTGTGATGCTTTTTTCTCACTACCACAGATTCCGCCCGTAAAGTTATTCCCTTTTATTTTTGCAGCATTGATGCAAGCTGTTATCTTGGCTTGCTGGGTGCAAATGCCGCAAATACCCCCCGTATAGTCGGTTCCACTCACACTTCCGTTTACCCTAAGGTTGGCAATCCACCCTTGTTGACTTATCGCGCCGAACAATCCAGTCGCACCATGGTTCCCTTTTATGGATATGGCTATGGAGTGTCCGCCTCCATCGTAATAGCCGTTAAAATTGTAACGTATCCGTTGGCTGTTACCGATTTGATTGGTGATGGTGGATGTTATGTCGGTTGTCTGTTTGAAATACTTGTGTATACTGGCGTTGCGAACGGTGTCGACAGCATAGTAATCTGAATTGACAGCCACGGCCAGCATAATCAGGTCTCCCTCATTGTTTACCAGATATGGTGAGTCTTTGGTTCCGAGACCACCAGACAGAAAACCGTAGCTGGAGAATATCGGTACTATTTTCTCGTACTCATTGTATCTTACTTTCAGTGTATCATAACCGAACTTGATAGGATTGACCAAACCCTCATCGGTAGCCCCGAATTTTCCTTCTTGAGCTTCTATCACAGGTTTGAATCCAGGTGTCATTACGTTGAATGCGTAACAAATATCTTTTGCGGTATTGTATCCCTTGAATTGGAGAGGATAGTTCAGCATTTTCAAGCCTGAAGTAAATTGTGACAGTGCTGTCGGTGTAGGATAGACGGCTGTAGATGTCGTGCTCCACATTCTGCCCAAACTGGATTTGAAAGAGGCTGAGTTCAGCATATCATTTTCGGTCATGCCTGGCACCGTGTATAAAGAGTCATGAATGTCAGTCATTTGCAGATTGAAATAGGTGCCCGAAATGGAACTGCCATTATTTTGGGCGCAGATGGCGTCAATGTGACTGCCATCAATCTCTTGTGTGGTGCGGCCCACATATCCGTAATTGACCGCAGTGGTGATGCTGCTGCTTTTGCCGCTGCCACAAATGCCGCCCGCGTAGAGTCTGGCTGTAACTGAGCCACCGTTCACTGCATTGGTGTATTGGCAATTCTGAGCATAACCAGTCAGACCTCCTGATATTCCATTACATGCCACAAAACCATTGTTGCCGTCTGATGCAAACTCTGCGTCGATGGCGATGGCACAGATGCCACCAGCGGTGTCACCAATGCTGCTGATGTTGGCATTGTTGAGACAGGAGTCAATTCTAACCTTATTCGCGTAGGCACAGATGCCCGCCGTGTTATTTCCTCCTCTGACGGTACCTTTTACTTCCAAATCGTGAATCTCGCATTTGTCGCTTGTTGCCATGGCAAACAATGCGGCACCCTTGGCGGTAGTGTCAATTGCCAATGTGATGGTTTTTCCGTTTCCGTCAAAATGGCCTTGAAAACAGTGATTCTGTCTGCCGTAGAGCCCCACAATGCCATTAAAACTTTCTGCAATGTTGTTGTATAGCAGAAAATACTTGTCGTAACTCCAGTTCTTTGAGCTGTCCTCTTCAAGCGTGTAACTGTTTACCAGCTTTCTCAATTCTTTCAGGTTGTCGAGGTTGGCTATCACATACGGATTGTCTTCAGTTCCTTTTCCTCCCGAAAACATCAAAGTGTCTATCGTATTTATCACCAGCGGTATTTGTCGGGTCATTCCGTTGATGCTGATGAGTATGGTGTCATTTCCCAGTCCTGCCAGTCCTACACTGTTGGCTTTTATTCTGCATCTTTTCCCTTTCGATGCACTGCTGAACGTCACTTTGTCATAGTCGGCAGTTATTATCTTGAATTGATGGTTCACGTTGTTGGCATTGTCGGCTGTGTCCAGTTTTATCACTGCCGAGGCTACCAATCCGAAGTCGGTATCAATATTGTTGGGTAATGGGTAAGTTTTGCTCTCCGTGTTGTAAAACCAGTGGGGTATGGTGTCGCGAAGAGGTTGACCTCCCTCAAAGGAGCCAACGCCTTGATTCATTCTGCTTTTTAGTGAGTCGCCAGTTGTCTGGTAGGTATATAGCCTATAAATCAAAGGTGTTTTTAAATCCACCTTCATTACTTGGCCATCCAATGGGTCAGAATGGGGACTTATCTGTTTGTCGTAGAATAGATTGATGTCTCTGTCCATGCCGATGTCCGTCGCTCTGTAACCAGCAGCCAGACTGCCGCTTGTGCATCCGCTGAATCCGCCATCAGTAATGGTACCCCCATTCATGTTGTTGTAAATGTAACCGTCCAATTCTCCGCCGATTCCGCCTACGTTATTCCATCCGCTTACCATGCCTGTGTTTAGGTTGTTGGCTATTGGATAATATGCAGTACTAGTTGTTGAGGCTGCGTAATATCCAACAATTCCCCCTATATATTTTGTATTGGATTCGGCGGTCAAATTATTGGTCGGAACGGTTATGCTGCCAGCATTGCAGTTATAGGCAATTGCGCAGGAACCGCCTTCGCCTGCAATTCCTCCAATGTTGGTTTCGTATCCTGTTATATGTCCGATGTTATTGTTATATTTTATGGTACACGTTTGTGCGCTGCCGACTATGCCACCTATCTCCCGTGGACCCGTCACATTGCCGTAGTTGATGCATCTGAGTACGTTTCCCTTTGTTTTTACTTGCCCAACAATGCCTCCAATGCCGCAAGTTGTGTCTGGTTTGGTATTATAACCGAATGGGATATCGATAATAGTCCGATTGATACAATCGGAAATTTGAGGGCGGTTTAATCCATATCCACAAATACCTCCGATATCAGCCGAAGAATAAGACTTCATCTTTATCAGACCGCTAACGTTGCAAGAATCGAAAGTGCATAATGTGGCAGCACGGGCCACAATGCCACCAATCTCGATAATTATATCGTTACTGTTAATGGAGTAGTTGATATTCTCCAGGTCTATATTTTTGAAAACCGAATTCAGATTGGCGCAACCAATAAGTCCGGTGTTGATGTGTTTCCCGCTTATGGTCAAATTGCTTATCTTCTTATGATTGCCGTTGATATAACAGCAAATCATGTGGGTATTGAGGTCTCCTATTGGTGTGAAGTTAATTCCCGACATGTCAATGTCGGCTGTTATGGTGTAATAGGTCAGGGTGTTTGCACTCTCAATCTGTTGGTTGACGTAGGTTGACAGGTCTACCAAGTCCTGAGCTTTCGATATCTGATATGGATTGCTGACAGTCCCGTCACCGCCACTCAAGGCGGGATGTGCGGCGTTTGCTGATGCAAACAGACACCATCCCATAAGGACCGTCAATATTTTATGTACAATCGTTCTGTTCATTCCTTTTTTCTTTTCTTGGCTGATTTGTATTCGGTTTTGTGGCTTTATGCCCTCCTTTTCCAAATCGGAAATTGACCAAGCGTGTGCGCATAGCAATCCCTGCCAAGGGTTGTAAGTTTCAAATTTAAATAAAACATCTAAAAAAAAAGCTAATTTTTATAATAAAATTCATTAAATGGGTGTCTTCTTCCTTTTTTTCTTTTTTTTTAGGTCAGATTGGCTTAAACAAAAAAAGTTGCATCCATCAAGGATACAACTTCTTTTGTTTGCTTTTATGTTTTGTTGCTGAGGTTCTTTACTTTTTCAGGGTAGTTGTCAATTCGTCAATGCTTACTAATTTCTGTTCGCCAGATGTCATGTTTTTCAGCATCACCTTACCAGCCTCCACTTCGGTTTCGCCAACAATGGCAACAAATGGTACAGCTTTGCCATTGGCATAGCTCATCTGTTTCTTCATCTTGGTTGGTTCGGGATATATTTCGGCCGATATGCCTGCTTGTCTGACTTTTTTCAGACATTGCAGAGCAAACTTGAATTCTTTGTCTCCGAAAGTAGTGAATACAACCTGCGTTCCTTGCAACATCTCGGCAGGGTACAGGTTCAGTTGATTCAGCACATCGTAGATTCGGTCGGCTCCGAATGAAATGCCCACGCCAGACAATCCACTCACACCAAATACGCCAGTCAAATTGTCGTAACGTCCGCCGCCTGTTATGCTGCCAATTTCCACGTCTTTTGCCTTTACTTCAAATATGGCACCCGTGTAGTAGTTTAGTCCACGAGCTAGCGTCAGGTCCAGTTCCACTTCTGTGTTTATTCCCAATTCTTCAGCATAATTCAGTATGGTGGAAGTCTCTTCTACACCTTTTAGTCCGATTTCTGAAGTGGCCAATACTTTGCTGATAGTCTCCAGCTTTTCTTGGTTGGTGCCTTTCATAGCAATGATGGGTTGCAGTTTGCCGATGGCCTCTTGGCTGATTCCTTTTTCGGCCAGTTCGGCATTTACGTTTTCAATGCCAATTTTGTCCAGTTTGTCTATGGCAACCGTTATGTCTATTATCTTGTCCGCTTCTCCCATCACTTCAGCTATACCAGTCAGAATTTTGCGGTTGTTAAGTTTCACCACCACATTTACGCCCAATTTATGGTATACGTCGTCAACTATTTGGAGCAGTTCCACCTCATTTAGCAAAGAGTCGCTGCCAACCACATCAACGTCACATTGGTAAAATTCGCGGTATCTGCCTTTTTGTGGTTTGTCTGCTCTCCATACGGGTTGAATCTGAAATCTTTTAAAAGGGAACGTGAGGCTTTCTTTATTCATTACCACAAAGCGGGCAAAAGGAACGGTAAGGTCATAGCGTAATCCTTTTTCGGCTACTTCATGCAGCAATTTTATAGAGTCACGGTTGTCAAGAGATTCCTGGCTGGCGTGGGTAAGAAAATCACCCGAATTTAAAATTTTAAATAGAAGTTTGTCTCCTTCGTCTCCATATTTTCCCATCAGAGTGCTGAGGTTTTCCATGGCTGGAGTTTCTATTTGCTGAAATCCGTACAGACGGAATACACTTTTTATGGTATCGAATATGTAGTTACGGCGCGCCATTTCCATGGGCGCAAAGTCTCTTGTTCCTTTGGGTATTGATGGTTTTGTTGCCATTTTTCAGTTTCTCTTTTTGTTTTGCTTTTTTGTGATTTTACTATTTGCTGTCACTTCTTGTTGGAGTGCCCATCAAAATAGTTTGTTTTGTGGATGCAGAGCCACAAATTCTTTGAGATAGAAAGGCTCGAAGTAGGCCACATCCTCGAATTTGTGTTGCGCAAATGCTGCTTCTGACAATTCTACCATATCTTTGGCCAGTGGGTCCACTCCGTCCAGATAAACCAGATTGCTGTTTTTCAGCGTTTCTTTGCACTTGTTGGCGCCATTGCCGAAGCAATACACTTTGTGCGCCTTGTATATGTCGGTATAGGAATCTGCTTTTATGATGTCAGCTTTGGTGGCAACTGTTTCTTCCAATTTTGTGTTGTAAAAAGCGGTGTATACTTCCATGCGTCGGGCATCTATCATAGGGCAGAGCCATGCGTTGTCCTCAACTTTTTGGCTGCTTATCACATGGTTGCTCATCAGTCGTAACGTGTTGACTGAAATCAGCTGGGCTCCGTAACCATAGCATAATCCCTTGGCGGTCGACACTCCAATTCTCAAACCTGTGTATGAGCCAGGACCACAGCTTACCGCCACGGCATCCACTTTAAGCCCACGGCTTGCGGCTGCTTCGCTCAACTCTTTTACAAAAGGACCCAGTACCACCGAGTGATTTTGGCCTTCATGGTTCTCTTTGTTTAACAATATCTCACCGTCTTTGGCCAAAGTGGCCGAGCAGACTGATGTGGACGTCTCAATGTTGATAATCGTTGCCATTTTTTTATTTCTTTTGCCGAAGGTGATTTTTATTCGGTTTCTCCTTCTTTTTTAATCTTTATTTAAACTTACAAAAGTACATTATTTTTTTATACCAAATTTAAAAATTACTTTTGTATCTGAATTTAAAAAAGTAGAGACGATGATTTTATCAATGACAGGGTTTGGAAAAGCCATTTGTGAAGTAAATAACAAAAAGGTGACTATCGAGATTAAGTCCCTTAACAGTAAACAACTGGATCTTTCAACTCGTGTTCCTAATTATTATAAGGAAAAAGAGCTCGAAATGCGCAATTATATTGCCAAAACGCTTGAACGTGGTAAGATTGACTTGCTGGTGTACGTTGAGTCAGTCAGCGCGGACAGTTGCACCCAGTTCAATGTGCCTGTCATGAAGACCTATTGTGACCAGGTGAAAGCTGCCGCCGCCGCCGCTGGTTTCACAATACCTGCTGATTATGACTGGATGAGTCTGTTGGTGCGTATGCCAGATACCATACGTACCGAAGCTCAGGAAATAGATGAGGCTGAATGGACGGCTGTGTTTGATGCTTTTAAGAAAGCAGTTGACGGTCTTGTCAATTATCGTAAAAAGGAGGGTGTATCATTATTTAATGTATTCACGCAGAAAGTTGAAAACATTGGGAAACTGCTAGATACCATTGACCCTTATGAGAAGGAGCGTGTGGAAATTATCAAGACGCACATTCGTGAGGATCTGGAAAAACTCAATGGGGTGGAGTATGACAAGAACCGCTTTGAGCAAGAAATGATTTACTATATCGAAAAACTGGATGTAAATGAGGAAAAGAACCGTTTGCGCCAGCATCTGCGTTATTTCATTGAAACTATGAACATTCCAGAACAGTCGACGGGTAAAAAACTAGGGTTCATAGCTCAGGAAATGGGGCGTGAAATCAATACTCTTGGATCCAAATCGAACCATTCAGAGATGCAGAAAATTGTGGTAAAGATGAAGGATGAGTTGGAACAGATTAAGGAGCAAGTGTTGAATGCTCTCTGATTTTTTTGATATTTTATTCTATGGCAGATATTAAAGTTGTTATTTTTTCCGCACCATCAGGCTCGGGCAAATCTACTATCATCAATTATCTGATGCAGCAGTTGCCTGGCACTTTTGAGTTCTCTATTTCAGCAACCAGTCGGGCACCGCGCGGTGCTGAGGTTAACGGAAAGGAATATTATTTTCTTTCGCCCGAAGATTTCAAACGCAAAATTGCCGCTGGAGATTTTTTGGAGTATGAGGAGGTTTACCATGATAAATTTTATGGTACGCTGAAAAGTGAGGTTGAACGTATTGCCTCCGATGGCAAGGTGGCTCTTTTTGATGTTGATGTGAAGGGGGCACTTAACGTGAAACGTTTTTATGGTGATAAGGCAATGTCCGTATTTATCCAGCCTCCAAGTATTGAGGAGTTGCGTCATCGGCTAGAGGGAAGGGCGACAGATGCTCCTGATGTTATACAGAGCCGTATCGACAAGGCTGCTTCCGAACTGGAGTTTGCTCCGAAATTTGATAAGGTTGTGGTGAATGATGATTTGCTTACAGCTGAAACTCAGACGCTGGATTTGGTGCGCAATTTTATTGGCAAATAATTTTTTTGAAATATTTAAATACGTTTTGCGTCGTGCTATTGAGGTTCGGCCGAAACGTATTTTTTGTTGCTTGATGTTCTAATGAAAAAAGTTGCTCTCTTTTTAGGGTCATTCAATCCTGTGCACATAGGTCATTTGGCTTTGTGCAACTACATAGCGGAATATTGTGGGGTTGATGAGGTGCGTTTTGTCCTTTCTCCTCAGAATCCGTTGAAGCATAGAAATGATTTGCTGGCCGATAATCTGCGGCTGGAAATGTTGAATATTGCTGTTGAAGGGTATTCCAAGTTCAAGGTTGATGAGGTGGAGCTGCATCTGCCTTTACCTTCTTACACTTGTGTCACACTACGTCATTTGGTCCAATCGGAGCCTGATGTCGAATTCATTCTGATAATGGGAGGTGATAATCTTGATATATTCCGTCAATGGAGAGAATACGAGTGGATAATGAGCAATTTCCACATTTGGGTATATCCTCGTTTGGGGGCCTCCAATATTGTTCCCGATGATTTTTGTAATATGAAATGTATCAAGGCTCCTATCATTGAGGTCTCCTCATCGTTTATTCGTAAGGCAATATCCGATGGACATGATGTCCGTTATTTTCTTCCCAATTCAGTCTGTAATTTTATTTCAGAGCATAATTTATATCGATAGCGAATTAGACTTGTAGGACGGAACCTCGTAAACATGTATTCTATCCTTTTATTGATTGTCGGCAATCAGGTGACATACGGTCATCTGACATTCCTTTATCAAGTCATTCGGAGCGGCTTTTATTTGGAGTCCTCTAATTCCGGCACTGACATATATAAAGTCCAGATTAAGAGCACTGTCGTTGATATAAGTCGGAAACTTTTTCTTCATTCCTATAGGGGAACAGCCACCTCTGATGTATCCAGTCAGTCCCAGCAATTCTTTCATGGGAATTAGGTCACAGTTTTTGTTGCCTGATATTTTAGCCGCGGATTTCAGGTCCACAGCCTCTTCTCCTGGTATTACGCATACGAATGGTCCTGTTTTGTCACCGCTCAGCACCAGTGTTTTAAATACCCGTTCTATTGGTTCTCCCAACTGACTGGCTACATGTGTGGCACTCAGGTCAACCTCATCAACCAGGTAGGGAATCAATTCATATTTTATTTTTGCCTTGTCGAGGATTCTGGCGGCATTCGTTTTATTTATTTTTTCAGTTTTCATTTTTTTTCTCCTATTTGTTTGCGGTGAGTATTATTCATCACCTCTTATTATCAGTTTTTGTCCGACACTCAGACCGTTGCTTTTCAGATTGTTCCATTTCTGCAGGTCTCCCACGGAGCAGGCGGCACGTCGGGCTATGTTGTATAATGTGTCACCCGCTTTCACCACATAGGTTTTGCCTGTCAGTGTTTTCAATCCTTCATTGGTATTGCTGTTATTATTATCGGCAGGTATGATGCTTTTCTCGTTTTTGTCGGATGTTTTATTCTTTTGTTCTTTTTCCTGATTCTTTTTTTCTTTCTTTTCCTCTTCCTTTTTTTTCTTCAGATATTTATTTATTTCTTTATCCTTGGTGATGCGCATCACTTTTACATATCTGTTTTTAAAATAGTCCGTTTCGCTGCTGCTGATAGTGATGCCAACGCTTGAAGAGGCATGAATGAAAGAAAAAGATTTTTTATCGAGATCGGAAGAGCGTCGTGTAGGGA
>CALMUD010000255.1 GCA_937872735.1 uncultured Bacteroidales bacterium
TTATACCTTTGTGAAAGACAAGCAAAGAATGAAGAAAGTATTGTTGAAAATAGGAGGAATGAGTTGCAGTGCTTGTTCTGGCAGTTTGGAAAAATTCTTGAATAAGCAGGATGGCATTACCATGGCCAGTGTGAATTTGTTGATGAATAATGCGCAGGTGGAGTATGATGACCATAAATTGACTGTGGCCGATGTGGAGCATTTTGTTGCCAAAATAGGTTTCGAGAGTCTTGGCGTTGATCATGGCCAGATGGAGGAATTGCAATCGAAATTGGAGCGTCCACGTCTGTTTGCACTGGGGGTCTTGTCCGTCTTGCTGGTAGGCTTGTCAATGGCTCGTCCATTGGTCATTCCGGTATTATCCCCCATTATCTATGGTCTGTTGTTGGTCATACTGTCGTCCGTCAGTCTGTTGCTGGGGTGTGGATTGCTGCGTCGTGGCGTCCTGGGTTTCTGGTATCGGGTACCTACCATGGAGAGTCTGGTGACCATGGGGTGTGCGGCCTCCTATCTGTTCAGTCTGTCAGCCTATATCCGATTTTTGTGTTCTTCCATTCCATTGCCCGACCTTTATTTTGATTCCACCTCCGTGGTGCTCTTTTTGGTGCAGTTGGGTAATTATTTTGAGAATAGCCATAAGAACCGAACCAAGGACGCTATCAAAGGTTTTATGCAGTTGACTCCAGCCATGGCCACGGTATGGCGGGAGAATGAGGAACATAAGGTGCCGATTGACGAAATATCGGTGGATGAAGAAGTGGTATGCCATCCTGGAGAACGGATTGCAACCGATGGCAAAGTGATAGCGGGACATTCTCATGTGGATGAGTCGTTCATTACAGGTGAGAGCGCTCCTATAGTTAAACAGACTGGTAATGAGGTGATAGCTGGCAGCATTAATGGAGAGGGCATACTCCGTTACAAGGTGGTGCGGGTTGGTCGTGATTCCATGGTATCGTCCATTGTGCGCATGGTGGTAGATGCAACTGGCAGCCGTCCGGCAGTGGCCCGTATGGCCGATAGGGTGAGTGGCTATTTTGTTTGGGTGGTGGCTGTGTGTGCGGTGTGCACGTTTGTGGTATGGCTGTTGCTGGGTGCCGATTTGTCGGTGGCTGTGGGTTATCTGGTGTCGGTGCTGGTGGTGGCCTGCCCATGTGCGCTCGGATTGGCCACGCCTGTGGCTATAATGGTAGCGACAGGCGTGAGCGCCCGTATGGGAGTATTGCTGCGCAATGCTGCTAAAATAGAAGAATTGTCACGTGTTGATACCATGGTATTTGACAAAACGGGGACCCTCACGCAGGGGCTTTTGCAAGTGATGCAGGTGACGTGTTTCGGAGATGAGACAGAACAGAATGTGCTGTCGATGGCTGCCTCGGCCGAATCGGGCTCGGAACATCCGTTGGCCAAGGCGATACTGGATTATGCCCGTCACACCCATGTACCGCTGATTGCTGTTTCCGATTTTTTGTCAACCCCAGGCTTGGGCATATCGGCAGAAGTGGGTGGACACAAGGTGCTGGTAGGCAATTTGCAATGGATGAATCAGAATGGAATGGAAGAACCAGTTGCTGCCACTTCGGTAGCCTCTCAATTGTCGGCTGATGGATTCAGTCTGTTGTATGTCGCGGCTGATGGTCATTTATTGGCTTTAATCGGGGTGGGAGATGTGTTGCGTACAGATGTGAAGCCTATGATACAATGGATGGGTAAAAAACACTTGCAGGCGGTGATGCTGACTGGCGACAACGAACATACCGCCACCGTTATAGCCAAAAAGGCGGGAATAACATCGGTAGTGGCAGGAGTATTGCCCATTGACAAGGCCCGATACATAGAGAAACTTCAGCAGGCTGGAGCAGTGGTGATGATGGCTGGTGATGGGGTGAACGACGCACCAGCACTTATCAAGGCCAATGTGGGAGTGGGAATGGCCCATGGCACTGACATCGCTTTGGATAGTGCGGATATGGTTCTTCTCAATGGTAATATTTCCAGACTGGCAGATGCTGTAAGGCTGGGACGTTGTTCTATGCGCATAATTCGCCAAAATCTTTTTTGGGCTTTCTTTTACAATGGTTGTATGTTACCTGTGGCTGCGGGTGTGTTCTCAGTATGGGGAGTGTCGCTATCTCCAATGGTGTCTGCCGCGGCCATGGTGTTCAGTAGCCTGTCGGTGGTGCTCAATGCACTTCGTATATACAGATTCGCTCCTGTCACATTGACTGATGTTTGACCTTCGTTCGGATAAATCATTTGTCAGCTTCCATTTTCTTGCTTATTTTTGTGATTGATGAAAAAGCAAATTTTAATAGTACTACTGTTGTTGCTGTCCTGCCATTGGGGATGGGCGCAACATACGTCGGGCGCCGATAGCGTATCTGACAAAGACTCCGTGATAGCCGTTGCCATGCAACAGATGCAGCCCAAAGCTGCAGAGACCTATCGTTTGGCCGACAAGGTGGTATGGTTCAGTGCCGGACACCATCACAATTATGACGACTATTTATCGTCATTGCTCTATAAAGGAGATGCGTTGGCCTTGGGCTTTGAACAGAGTCGGTTCTATTCGGCACAATATCCTCGTATATCCAATTATGAGGGTGCCGAGGTGCATGCGGATATTGACCAGAATCCAGCTAAAAATGCTACCATGTACGAAGCTTTTGTCCGTGGATTTTATGGTGCCCATTATCATTTCAATCTGTCGCATGGATTCTTGTTGCGAGCAGGAGCATTCACCAATATTGATTTGGGAGCGCGGGCTCTGCTAATTAATGGAAACAACCCCGTCGACGCAATAGCCAATTCCAACCTATGGCTGTCAGCCATTCTGTCCTATCGACTTCATCTGGGCCGTTTCTCTTTTTTCCTTCGCAATCATTTTGCCACCCCGTTTGTGGGGGTGATGTTCTCTCCGAAATATACAGAGACCTATTATGACATGGCTTATGTTGACGATTATGATGGCAATGTGGTGGGGACTTGGTGGGGAAACCGCTGGCAATGGCGAAATGACCTGTCAGTTGATATCCCGTTGCGTCGTATTGCCAATTTCCGTTTCGGCTTTTTGGCCGAGCGTGCTGTAACGACGGTCAATAAGGTGGAGACGCGTGATATGCACCTTTCTTTTCAAGTTGGTATTGTCAAAAAATTCTATACTTTCAAAGGAAAGCAGAACATCCCGTCCAATTATATTTATCCAACAGAATGGAACGATTCAAAACATTAATATTAGCAAGTCTGGCTATTTTGCCTGTCTTTCTCCTCAATGGTTGTGATGACGATTTAGAGGTGGATAACGACATAGACAACAATTTCGAAATCCTTTGGAAAACGGTTGATGAGCGTTATTGCTTTTTTGACATGAAAAAGGACAGCATCATGGATTGGAACTATGCTCATGATTATTACCTGGCCAAAGCCCATCGCTGCAAGTCGATGGAAGAACTGTTCTATACATTTGGCGATATGCTGAATGAACTGAAGGATGGACATGTCAATCTGATTTCGTCGTTTGACGTTTCGCGATATGATATACAGGGAAGCTACAAGGACAACTTTATCAGCAATGTGATATACAGTGACCGCTACCTTGGCAGAAACTACCGCAAGGCGGGAGGCCTCAGCTATAAATTGCTGGGTGACAATATTGGCTATATCTATTATGGCAGTTTCTCTGATGGTTTTTCAGAAGATAATCTGAGTCAGGTTCTCAGCTATTTCAGAAACACCAAGGGTCTGATTATCGATATAAGGGGGAACGGCGGCGGATATATAAGTTATGTTGACCAAATAGCTGGCCGATTCACTTCTACCAAGCTATTGTCAGGTTATTGGCAGCGGAAGACCGGAAAGGGCCATTCTGCCTTGTCCGATTTGCAGGCACTCTATCTGGAACCCAGCGGAGGAACCAAATATCTTGACAAACCAGTGGCTGTGCTCACTAACCGTGATGTATTCAGTGCCGCCAACAATTTTGCGCAGACTATGAAGGTGCTGCCGCAAGTGAAACTG
Organism: uncultured Bacteroidales bacterium; assembly: GCA_937872735.1. Taxonomy (GTDB): domain Bacteria; phylum Bacteroidota; class Bacteroidia; order Bacteroidales; family Paludibacteraceae; genus Physcocola. The sequence continues at coordinate 4,018 of CALMUD010000255.1, forward strand.
ATAGGAGATGTGACGGGAGGCGGAAGTGGTTTGCCCATCAGCAATGAATTGCCTTGTGGATGGTTTCTCCGTTTTTCATCGGCCATCTATTACGATGCTGAGAAAGTCTGCACAGAGTGGGGCATTCAGCCGGATATTCAGGCCAGTCTGGATGTTCAGAAAGCCTATCTGGATAATGAGGATTCCATCATAGAAACGGCTCGCCAATGGATAGTCAAGCAAAACTGATTTTTTTGAAATTTTTGGATAATGAGAAAACTGACAATAACAGAACTGAATCGTATCACCACAGAAGAGTTTAAACAAACTAAGAAAATTCCGCTGGTGGTGGTGCTCGATAATGTGCGTAGTCTCTATAATGTAGGCTCAGTATTCCGCACGTCGGATGCTTTCAGAGTGGAAAAGATATGGCTGTGTGGAGTAACGGGAACCCCACCCAATCCGGAGATACACAAGACGGCTATCGGCGCCGAATTTTCTGTGGATTGGGAGGCTTCCGATTCTACGGTAGAGGTGGTCAGACAATTACGGCAGGCTGGCTATTTTGTCTATTCAGTGGAACAGGTGGAAGGGAGTGACAAGTTGCAAAACCTGAAACTTGACCCGACCCGCAAGTACGCGGTGGTAATGGGCAATGAGGTGAAAGGGGTTCAGCAAGAAGTGGTTGACATCAGTGATGGTTGTCTTGAGTTGCCCCAGTTCGGAACCAAGCACTCGCTTAATGTCTCCATTACCACAGGCATTGTAATATGGGATTTTTTCAAGCAGTTAGGCAAGGACCTATTGTAGGAAAATTTGGAGGTATCGATGAATCAGAAAATAAAAACTCCCCGAAAGTAGAATTACATTCGGGGAGCTTTTTATTGTGTTTGAATAGCTTATTTTGATTTCCAGAGTCCGTGCAGATTACAATATTCACGGGCATATACATTGGTGGCGTCAGTCATGAATATGGCTTCCGGTTTTTCGCCTGCGTTCAAATATTTGCGCAGAATCTGGTTTTCGGTTACCAATTCAATCCACAGTATGTGGTGTTCAGGCAGCATAGGATGTTCCACCTCACCGACTTTTACTTTGTAACCGCCATCTATCTTTTCAATGACGGGTACGTGTTTCTCGAGTGCGCCGTCTTGGCTGTTCTCTTTCATCAACTTCATGGGTTGGTCGCAGCAGCTTAGTGTTCCACCAGCGGCATTTACCACTTCTACAATGTTGCCGCATACAGTGCAACGGTAAACTTGTTTCAGTTCAGTCATGTTTTTTCTATTTAAAGGGTTTATAAAGAGCTTCTTTTTAAATCTTGTTTCACAAAAATAATCTTTTTTTGTTTGTCTCTTATAAAAAGCCCATTTTTTTGTTGGAAATTGTCCGTTTTAAAATCTCTAACAATAGATCGG
>CALMUD010000256.1 GCA_937872735.1 uncultured Bacteroidales bacterium
AGTTCAGACGTGTGCTCTTCCGATCTGTTTTACTCGTCTTCGGCTAGTCTGAATCCGATGTATTGAGAGCGGGTATCGGTAGCCTCCACTTTTCTGAAGTTAGAGGTGCACTCCTTGGCAGTGGCATTGGCACAGCCACCCTTTATGATAGAGTAGGTGATGCCCCTGCGCCAAAAGTTATCAGCACACATTTCCCACACGTTACCGCTCATGTCGTATATGCCCAGGCTGTTTGGTCTTTTCTGTCCCACCTCTTGGGTGCCGGCCCCTACAATGTAGTTGTGCTTATACCAGGCCACCAGGTCGGTGGTATCGCTGCCAGCCCATTTGTGCTTGTTGCCATTCTCTCCGCCATTGGCTGCCAGTTCCCACTCCTTGGCAGTAGGGAGTCTGAATTTTCGGCCCGTCATTTTGTTGAGTTTCTCTATAAAAGTGTTGGCTTCTTTCCAGTTTATGTTTTCGACGGGTCGGTTGTAGCAGGGCCATCCCGATGCCACATCTGTCCATTCGCTCGGATTGGAGTACATCACGGCAATCCACAATCCTTGGGTAACCTCCGTTTCTCCTATCAGGAAAGTTTTGTGTTTGTCGGCATTCTTTGTCACTCTCACCATTTTGAACACAACTGAATTAGCGTTGCAGAATAGCGAGCTGTCAATTTTTGTTGCCGCCATTTTTGCTGAATCAGTGGCAGCAGAGTCAGCATTAGCAGTGCTTGTATCTGTTTCGGCTGGGATGCTTATGGAGGTCTGTGCTGGAACGATTGAAGGCATTTTCATATCCAGTTCGGCAGTTACCACTGGCCAGTGCATCGAGTTCAGCATTTTGCCGTATAGGTCTTTGGTGAGAGGTGCCACCCATACGGTGTCTTTGCTGTTGACTTTTTCCAGCTTGTATTTTCCGTATATTTTTTTTAGCGATTGCGGACTCTCGCGTAGAAGTAGGCTCATGTATTTGGAGTCCACTTTGCTGTATAATGGGTTGATGTCAGTCATGGTCTGCCCTAAAGCAGCGCTGGTACAGATGGCCGTCAGAGCTATTGTCAGAACGCGTTTCATATTTTCAGTATCTTGTTTCAATTCCCTAAAAGTAGCAATTATTTGTTTTCTTATAAAATTATGAAGCCTCATAATGCGTCCTATCGGAATATTTTGTTGCCAAATGTCTATAAAAAAAGCCTGCAAACTGGTTTCCCTCTTTTGCAGGCTACTATGTTTTCTAAAAATGGTCAGGTATTATTCAGTCAGAATCTCCAGTCCATTGTCGGTCATTACATAGGTATGTTCCCATTGTGCGCTGGGCAGTCTATCCTGAGTGTAGGATGTCCATCCATTGGCCCGGTCAATGAATAATTTGTAGGTGCCCATGTTAATCATAGGCTCGATGGTGAACACCATGCCAGGAACCAGCAGCATACCAGTGCCTTTGCGTCCGTAGTGTACCACCTCTGGGTCATCATGGAATTTCAGACCCACCCCATGTCCGCAGTAGTCGCGCACCACGGAGAAACCGTTATTCTCAGCATGTTTTTGAATGGCGTTGCCAATGTCGCCAACAAATCCGTAAGGTTTGGCGGCCTCTGCCCCCAGGTCAAGGCACTCTTTAGTGACGCGTACCAGTTTCTCTTTTTCAGGAGAAGTCTGACCAATGATGAACATACGGGAGGCATCGCTGTAGTATCCGTTCAGTATGGTAGATACGTCCACATTGATGATGTCACCATCCTTCAGTATTTCTTTCTCGCTGGGGATTCCGTGACATACCACCTCATTGATAGAGGTGCAGACACTCTTAGGAAAACCTTCGTAATTGAGGTCGGCAGGTATGGCGCCGTGCGCGGTGGTGTAGTTGAATACTATCTGGTCAATTTCGGCGGTGGTCATGCCTGCATGAATCTGTTTGGCCACCTCGTCGAGCACACCTGAATTTATGACACCACTCAGCCGTATGCCTTCAATCTGTTCAGGTGTAAGTATCAGTTGTCTTCTGGGTACCAGGCAACCACAATTCTGGAAGTGCATCACCTTTTTATCCATCTCGGTGGGCTCTGTGCCTGTCGGAACTATCCAGTTCCTCCTATTTTTCATCATTGTATCTTTACTTTTTTTATTCTAATTCTTTCCGCTTGTGGAAAGAATCGGAAAAATATTCCTTTTACGCAAATTTCGCTATTTTTAAGAGTAAATGAAAGTGTTTATGGTAAAAGTTGCGGTGGCTATGTTCTTAACTGTTAATAATCGTTCTAAATTTTCGTATGCCTATGGTTTTTTGTATCTTTACCCCTTGATTTGGTGTAATTTCAAAAAATCATGTACGAATATATCAAAGGAGAAATAGCAGAGCTGACGCCGACCAGTGCCGTGATAGAGGCCAATTCGGTGGGCTATCTGCTTCATATATCTTTGAACACCTACTCTGCACTTGAAGGTCAGAAGACGGGTAAACTCTATATAGAGGAGGTTATCAGGGAGGATGCGTTCACCCTGTTTGGCTTTTCCGATTTGTCAGAGCGAGCCTTGTTTCGTCAGCTGGTGTCAGTGTCGGGTGTCGGGGCCAATACGGCCGGGGTCATTCTGTCCTCTTTCTCGGTGCAGGAGTTGCAGCAGGTAATAGCCAGCGGCGATGTCAATGCCATCAAGAAGGTGAAGGGTATCGGTCTGAAAACCGCCCAGCGGCTTATAATAGACCTGAAAGACAAGGTGAAGCCCGAAGGCGGCAGCGGTGTGCTGCCATTGGTATCAGCCCGTAATGAGGTTCGCGACGAGGCCGTTCAGGCTCTTTCCATTCTTGGTTATCCTCAGCCAGAGGCTGCCAAGTTGGTAGACGCTGTGCTGGCCCAGCAGCCGGATATGCCGCTTGACAAGCTGATAAAGGAATCGCTGCGCCAGAATGGCAAAAAGTGAAATCGGGATTTGTACTTTCTTTAGATGTTATGTGACGAAATAAACTATCTTATTCGCCGTTTTATTTTAGACTTGGAGTGTTCTCCTGTCATTTGAAAATGTTAAAAATATTCTGGTTTTGAAAACAAAACTGAACAAATATATACTTCCATTTGCGGGGCTGTTGGTAGCCGTTGTGTCTGCTTTTGCCGTTGACGAGGGTGTCAATGGAGGTGCACCTGATAATGCCCTCCAGCCGCAGACATTGCCCCAGCCGTCCACATTGCCGGCACCAGTGCCTGTCTCTTCTACGCCAGCCCCAGAGGCGTCGGTCAAAGCTGATACGGGTCATCTTATTTACCCGCTCAACAAACAGGAATATGTCACCTATGAAGATTTGCAGTCAAAATCGCCTGCCGACCTTTCTGACCCTGCCAATGTGCGCCATGAGGTGGAATATGACCCCGACAATGGCTATTACATCTATACTACCAAGGTGGGTGATATGGATATTTCCACCCCATTTGTTCTCAACCAGAGCGAGTATGCCGACGAGAATCTGCGGGAGTCGATGAACAATTATTGGCAGCAGAAGAATCATGAGAATGTGGACAATGGCAACAAATATTCGGTCAGTGATTTGAAGATTGACCTTGGCAATACGGCCGACAAGATGTTTGGACCTGGTGGTGTGCAACTCAAGACCCAAGGTTCCGTTGACCTTACTTTTGGCTTGAAACATACCGTGCGCGACAATCCAAGCATATCGGAGCGCAACCGTACCTCTACCATTTTCGATTTCGATACCAAGATACAGTTGAATGCCACAGGCCGTGTGGGTGATCGTGTCAAGTTCAACATGAACTACAACACGGAGGCCACCTTCGATTTTGACCAGCAGCTTATCAACCTCTCTTATGAGGGAAAGGAAGACAATATTGTGAAGAAAGTAGAGGCGGGCAATGTTACCATGCCGCTTTCCACTCAGCTGATTACGGGGTCGTCGGCCCTGTTCGGTGTCCGCACCGACATGCAGTTTGGCAAACTTAAGGTTTCGGCGCTTGCTGCCCAGCAGGAGTCAGAACGCAAGACCATCAAGACAAAGGGCGGAGCCCAGGCTACCGAGTTTGAAATATCGGCATCCGATTATGAGGCCAATCGCCATTTCTTTTTATCCCAGTTCTTTCACGATAATTATGACGCGTGGATGCAGCGCATTCCAACCATTACTTCGGGAGTCGTCATCAATAAGGTGGAAATATGGGTTACCAACTCATCGGCTTCGGCTGACAAGACCACCCGTAATGTGATAGGTTTCACTCAGTTGGGTGAAGACCCTTCCAATCCTGATAAGGTGAATCCTTATAACTCAGTCAATAGCCTTTATGGAACTTTGACTTCGGCAGCAAATGCCGGTATCCGCAAATATGGTACCAACGATTTGTCGATGTTGCAGTATAATGGTAAATATCTTGACAATGGTGTTGATTATGAAGTGGTGAACAGTGCCCGGCTGCTGTCGTCAGACGAGTACCGCCTTAATCCTTATCTTGGTTATGTCTCACTGAAGAGCACCCTTAATGCCAGCGATGTGCTGGCGGTTGCCTTCCAATATACCTACAAGGGCAAGACCTATAAGGTGGGCGAATTTTCAACCGACCGTATATCTTCTGATTCTACCAGCTCCTCTCTGTTTGTCAAGTTGCTGAAGAGTACTTCCAATTCTCCATCCAATCCGCTATTGTGGAAACTCATGATGAAGAATGTCTATTCCTTGTCAGCCTACAATGTGTCGTCTACCAAGTTCAAACTGGATGTGGAATATTATTATTCCAACGATTCGGTTTCCACTTATCTCAAATATCTGCCAATCAGTAATATCAAGCAAACCCCATTGCTGAAGGTTATGGGGCTGGACCGTCTCAATTCCCGTCAGAAAGCGGTGTCGGATGGCTATTTCGACTTTGTGGACGGCTATACAGTGGATGCCACCAACGGACGTATCTATTTTCCAACGGTGGAGCCTTTTGGCAGCAGTCTTGTCAGTAGAATTACCGATCAGAAATTGGCAGCCGAGTATGCCTATAACGAATTGTATGAACAGACGCAGGTTGAAGCCAAGGAGTATGCCGAGAAGAACAAATTCCTGCTCAAGGGTGAGTTCCAGTCCTCTTCTGGTTCGCAAATCCGTCTGGGTGCCACCAATGTGCCGCGCGGGTCTGTCAAGGTGACAGCAGGTGGCCGCACCCTGGTTGAGAACGAGGGCTATACGGTCGATTACAATCTGGGAGTTGTGACCATACTCGACGAGGCCGCACTCTCGTCCAACACGCCAATCAATGTGTCGCTTGAGAGTGAATCCTATTTCAACACCCAGCGCAAGACACTTCTTGGCACCAATCTGGAGTATGACCTGAACGACCATTTCTCGTTTGGCGGTACGCTGATGCACCTCAACGAGAAGCCGCTCACCACCAAAGTGTCGTATGGTGAGGAACCAATCTCCAACACCATTTGGGGACTGAATGCCGCCTACAACACGCCAAGCCAGTGGCTCACCAATATGATAGACAAATTGCCACTCATCAATGCCACCACACCATCTTCCATAGCGCTGTCGGGCGAGTTTGCCCAGCTGATTCCGGGACATGCCAGTGCAGTGGATCAGAATGGCGAGGGTGTATCCTATATCGATGATTTTGAAGGTACCAAGTCGGCTATCAACATCATGAGCCCATCGGCCTGGATGCTGGCCAGTACACCTTATATATCTGACGCTACTGCGGTGGGACATAAACTCATCCGCTCGGCCGACAGTTTCTGGGGCAGCAGCCTCAATACAAGTCTCGGCAATTTGGGATATGGGCTCAACCGCTCCCTGTTTGCCTGGTACCATATCGACCAGGTGCTCAACAATCCTACCACCGATACCCCGCGTCATCTTCGCAACGACAATGAGCAGCAATCCAACCATTTTGTCCGTCTTGTTCATGAACAGGAGATTTATCAGAACAAAGAGGCCTATTATGGGGAGTCCACCATTCTGCCAACTCTCAACCTCGCTTTCTATCCAAAAGAGAGAGGCCCATACAACCTTGATGTGAGTGGCATGAATGCCGATGGAACGCTGTCGGATCCACAGTCGCGTTGGGGTGGTATGATGCGAAAACTCGACAATACCGATTTCAAGAAATCGAATGTGGAGTATATCGAGTTCTGGTTGATGGACCCATTTGTGTATGACGATATGAACACTTCGTCGGGTAAGTTGGTATTCAACCTCGGTGAGGTGTCGGAAGATGTGCTGAAGGATGGCCGTATGTCATTTGAAAATGGTATGCCTACTTCGGGTACCTCCAATGTGGTAGATACTACAATATGGGGCCGTGTGCCTCGTATTCAGGCTATTACCTATGCTTTCGACAACGACAATCTGTCGCAGCAGGACCTCGGTCTTAATGGTCTGGACGATGACCAGGAGATGGCGTTCTCGGCCTCTTATGGCAAATATGAGGCGGCAGTCAAGGCCAAACTGAATGCGGAAGGTTATGCCCGCTTCAACAGTCAGGTGTTCTCGCCACTTAATGACCCTGCTGGTGATGATTTCCACCACTTCCTGGGTAGCGATTACAACGATGAGGAAAAGTCCATTCTGGACCGATACAAATATTACAATGGTTTGCAGGGCAATTCGTCCAGCTCGTCCAGTTCTTATTCCTCTTCCACCACATTGCCTGATGTGGAGGATATCAATGGAGACCATACGCTGAACGAGAAAGAGCAATATTTTGAGTATGTGGTCAATATCGATAAGACGGTTTTTGCCGACAAGACCAAATGGAATACCAACCATATTGCCAACATGGTGGAGTCGACGGTATCGCTGAAGAATGGTTCATCTGCCAAGATACACTGGTATCAGTTCAAAATTCCTATTGAGGAGTACAACCGCAAGGAAGGCTCCATCTCCAACTTCCAGTCCATCCGGTTCGTCCGTATGTATATGACCGATTTCGCATCGACCACATATCTGCGATTCGGAGCCCTCAATCTGGTGCGCACCGATTGGACCGTGTATGGCCAGAACAAGAATCTGTTTGAATCGACCAACGGTGTGGCTGATAATGCAGGTTCGGGTTCCATCTCGCTGTCGGCTGTCAATATTGAGGATGATGGCGACCGCTTGCCAGTCAACTATGTTCTGCCTCCAGGCATCTCTCGTGAGATAGACCCAAGCCAGACACAGGTGCGTCAGGAAAATGAGCAGTCCATGCTTCTCCAGATTGACAGTTTGGGCAGCAAGCAGGCGCGGGCCGTCTATAAGACCACTACGCTTGATACCCGCCAGTACAAGCGTCTGAAGATGTTTGTCCATGCCGAGAACCACCTCAACGAGGAGCCGGTCGGTGACAATCATCTGTATATGTTCATCCGTTTAGGCTCCGATTTTACCGAGAATTATTACGAATATCAGATACCGCTGACCATCACTGCCGATGGTGCTACCAGCAGGGATGATGTGTGGCCTTCAGCCAACAATATAGATGTGGCCTTCAGCACCCTCACCAATCTGAAGTTGCGGCGTGACCGTCATAAGGCGGCAGGCGAGGTACACATCAACGAACGCTATTCAGAGATGGATGGCAACAACATCATCAGTGTGATTGGTACTCCTTCGCTGGGCGAGATTTCTTCTATGATGATAGGTGTGCGCAACGAGGACAGCAAGGTGCATAGCGCTGATGTCTGGGTAGATGAGATGCGTATGGTAGGATTTAATGAGGAAGGCGGTTGGGCAGGTCTGGCCAATCTGGGCGTCGTGTTCTCTGACCTCGGCTCCCTCTCGATGGGTGGCCGTATTGAGACAGCTGGATTCGGCAACATTGAGGACAATGTGGAAGACCGCCGTACCGATGACTATTACGAGTACAATCTGTCGGCTTCCTTGCAGTTGGGCAAACTCTTCCCAGAGAAGGCCAAGGTGAATATTCCGTTCACCTACACTTTCACCAAGAGCATATCCAAGCCGAAGTATGACCCTATGAACTCAGACTTGACACTTGATGAGACCCTTGACAATCAGACTTCGCAGCATGCCAAGGATTCCATCAACGATTTGGCGCTCACCACTTCCACTTTCCGCAGCTATACGCTGTCGAATGTCAGGGTGGGCATCTCCAGTCCCAAGCCGATGCCTTACGACCCAGCCAACTTCTCTTTCTCGCTCGGTTATGACGAGACGGTTGACAAGGACCCAGACACCAAGTATAACATTACCCGCAACTATAATGGAACGTTCAATTATGTCTATACGCTCAACCCTAAGCCGGTGGAGCCATTCAAGAAAGTCAAGTTCCTCCGTTCCAATTATTTGCGGCTGATACGGGAATTCAATTTCAACTATCTGCCTTCGCAGATAGCCCTCAGCACTTCGATGAAGCGCTACTACAACGAGATACAGACGCGAGACCTTACCGTCAGCTACGTCAAGGACACCTCGTTCCCTTACCTCACATGGGACAAGGATTTCACCTGGTCACGCACCTCCGACATCAAGTATGACCTTACGCGCAACGTAAAGCTCACCTTCTCATCGGTGATGAATGCCTCTATCGATGAGGTTATCAAGGATGCCGATGGCAATTACCGCGACATACCTATCAATAAGTCTTATCTGCGTGATGTGGGTCAGGAGGATTGGTACGAACGCTGGAAGGATACTGTCTGGAGCAGCATCAAGCATTTTGGTACTCCTATAGAGTATTATCAGCGTTTCTCGGCCTCTTGGAATATTCCTATCAACAAGTTGCCATACTTTGACTGGGTGACTGCCAATGCGCAGTATTCGGCCGACTATACATGGGACCGCGGAGCCGAGACCGTGCTGGGTCAATCCAATTCGGAAACGGGCAACATTGCTGTCAGCAAACGGATGTGGAGTGGTGACCTCCGGTTCAATATGGAGTCGCTTTACAACTTCTCGCCTTATCTGAAGGCCATCAACAAGAAGTATGGCAACAACACCAACAATAACCGAAGAAGAAATTCCGACAAAAAGAAGAAGGATAAACAGCAGGAGCCTGATAAGCCAAAGATATATGAGCGCAAGAATGTCCGCCTGAAAAAGGACGGCGACACCCGTATCAGCCACCGTCTGGGCACCACCAAGCTGGAGGTGACCCTTACCGACAAGGATGGCAAGGGCTATCCTGTAAAATACAAGGTGATTGACCCTAATGTGATTGTGCTGAAGGGTAATGAGGACGTTTCCAACCTTTCGCTCAAGATTGTTGGCATTGTCAAGGAACGTACCTGGGTGGACGATGCTGTTGAAATCACCTCACGCGCACTGATGTCAGTCCGCAACATTTCGGCTTCCTATCGCCAGACCGATGCGCTTACGTTATCGGGCTATGTGCCAGGTAGCGGATTCATGGGACAAAACCAGTCGGCACCAGGTTATGATTTCACATTCGGATTCTACAACACCGCCGATTTCATAGAGAAGGCGCGGGAGAAGAGCTGGCTGATAGAGGATTCAGACCTCATTACCAGTCCTATTATCAAGACGCGTGAGCAGGAGTTCCAGATTAAGTCATCGCTGATTCCTTTCCCGGGTATCAAGATAGACCTCAATGCTGCATGGATGCGGACCCGCACCGACGATTATTATCTGATGTATAATAACAGCAACACATTCAGCGGCTCGTACTCCAAGACCACCATTGCCATCTCTACCGCCTTCAAGGGCAAGTCGCTCAATTCCGATTTGTTCAACAACTTCCTCAAGTATCGTGCAGAGGTGCGCAATCGCGTCAAGTCGCGTTTCATTGCCCAGACGGGTATAACCGACGAGGGTGAAATACAGGACAAGCTGTCGAGCAATACTTCTGATGTGCTGGTTCCAGCCTTCTATGCTGCCTATACGGGTATGGATGTGTCGGGCACCCCATTAGATTTGCTGCCTTCGGTAATGACCATTCTGCCTAACTGGCGTGTCACGGTGGATGTGCTCTCGCGTGTCAGTGCTTTGCAGCCTTACCTCAAGTCGCTCAACATCGACCATGCCTACAAGTGTACCTACAATATCAACTCCTACAACTCGCTCACCGACTGGTCGCATCTGGGTGGTGACTATGGCGAGGTGGCAGGAACCTCCAGTGAACTTGACAATGGCTATTTCTCATCAGAATATACCATTGACAACGCCAACATCAGCGAGTCCTTCTCGCCGCTCATTGGTGTGGATGCCACGCTCAACAACAGTCTGTTGCTGAAGTTTGAGTTGAAGAAATCGCGTACGGATGGACTGGATGTGTCGGCCTTGCAGATTGTGGAGTCGTACAGCGATGAGTACGTGTTCGGTACGGGCTACCGCATCGACGATTTCGGAGCCATTGTGCATCTCAACAACAATAAGCAGAAGAACATCAAGAATGACCTCAATCTCCGTCTTGACTTGTCGTACAAGAATACGGATGCTTACATCCGCAAGATTGAGGACGAATATTCGCAGCTGAGCAATGGTATCACCTCATTCATCATCAAGTTCTCTGCCGACTACGTTTGCAGTTCGCGCCTGAACATCCGTTTCTACTACGACCGCACCGCCTCCACCCCTAAGGTGTCGTCGTCCTATCCTACGGTGACGAGCGATTTCGGTATAGGACTCAAGTTGCTGCTGTCGAAGTAATGCAATCAGTCAGAACACAAAGAGAGACTCCCAACTGAGTCTCTCTTTTTTTGTGCCCGTTCGTTTTTGTGTGAAGGTAAATGGCTGAAAGCGGTTTACATATCTCTGTTTTTAAGTATCTTTGCAATCTGAAAACATTCTTTTATGGCAGAAACATCATTATTAGACCGACTCAACGACTTGGAAGCCAAGTTCAAGGAAATAACCACGCTCATCACCGACCCCGCCGTCATAGCCGATATGAAGCGCTATGTCAAGCTCAATAAGGAGTATGCTGACCTGGAGCGCATCGTGAAACTGAAAAAGGAGTACGAAACGTTGCTCAATAATATTGATGAGGCCAAATCGATGCTGGCCAACGAAAAGGATGCCGAACTGATAGAAATGGCGAAGACCGAGCTAAGCGAGGCGGAGCCCAAGGTGCCAGCGCTGGAGGAGGAGATAAAACTGGCCTTGATTCCTGATGACCCTGAGGATGGACGTAATGCCATTATGGAGATTCGCGGCGGTGCAGGTGGTGACGAGGCGGCCATCTTTGCCGGTGACCTCTTCCGCATGTATACCAAATACTGTGAGCTGAAAGGCTGGGCGGTATCGGTGAGCAGCATGAACGAGGGTACGGCTGGCGGATTCAAGGAGATTGTATTTACCGTTACGGGCGACAGGGTGTATGGCACGCTGAAGTATGAGTCGGGGGTGCATCGGGTGCAGCGTGTACCCGTCACTGAGACGCAGGGCCGTGTGCACACTTCGGCAGCCTCAGTGGCTGTGCTGCCAGAGGCGCAGCCGTTTGATGTGGATATTAACGAGGGGCTTATCAAGTGGGACACTTTTCGGTCGGGGGGTGCCGGTGGACAGAACGTGAACAAGGTGGAGTCGGGAGTCCGTCTCCGTTATCCTTGGAAGAGCCCAATCTCTGGGCAGACGGAGGAAATCCTGATTGAGTGTACCGAGACGCGAGATCAGCCTAAAAATAAGGAACGGGCCCTCACTCGTCTGCGTTCCTACATCTACGACCGTGAGCACCAGAAGTATGTTGACGACATTGCCAGCCGCCGCAAGACGATGGTCAGCACGGGAGACCGCTCGGCCAAGATTCGCACTTACAATTATCCGCAGGGCCGCATCACCGACCATCGCATCAATTATACCATCTACAATCTGTCAGCCTTTATGGATGGCGACATCCAGGATTGTATCGATCATCTGATTGTGGCTGAGAATGCCGAGAAGATGAAGGCAAGCGAGATGTAAGCTGTGTCTTGCTGTCGGTGGCGGGTTGTTGTACTTTGTTATGTAGTGAAAGGAGGGGTTTGACAAAATGGATGTTTCCGATATATTAAGGTTGAATGGTCTGAAAAAGACAGAGCAGCGTCTGGCCATCATGGAGGTGCTGCAGCGCAGTAGCGAGCCGCTCACCGAGAACGAAATCAGGGAGGCGGCTCCTGCCGATTGTGACCGCATTACCCTTTACCGTACCTTGCAGACGCTTATCAAGGCGGATATTGTTCACCGCATCACGGTTGACAACATCGCGGTGAAGTATGCCCTCAGTGTGGGTCAGAAGGGGAGTCATGTCCACTTTTTCTGCGAGTGTTGTGGCCGGGTGATTTGTCTCGACGAGAACACCTCCAACATTGTCTCTTTGCCTCCAGGCTTCTTGCAGAACGAGTGTGAGGTACTGGTCAAGGGCATTTGTGACCAATGTCGTTTGCGTAAGTCCAAATCGGGGCCTTCGGAATAAATTAAAAGTGCGATCTCTGTTGTATTTTCCGCTTTTAATTTTTGCTATTTGACAAAAATAGGTTACTTTTGCAGCGCAATAAGCCGATATAGCTCAGCTGGTAGAGCGACGCATTCGTAATGCGTAGGTCACAAGTTCGAACCTTGCTATCGGCTCTGATAAGAATAAGGCGGTAAAAGTAATTTTACCGCCTTGTTCTTTTTTGGGGGGGAGAAGAATAGGAAAAGAGGCAGATTCTAGAAAGGGGGTGTTTGCAGATGTGTTATTTTTTTGCCTTATTGAAGAAAAAGGCAAGCCCATTCTTCGTTTTTCCTCAAA
>CALMUD010000257.1 GCA_937872735.1 uncultured Bacteroidales bacterium
TTTACAATTAAATCATAGTTGTCATCCAAGGTTTCGACTTCTTCCTATTCGCCAGTGACGGTATCTGTTGACCCCACAGCCAAGTATCAGCAGATAAAGGGGATAGGAGGCGGTATCGTGTATTACCAAAACTGGTTTGTTGCCCATCCTAATAAGGCGGCAGTGTTTGATACCATTTTCTCTGGGTTAGGTTTGTCAGCTCTTCGCCTTGGCAACTGGGCGCAGGATACCACCGCAAGTTTAGCCAACGATTCCGAGATAGTGGCAGCAGCCAAGTCCCGTCTGGGCAAGAATTTCTTTATCGAAATGTCTTCATGGTCGGCCCCTGCCAGTCTGAAGGCCAACGCTTCGGTCAAGGGTACCAACGGAGGCATCAAGGCCTCTTTGCTTCAGGATTCCAATGGATTCGTCTATGACAAGTTCGGTCAGTGGTGGAAGGCTTCGCTGAATCACTATCATGCAGCCGGTATTTATCCTGACTATATCAGCATACAGAATGAGCCCGATATGGACGCAACGTATGAGGCTACACTCTTCAATCCAACCGAGACCGATTCTGTTGCCTCTTATGGCAAGGCTCTGTCTGCCGTTTACAAGCAACTGAAGGGCATGGATCGTCGTCCATATATACTGGGAGCAGAGCCACTGGGTATTGGTTGGAATGATTTGCAGAAGTATCTCACCTCTGCAGAGACGGATACCTCAATGCTTGATGGTCTGTGCTTCCACTATTATCATAGCGGAGTTCAGACCCACTCAGAGACGAACCGCTATTATTATCCCAACGATTTTGAATCGGCCATGAAGGGAATTGCCGATAGCTATTATGGAAAGAAGCCGATGTTCATGACGGAGAATTGCTCCATGCACGATGCTGAGACAAAGGATGCTGTGTATGCGGCCTGGATCATGTCAAATGCCTTCAATTATAACCGTGTCAACGGATATCTTTTCTGGAATCTTCTGTGGGGGTCGCAGACCGAAGGTTGCGTGCGTGTAGAAAATCCTTGGGATAAATCGTCATGGAAGACTGAACAGGGTTTTGTGGTTTACAGCGATTATCACGGATTGCGCCATTTCTCCAAATTTGTCCGTCCTGGTATGACTTGCATCGGAGAGTCCTCTTCCAATTCAGATGTCGTTTCGTCCGCTTTTGTTGACTCAACAGGCAGCAACTATGTCATCGTTCTTGTCAATGGAGGCAGCAACCACAAGGTTGCGGTGTCGCTTCCTGCAAAGAGCGCCAATGGACAAACGATGACTTACACGGGCAGCATCATACGCACAGCTCCTGCGTTGTCAGAGTGGAGTCATTTGGCAGGCAGCTATGTGGACGGAGATTCTATTGATATGCCAGCCAAGAGTGTGGTGACATTGGTGCTGAAAGCAAAATCGTCCACTGGTACTTCCAGCGTTTCAGCAGCTACCTCCCAAAACTGGATTTCGATGAGTGATAATTCATTGTATATGAATGTCGGCAAGTCGGGAGAGGCAAATATTACCGTGATGAATGTATCGGGACAGGTGCTGACTGAGCAGAAAACGGCTGTGGAAAATGGATTGAATGTCATTTCTTTGCCTATGCTGCCTAAAGGGGTGCTGATGGTGCAGACAGTCATTAACGGATATCTTCATGTAGACAAGGTGATAAATAAATAGAAGAGATTAAAAAACTTCAGATGGATAGTGGCAGGGTTAAGCCGAAAGGCGTAGCCCTGCCATTTTTTTGTAGACGTAAATATTTTCACATCGGGCTGTAAAAATCCGATAAAAGATTATTTAAAATATCTTCTTTTGTCTATCTTTGTTGTTAAAATCTTTAGCAAATGACTAAGTCAGTAAAACTATTCATATTAGCCTTTTTCGCCATCGTGGCATCCGCATCCGCGGCTCCTGTGGACATGGCGTCAGGCTTTGAGGTCCCGGCAGTGATAGAGAATGGTGATACCATTCCCCTATACACGTTGCCGGTTGTCACT
>CALMUD010000258.1 GCA_937872735.1 uncultured Bacteroidales bacterium
GCCACTGTGTCTCACCATACAGACGATAGAGAGGCACCAAATCGTAGGTACCCGCGGGCAAATAGAGTTTCGGCTTGAACGACCATTTGCAGGTGTCCTGCCCCAAAATAAGGGTATCGGTGGTTTGCTGGTACAACACCACCAACGAGTCACCCGAAAAATAGCCAAAGCCCAAATATCCGTCAAACACACCGGCCAATCCTTCTTCCTCGTTGAATATGCTATAATGGAAGGTAATGGAACTGAAAGCGCCTGTCTCAGACCTGCGGGCCGCAATGGAATTGTTGTATCCGCCATTAGAGAATCTTATGTCAAAGGTGGAAGGTGCAGAATTGTCTATTTTGTCGTTAGGTATAAAATTAAGAAATGCCGCCTGATTGAGTCCATAACCGTCATCGGTGGTGCTGGCCCCCGTTCCAGTGGTGGTACCCGTCTGGCAAAGTGTGACGTCAAAATAGCCGTCACACTGTCCACCCCATCCCCAGTTGATGTGGAACAATCCATTGGAATCGCAGCCATCGAGCACAAAAGCATGGCCGCCACCCGATGAGGAGCCCACATACAGCACTGGCCGGGCCTGCTCCAGCTGTCCATGCAGCATTTGCAGCCATTGCGCCAACTGATAGTCGGCACGCGACATTCGCTGCATCAGGCTGTCGTAACCAAAATAAGAAATGATGGCGTCACGAATACCGGTGTTATAGGCTCCTGAACCAGAAGTGTCATAATCCATATTCACCGACATTCCTATCTGTACCATCAGTGCCGACACTGCATAGGCCGAGGCGGAGTTGTCCGACTCATTGCCCGAATAGGAAGTCCGCATATCGTTCCACCTGAGAGAGTCGGACAGTGCGGCTGTTGCTTTGGCCGACATTTCAAGGCCCGAATAATCGGGCACCGCTTCTGTTGGTGCGGCAGGATACCTATAATAATACATAATCTGGGCAATGGCGGTGGCTACACACCCCGTGGGAGCGTGCACCTTCGACCCATCGCTCAACGATAGTATTGGTGTCAGATAATTGTAGGGTTCCAGCTGGTTCCATTGGGTTTTCAATAGGGGACTTACTGCCGTATAGGAGGCAGAAGTACTGCGCAACGATGCGGTGGAAGAGGAGGAGGTGGTGGTAGTAGCCCGCAACTGGGCAATGCCCTGTTTGCAGCCTGCCAGCCAGAACTGAAGTCCATCGGGAATGGAGGTGGCATCAAAGGTACCACTATCGGTGTAACCTACTACTGAATTGGCAGAGGCATCATCACCCGACACCACCACAAAGCCTTGGCCACTACCCTGATTGTAAACGTAGAGGGCAGGCACCGAATCGGCATCATAGGCGGTGTAGGCCAACTGCGGCGCCACAGCTGACCGCAATGCCGATGACGTGGAGGCTCCGAAATGACGCGCGGCTATGACAGACGCCTGTTCACTGGTGATAGGGACTGCCGTCGCCAACAAGGGCAGACAACTGGCCAATAGGACATATATCAACTTTTTCATGCTTTCTTCTCTTTTATTTCAACACTGGTATACAACTTCTGTGCTAAACCTTCAAAATTCAGATTTTACACTTAGTAAATATATAAATTATTATCAAAACAAAGAGGACTGATTTAACAAAAACAGAATATTTATCAACAACCTTCTGAATTTTTTCTACCAAATCAATAATAAATGGGAGGGGGCATGAAAGCATTTTCAACATGATGAACGGATATCACGGCATTGGAGGAAGAGGAAACAATAACAGATATAATATCAAAACGGACTTGCATATCCGACACGTTAAACAGACGCATATAACGCTGGGCTGCAGCAGTGAGGTGACGTATTTTGGCATAATTGACAGCCTCCATGGGTTCTCCCCACGCTACTGACGAGCGGGTTTTGACCTCAACAAAAGCCAATACTCCATCCTTGACAGCCACTATGTCCAGTTCTGTCCGGCCCTTGGGTGGCCGCCAATTGCGTTGCAGCACCTCATAACCCTTCTGCTGCAAATATTCGGCCGCCGTTGCCTCGCCCAATGTACCGGTATCATTGTGGGGTGCCATGCTATTTGCGAGGTGAGGCGGGCACCAAACCCTTTATCCGCTCCTCCGAGAGGGTGCGGTAACTGAACTGGTCCGTCATCTTGCCATTGCGGTAAATGACAAAAACCGGTACTGCACGCGTCATGGACCAAAATGCTTCGGGAGAAAGCAATACGAACGGATATTGCTGGGAATGTGATTTTGTATAGAACTTGCGGCGCTGGACGTCCGACCCCACAAATATCTCAAAAATACAGTCGTGGGGAACTTTATATTTGTCAGCCAACAGTTGCATTTTTTTTGCCGAGAACTGACAAATATGGCAAGTGGTGCTGAAAAGGCAAAGCATGACTGTGGGTTGACGCTTGAAAGCCTGCTGTATCTGCTGATTTTGAGCCACAAATCTTTCGAGACCATCCTTGTGCACATCCATTTTGCGTTCACGCGCAAAAGTATCGGGAGGTGAGATAATGAAGATAAAAGCGATGACAGCCACCACCTGCAATGGCAACCACCATTGGGCATACTTCAAACTGAAACGGCATCCCCTGGAGGAGGCAAAGAGAAGCAATGCCAAAATGATATTCTTCAGCAAGGAGGTAGCAGGCGGAACATCAATACTGTCGCCCATACACTGGCAGTTGCCCGAATAACCATTGGCAATCTGAACAATCAGGAAAACAGAAAATACCGCCAAAACACCATAGGCCAAAAAATCGACCAAACGGCGATACTGATTGGAAAGGAGGGCCACACCCATCGAAAATTCGAAGGCAAGCAGCAAACGGACAAAAAAGAAAGATACGTTCAGACTGAAAATTTCCAATCCAAACACATAGAGTTCAAAAGCATCTATGGAAAAGAACTTGAGTACGGCCGAAACTATGAAGAAGAGTCCTACCAGTACCCTGCACCCATAAAACAGCCGTTCTTTACTCATCTTCAGTACATGTCAACTCTGAAGTATTCATATCGGCGCAATCTTCATCTGCATCAGGAACTTGATACTGTGTTCCATCCTTTTTCAGACACACACAGTCATACGATTTTTCCTGCACACATGAGGCGGACAGGACAACAACCATAAACAAAATAAACAATTTAAAAACTCGCATGATTATTAAGAACTAAAGACGACCAGCCTCCACCATTTCAATCACTGTTTCTATCACCTGATTTTCATCCTTATCATAAGATGAATTGAGGTCGGCACCCAACAAACGGGCAAAGCCCTGCCAGAAAAAGGCACGGAACGAACCCCTATACTCCTTGATAAGGTCATACGAGGTTTTGTTGCACTCTCTGTCAACCAGTTTGATAAGCATCTTTCCCTGACGGAAAGTCAATGTACGCAATTGCGGCTTGAACTTATCCACCAGGTCATTTTCATGTTTTTTCATATAAGCCTTGCGCTGCGATTCTGACATTCCCCGCGTGGACGCATCTACTTTATTGACCTCTGCCGCAATCATACGGGCATAAGGATAGGTCTTTTTCACATCACGCACTATACGCCAGAATATCTGGCGTTTGCGGCCATCGGTGTAAACCAGCGACGGGTCTGGAAAGACAGTGACAACCGGCAACGTGTATAGGGGAATGGTATCACCATTCTCTATCACTGCAGGGACCTCAAAGCCTGCCGCCATGTCCACAGGAGCCGCAGATGCGG
>CALMUD010000259.1 GCA_937872735.1 uncultured Bacteroidales bacterium
CGCTCTTCCGATCTTTTATCAGCAGTAATACTGATTTTTTGTGTATTTTTGTCTCCAAAAAGGAATAATAAACAAGTATGGAGCACAGTAAGTTAGAAAGAATTGTTCTTGACCAGCAGGAAGAATTGAATGTATTCAGAACAGGAAACTATTGCCTACGTAAAGAGGAAACGTTGATAGATCTGAACAGCAATCTGGCCCAAGTGGTAATTGGGGTCCGTCGTAGTGGAAAGTCCACATTGTGTATAAACGCTCTCGAAAGGGCGAAAGTGAGGTATGCCTATGTGAATTTCGATGATGAACGTTTACTTGACATATCTGTTGATGATATGGACCCTATTTTGGAGGTACTATACAAGATATATGGCGATTTTACGCATCTACTGCTCGATGAGGTCCAGAATGTGAATGGCTGGCATCTGTTTGTCAATAGGATGTTGCGCAATAAAATGCACATAGTGTTGACTGGCAGTAATTCAAAACTGCTGAGTGGAGAATTGGCCTCTCATTTGACTGGTAGACATCATCAGATAGAACTTCTCCCTTTCTCTTTCGCAGATTTTTGTTCTTATGAGAAAGTACCCACTTCCCCGCTGACTACCAAAAATCGTGGATTCCTGGCATCGGCTTTCGATAAATATATGAAACAGGGTGGTTTTCCTGAGCTGATGAATGAAAAAGATTCTAAAAGCTATATCGATTCGTTGCTTGAAGACATTATTAAACAAGACATCAAAAAGCGTTTCAATGTAAAGTATGTAGATACGTTGATGCACTTGACTAATCATTTGCTGAATGAGGCTCCGTCTATAATTGTGAAAGATACATTGCAGAATTTGTTCAATATCAGTTCCTCGCATACGCTGGGCAACTATCTTTCATATTTGGAACAAACCTATCTGATATCCACGCTGAGCAAGTATTCTGCCAAAAGCCGTCAACGGGTTCGGAATGCTAAATACTACGCCATAGATGTGGCTTTTATGAATCAAAGGAAAGATGCTTTTTCTGGTGATAATATGGGATTCCGTCTGGAGACGATTGTTTATCTTGAATTGAAGCGACGTACAAAATATGCCAGACAAGATGTGTACTACCACGCCGTACCGCGTTCGGAGTGTGATTTTGTGGTTTGTGACGGTAACCAGACAATCGCGGCATATCAGGTGTCGTATGACATATCTTCACCCAAGACTTACAACAGGGAGATAAACGGGTGTATTGCTGGAGCAAAAGGAACACATTGTGAAAATCTGTATCTTCTTACTTATAACGAAGCCCGTGAACCTGTTTTGAAAGATGGACATAAAATTAAAATCATGCCTGTGTGGGAATGGCTGCTTTTGGAATCTTGATTTTTTTGAATAGGATTTCCGTCTCCCTTTTTATTCGTAGTGTAAAGCTGTGATAGGGTCGAGTGAGGCCGCCTTTTTGGCAGGATACCACCCAAAAAAGATACCTGTGGCAGCACACACCACAAACGAGGCCGCAATGGCCGGAATGCTCACCACAAAAGGCCAGTTGAGCAGTGTGGAGCCTGCATACGATATGCCTAGACCGAGAATGATGCCTATCAAGCCGCCTATCAGGCTGAGAATGGCACTCTCAATGAGGAACTGCAACAGAATGTCTCTCGAATGTGCTCCGATGGCCATTCGCAGTCCAATCTCCTTGGTGCGCTCGGTCACCGTCACATACATGATGTTCATGATGCCGATGCCACCCACAATCAGTGAGATGGAAGCAATGGCAGCCAGCAGATAGGTGAGGTAACCGCTGATGGAGTTCATCATCTTCAGCATCTCAGCCTGCGTGCGCACGTCAAAGTCATTGTCCTGGCTGTCGCTGAGCTTATGGTTCTCACGCAGCACCTGGGTGATTTCTTCCGTGGCGGCATCAGCATCCGCCTCTGAAGTGGCCGATGCGAATATCATTTGCAGATAGGTCTGTGCCAATATTCGTTTTTGCACTGTGGTGTAAGGCGCTATGATGATGTCGTCCTGGTCCTGTCCCATCTGGTTCTGTCCCTTGCTCTCCAGAATCCCTATCACCTTCAGCGGTATCTGTTTGAATCGGATGGTCTTGCCTAGAGGGTCCTCGCCATCGGTAAACAGATTGTCGACTACCGTCTTGCCTATCACACACACTTTGGCGTTCTTGGTCACATCCTCATCAGTAAACATACTGCCCTCCGACAGCTCATATTTGCGAATGGTTAAGATGTCGGGACTGCCGCCCTGAATGGAGCCCACACTGTTGTTGTTGCCGTGCACGGTCTGGCCACTGGCTGAGACCATTGGCGAGACCATACTCACATATTTGCAGCGGGACCTGATGGCCTCGGCATCGCTCACGGTAAGTGTCTGCGTATTGTCCGAACCCATGTTTACGCCGCCCTTGTGCTGGTCGGCGCGCATCACCATAATCATGTTGGTGCCCATGGTCGATACCTGGTTGTTAATGTTCTTCTGTGAACTTTGTCCCAGACTCACCATTGCTATCACCGACGAGATGCCAATCACCACACCCAGTATGGTAAGCAGTGTGCGCGTCTTGTTGCGCATGATGGAACTGTATGCTATTTTCAGCAGATTGCCTATGTTCATGTTTGCAAATTATTTTAATAGTCGTCAGATGCGGGCAGTGACTCAAGTGCGGCCTGGGCCGATTTCGTGTCAACAGGATAATCCTTCACCACATGCCCGTCGCGCAGCATTACCACCCGTTTGGTGAAAGTGGCAATATCAGGTTCGTGCGTCACAAACCCGATGGTCTTGCCCTCCTCGTTCAGTTTCTGGAATAGGCTCATAATCTCGTAGGAGGTGCGGGTGTCTAGGTTGCCGGTGGCCTCGTCGGCAAGCAGAATCACGGGGTCGTTGACCAACGCGCGGGCGATAGCGATACGCTGCTGTTGTCCACCCGACATCTGATTGGGAGTGTGGTTCCTGCGGTTCTCCATGCCTACCTGCTCCAGTGCGTGCTCAGCTCGTTCGAGACGCTCTTTGGCCGACACTGCATTGTTGTATAGTAGCGGCAGTTCCACCTGCTCTATGGCAGTGGTACGCGGCAGCAGATTATACGACTGGAACACGAATCCTATCTTGTGGTTGCGGATGGTTGACAGCTCGTCCTTGCTGCATTGGCTCATATCGATGCCGTCAATGTAGTAGTGGCCCGCAGAGGGTTTGTCGAGGCAGCCAAGAATGTTAAGCATGGTCGATTTGCCGCTGCCGCTGGTGCCCATGATGGCCACAAACTCGTGAGGCTGAATCTCGAACGATACCCCGCGCAGGGCGTGTACGGTCTCGGTTCCCACCTGAAAGTCGCGTTTCAGGTCCTCTATTTTGATGATTGCCGTCATTTGCTGCTCTTATTATTCTTTCCTGGAGGTGTTGGCATGAACGGGTTGCTGCCCGAAGTGGTTTTCTCCTTTTTGCCGACTGTGGCCGACAGAATGACTGTATCGCCGATGGCCAATCCCGATTTTACGGTATAGTTGATGCCATCACCCAAGCCTACCGTCACATTGCGTGGCTGTATGTTGTTGCCATTCTTTACCCAGACGGTTTTGTTCTTGCTGTTACTCTTGGCGGTGCTTGTCGAGGCATCTGCATCGCTGCTGCTTGAGCTGTTGCTGTCCGCATTGTCGTTGCCGCCAGCTGCAGGGGCTTGCCCTGGCTGCCCGTTAGGTTTTCCGGTAGGCCGTCCCAGTGCCTTGAACAAGTCGCTGGTAGGGGTGAAATTTGTGGCCGATACTGGAACCACCACATCCTCTTTGGCAGCGGTGATGATGGTGATGTCGGCTGTCATGCCCGGAAAGAGTTTCTCATCGGGGTTGGGAGCCGACACTATTACGGTGTAAGTCACCACATTGTTGGTGGTGGTCGGGTTCATTCTTATCTGTTTGACGGTGCCACTGAATGTGCGGTCGGTGTACGAGTCTACTGTGAAAGTCACTTTCTGTCCCATCTTCACTGAACCTATGTCGGCCTCGTCAATGTCGGCTTCTACCTGCATCTCCTTCATGTTGCGGGCAATGGTGAAGAGGGTAGGTGTGCTGAACGAGGCGGCCACGGTCTGTCCTTCCTCAATTTCTTTGCCGAGTACCACACCATCGATGGGTGAGTAGATTTTTGTGTACGACAGATTCACCTTGGCCTCGTTCACGTTGGTCTGTGCTGTCTTCACGTTCGACTGGGCCTGCGTCAGACTGTTCTCAGCGCTTTCCATATCAGCCTTGGTGGCTGCCTTTTGCGCATACAGTCCCTTGGTTCGGGTGTAGGTCTGCTTGGCCAGCGTCAGTGCGCTCAGTGCGCTTTGCAGGGTGGCATTGGCCTGGTTCAGCCGTTCCTGCAAGGTCGACTGGTCCAGCTCGGCCAGCAGTTGTCCCTTTTTCACATGGCTGTTGTAGTCCACGTATATTTTCTGCACGATGCCTGACACCTGTGTGCCCACTGTCACCTCATCAACGGGTTCCACGCTGCCGGTGGCGGTAACGGTGGTTTCTATGGTGTCCCGCTTTATCACTTGCGTCTTGAAAGTCACCTCTTTGTCGCTTGGCCTGAATATCAGGTAGGCAATGAGGGCCACAGCCGCCACAGCCACACCGATGATGATTCTCTTTTTCGTTTTTGCTTCCATATTTTTGTATCCTTTTTTATTGCTTGTTGTGTCAGTTCTTCATGGAGACCGCCTCTCCCGTATATACATCCAGAATCTTGCGGCTTAGCAGAAAACTGTATTTGGCCTGAATGTAGTCGTTGATGGCGCTGATGTAGTTGTCCTGCTGTTGCAGCAGGTCGGTAATCACTACGGCTCCCATTTTGAATTTCACATTATACACATCGTACACGGCCTTGTAGGCGTCGCATTTTTCCTTGGCCATCTTGTAGCGGTTGTAGGCCAGCTTCACATTCTGGTATTGCTCAATCACGGTCTGCCGTATGGTCAGTTCGTCCTGTTGCTTGTCCAGTGCCGCTTGTTGCTCGGCGTATTTGTTCTGTGCTATTTTCGATTTTGTCTGGCCACGATCGTAGAGTGGCATGCTGAAGTTGATGCCCACTTGCTGGTAGAAGTTGTCGCCGAGTTGTTGCCCGAAGTTGTCAAAATCGCGGTGACTGGTTCCTATGCCGGCATTGGCGGTGAGTGTGGGGCGATTGCCCGAGCGGGTTATCTCTGTGCTTTGCCGGGCAATGTCGATGGCCTTTTGGTCCAGTTTCAGTTCTGGCATTGTTTGCAGCGCCTTGTTCACCTCGTCGTCCTGACTAGGCAGCAGTGCCAGTCCGTCCATGGCCGTGGTGTCGGGATAAACAATGTCAAGATTGGCATCGGCATCCATCGACATCAGTTTTTTGAGCGTCAGCAGACTGTTGTTGCGCGATATGTAGGCATCGAGTGTGTCAGTCTGGTTGGCGGTGTATTGTGCCTTCAGCACCAGATAATCACTTTCCAGCAGATTGCCGGCGGCATACTTTTTTTTGCCCTGTTGGGCTTGCTCCTTGCTGGTGGCCACAATGGCGGTCTTGTATTTCAGCAGTTCCCCGTTTTTCAGTGCATCCAGAAAGGTGTTCAGAATCTCTATGGTGAGACTGTTATCGTATTGCGCGGTTTTCAGTTCGGCATTTTCCTTTTGCAGTTTGGTCTGGGCAATGGTATTCTTGATGCTTCCACCCTCATACAGATTTACGCTGGCATTGATGCCGGCATTGCCGTTGAACACCACATTGTCGTCGCCGCCTGTGTGGGTGGCGTTTTCGCCAGCGCTGGCATTCACGCTGGGTTGTCGGTTGCTGTTGGCCTGATTGATGCTCTCATCGCTCGACTTTTCGGTCAGCTTCAAGCTCTGACGCTCGTAGCTGTTTCCAAAGGCATATTGCAGGCACTGGTCCAGTGTGAACAGGTAGCTGCCGTGGCTGGCCTGCGTGCTGTCTGTCGTCTGGGCTGCCAGAGGCATGGCACCTGCGGCCAGACCTATCATTACTATCAGTGGAGCTCTTCTCATTATTCAGTTTTTTATTTCTGCCAAAAGTATATTTTTTTGGATAAAATACTGAATAAAAATATCTTATTTGTTAAATGAGTTGTTCTTATCTTCGTTTTTTTTCGATGAATTGGAATTTTGGTCCGTTCAGTTGCCCACTTGTTTCATCAGATTGTTGAAGAAGGTTGACATGGCCTTGCGCAGGTCCTTGCGCGAGCAGTCAAAATTGTTGACCATGATGGTGAAGGCATACCATTTCTGCTTGTAGATGATGTATCCGCAGAAGTTCTGCACACGGTCCATGCTGCCACTTTTGGCGAGCATCTTGCCTTGCAGTGGAGTGCCGGTGAGGAAGGTCTTTACCGTCCCGTTTACGCCAGCGGTGGCCAGCGAGGCGGTGAAGGCATCGGCATATTTGCTGTCGCGTTTCATGTATACCAGCAGGTTGGTCATGAAGTCAGGGTTCAGCGCATTCTTCATGGAGAGCCCGGAGCCGTCCACCTGATGTATATGGCTGCAATCAAGCCCCTTCCCGTTCCAGAACCGTGTTACCGAGTTGATGGCGTGCTCGTAGTCGCCAGTGACATTGATGCGCAGTGCCAGATACAGAAATATGTTTTCGGCAAAGAGATTGACACTCTTGTGATTGGTCACTGCAATAATGTCGCGCAGTGGCAGTGAGTAGTGCACATATATGCACGGGCTCTTGGGGGCTCTCACTTTGGTCCATTGGGTGCTTCCTGCTCCGCGGTTGTGGATGCCATGGCGGTAGAGTTCGCGGCTGAGCGAGTCGGCCACCAGCAGGGCAGGCTCGGGATTCTCTACCCTTATCAGGGTTTTTCGAGTAGCAGGCACCTCGCCGCGTATTATCTTGTACCACGAGTGGCTATCGCCGTATACGTGCCACCACATCGGGTTGCCCAATGTCAGCTGGTTGTCAATCCGCAGCAAGCGGGTGTGGGGCAGAATGGCCTCGAGGTGAGGGGGACGTATGCTGTCGGTGGGTGCGAAAGTAAGGAAGAAGAGGTTATCGTTGAATGCGAGGGCCGAAGGGGTTTGACCATAGTAGGACCCCACATCCTCAATCAGCCATTGGGTAGGTACGTTGCGGACCGTGTAGAGGGAAGCATCGCCTATTATTTTCCCATCAATCTGTCGGATGCCGGCTCTGTGTATGGCACTTACCATCTTGGCAAAGATGCCATTGTGAACAAAGAAATCGGACTCCAGCGAGGGGTCGCCGCCGCCCACTACATATAGGTTGCCGTGCAGCACAGAGTCTTTGATGTAGCCGGAATAGGTGATGCGGGTCTCGAAGCGCATGCTGTCGCCCAGCACTTCAAGTGCGGTGGCGGTGGTCAGCAGCTTGGTGGTAGAGGCGGGTATGCGGTTGGTTTCCGGTTGGTATTGGGCCACCACTTTGCCCGTCTCCACCTCTTTCACCATGATGCCAATGCCCGCGGCGCTCAATCCGTTGCTGTTCACAAACTGGCGCACAACCTGTTGCTGTGCGGCGGCCGTCAGACAGGCCCATCCCAGTCCTGCTGCCAATATTATCCTTTTTAGCTGTCTCATTTCCTTCTTTTTCTCCTTCTCCTATCTAATGTGCAAAAGT
This sequence comes from uncultured Bacteroidales bacterium, assembly GCA_937872735.1. GTDB lineage: Bacteria > Bacteroidota > Bacteroidia > Bacteroidales > Paludibacteraceae > Physcocola. The sequence goes on from CALMUD010000259.1 coordinate 7,596, forward strand.
AAACATTTAAGCGCTAAAAACCTTGCCTTTGTTCGCGCACTTCTGAAAAACCGTTTTTTTTAGGTGAAATATAAAATAAAAGTGGTATTTTCGCATATTTAGGTTAAACAGACTTTAATCAAATTGGAAGTTCAGATTATCAATAAATCGGGCAATCCGTTGCCCGCGTATGCCACTCCGCTGTCGGCGGGAGTGGACTTGTGTGCCAATCTTGAGCAACCGCTGGAGCTCCAGCCCATGCAGCGTTGCCTGGTGCCTACGGGCATCTCCATCGCGTTGCCTGCTGGTTTTGAGGCGCAGATTCGTCCGCGCAGCGGCCTGGCAGCCAAGCATGGCATCACGGTCCTCAATTCGCCTGGCACCATTGATGCCGACTATCGTGGCGAGATTAAGGCCATCTTGATTAACCTCTCCAGCGAGCCGTTCACTATCAACAACGGCGACCGCATCTGCCAGATGGTGGTGGCGCGCTGTGAGCAGGTGAAGTGGCAGCCAGTGGATTCGCTCGATGTCACCGAGCGGGGCGAGGGTGGTTTTGGCCATTCTGGTCGTTAGGGTTTTCCTCAATTCTTTTTGTTATGTCATCCAGATTCATTGTTTCTCTATTGTCGCTTATGTTGTCCTTGCCCGCCCTTGCGGTCGAGGATATCTTTGTTACTGACACCATGCGGACACTCCCTTCTGACTTGAGCCTCCATGCCTGCTATCTTCAGGCGCTCTGCTACAAGAAGGGCGGAAAGCCGGATTCGGCCAGGATACTTTTGGAAAAATATGTGGCTGAGGATTCTACCAATGCAGCGGTCTATATGGATTTGGCCAATATGTGCATTTCGGCCCGTCAGCCTGAGCTTGCCTCGGCATATATGGCCAAGGCAGCCCGTCTGGAACCGGACAACTACTGGATTCAGCGCGCCAATGCCTTGCTGCGGGCCCAGACGGGTGACATCAAGGCGGCCATCAGTGGTTATCAGGCCATTGCCGACAAATATCCACAAAAGACGGATGACCTTCAGGCTCTGGCTTCGCTCTATGAACAGAATGGGCAGCAGATGCAGGCTATAGCTACTTGGAACAAATATGAGAGTGAGACGGGAATCAACGAACAGGTCTCTACCGAGAAGGCTCGCCTTTATTTGGGACTGAATAAGCGGAAACAGGCCATTGCCGAGATGGACAAGCTCATTCAGTCTGACCCGTCCAATCTCCGTTATTATCTTATCAAGGGGAATGTGTATTCCATCATGGGTGACCACAAGCGTGCTGAGAAACTCTACAAACAGCTCGATGCCAAGTTTCCCAACCAGCGCTCTGATATCTCCCGCCAGCTGGCCACCCTCTATCTTGACCAGCATCGTGATGCCGAGGCGGTGGTGCTGATGAAGCAGCTGATAGCTGATTCCACACTCGATTTTGAGTCCCGCCGTTCCCTTTTTGTTTCGGCAGTGGCCGATTCAAGCCTGTCACTCTATTTCAGCGAGAACGATTACAGAAATTTTATCCGCCAGAATCCGATGCAGGAAGGGTCTTATCTTCTGTATGCCAATTATCTGTTGACGCACAACAACACGGCGGGTTTCGACTATGTGCGTCAGGCCATCAAGGTCAATCCGCACAATGCGGCTTCGTGGCTGATACTTATAGATTATTATCAGCAGATGAACGACAGTGTGCGTTATGCGTCCACACTGTCAGAGGCATTGGCTGCCAACCCTGAGAACGGAACGCTCCATTTTTATCAGGGGTCGCTTGATATGGAGCGGGGACACGATTCTCTCGCATTGCGCCAGTGGAAACAGGCTGCCACTCTGCTGTCGGCCGATAATTCCGAGAAACAGCGCACTTCGCTGGTCTATGGGGTCATTGCGGATGTGTATATGCAGAAGTCGGGCATGGCCGATTCGGCTTATTACTATTATGAGCTGGCGTTGGCGTCCAATCCCGACAATGCCCTGGTGCTCAACAATTACGCCTACACCCTCGCAGTCAACAACGGCGACCTTGATAAGGCGGAGCGGCTGAGCGGACGGTCGTTGCAGAAGGATCCCAAGAGCGTTACCTTTCTGGATACTTATGCCTGGATATATTTTAAGCAGGGCAACTATGCCACGGCCAAGATGTATATACAGCAGGCAGTCAATTACGGAGGCGACAAGGATGCCGATGTGCTGGAACATTATGGCGACATACTCTACAAGAATGGCGAGGAGGCCGAGGGAGTCAAAGCCTGGAATCAGGCAGTGTCAATCGCCAAGAACCCTAGTGCGTTGCTGATGCACAAGGTGGAGACTGGTAAATATTTTGATAAATTGGACAAAGAAAAATAAGAGATATGAATTCTTTAAATTGCAAATATTTCGGGGCTGTGCTGCTGGCGGCAACCATGCTGCTGAGCGGCTGTGCCACCCAGCGTCAGGCTTCGGCCTCCAAGTCGGGTACCCATCAGAAACAGGCTGCCACCATCAACGATGCCAACCACGTCAAGGAGGTCAATGTGGGCTTCCGCACGCTCAGTATGGATAAGACCACCTTCACGCTGGTCAATGCCAGCGGTAATCAGACAAGTCTGAATGGCTCCATCCGCATTGCCCGCGATAGCATCATCATCTGCTCCATCACTCCGTTTCTTGGTGTCAATATGGAGTTTGCCCGCATTGCCATCAACAAGCAAGGAGTTACCATTATGGACCGCATCAACAAGCGTTATTTCTCCTGCTCGTTTGCCGAGGCACAAGCCCATTTTGGCATGGCCATGAACTATAATGCGTTCGAGTCCATTTTCACCGACCGTGTTTTCATCTACAACAGCCCGTATATTCCGCTCCAGTCAGATTTCAAGGTGACAAATATTGCCGATCAGGTGCTCTTTGCACGGTCCGACGACAAGGTGTCGCAGGAGTTTTACTTCGACAATCTGAAAAAGCTGATAGGGGGTATGATTTCGGCAGGCAACCAATATTCCATGCGCTGGAGTTATTCTGATTTTGCCCAATACAATTCGGTCAATTTCCCCAAACAGCTTTCGCTGAAAATAGCGGGTCCTGATTTTCACCGCCAGGTGGATATTCAGTACAAAAATGTGGAACTGGACAGAGACCGCAATTTTGAGTTTAAAATTCCCGCCTCCTATAAGCAGGTTACCATGGATGAACTTCTTGGCTCGTTCTGATAAATGAGGCGGCGGTTGGGTTACATATTGCTGTTGGCGGGCCTGGCTTTCTGGTCGGGTGATGCCCTTTCTCTCTCTTTGATGGCAGCCAATAATACCCAACTCAAGCAACTGAAAAAGCAAAAGAACAAAGTGGACCAGCGGGTCCGCTCTATCGACCGGAATTTGTCGCGCAATCGTCGTTCTACGCGTCAGACTATCCAAGAGGTGGAAAGATTGAACCGTACCATCGAGTCCCGCAATAGGCTCATTCAGCAGCAGTCGCAGGATATCGCCGACCTGGCAGCCCATATCGACCAGCTGAATGCCGACATATTGCGAATGGAAATGGACTATAACGTGGCCAAGCGCAAGTATGTGCAGCTGATATATCTGGCCTATCAGAAGAATACGGTTTATGACCGTCTGCTCTTTATCTTTTCGGCGCGTACGGTACAGCAGTCTTACCTCCGTCTGCGCTATCTCCGTCAATTCGCGGTGATGCGTCGCCGTCAGGCCAATGAGATTCAGACCTCGCGGCAGGACCTGTTGGCCAAGCGTAAGGAATTGCAAACGGCTAAAGACGAGTCGGAACGGCTGTTGGCGGCACGCGAGAGTGAGAAAAAGAAACTGGAGGAGGAAAAGGTGCAGCAAAAGGCATTGGTAGCCTCCCTCCGTCAACAGCGTAAGTCGTTACGGGCAGAGCTCAACCGTCAGCAGCGAGCTTCCGACAATCTGGATCGCCGCATTCAGGACTTGATAGCGCAGGAGGCAAGGGCCGCCGCCCGCAGGGCTCAACAGATAAGGGAGGAACATCAGCGCAACAGCCGAAAGGCCTCTGCCCCTCAGTCCCGCAAGCAAGGGAAACAAGCCCCTTCGGCCAAGACCAGGCAGGACTCCCCTTCAAAACTTGATAGGGAACAGGCTCAATATACTGCCGATTGCAACAACTTTGCCAAACAGCGTGGGTCGTTGCATTGGCCAGTACGCCAGGGTTCCATCGCGGGCCATTTCGGCTTGCAGGCGCATCCTTATCTCGAGAACGTCACCACCGACAACAAGGGCGTCTATATAGCTACGCCGGTCGGTTCTGATGCCATCTCGGTGTTCGAGGGTCAGGTCACGCAGGTATTCTCCATTCCTGGCAGCAATAGTGCGGTTATTGTCCGTCATGGCAATTTTTTGACGGTCTATGCCAATCTCACCAATCTCTATGTAAAACGTTTTCAGATGGTGAAAAGGGGACAGAAACTGGGCCGTGTCTATTCTGACCCCGATGACCCAGGGCAGTCCACGCTTTTCTTCCAGATTTGGAAGGAAAAGACGCTCCAAAATCCGGAGAGATGGTTGCGTCCTATCAATTAGAGATTCTTATAGAATGTTGATTCTTACATTGCAACAAAATAAAATATAAATAAAAAATAATGATTACTCATGGAAAACAGTAATGAAAAGAAAGAGGTGGATTTGTTCGACATTCTGTCGATGCTGTCCCGAAAATGTGCCGGCATGATTATGGCAGTGGGCCATGCCTTGGCGTGGATACTCCGCTTCGCTTACCGCAAACGCTCGTTTGTGGTGGTGGCTGTGGTGGCGGCGCTGGTTTTTACGGCTTATTGGTCCCGCCCAACCAATCGCCGCTATCAGATGGAAGCCGAAATCCGAATCAATGTGATAGATGCCTTCTATTTTCACGACCAAGTGGCATCGCTCAATCGTTTCTGTGTCAACAATGACCGTGTGGCAATGAGTTCATTGCTGGGACTGAAGCCCCAGGTGTGCAACCGCATCCTTTCGGCCAATTCATTTTTCTACATTGACAAGTTGCGCGATGGTACGCCCGATGAGGTGTGCTACGGCCGTTATGTGGCCGACACCACCAAGCGCCAGATGGAGGACCGTCTGCTCATTCGTCTTGTAGTGTCTGACACTACCAACATGGCACTCCTGCAAAAAGGATTGCAGTACTATTTCGACCATAACCCGATAGTAGTCAAAATGAATGCTGAACGTCTGGCCCAGCTCGACGGCCGTATCTCCAGTATTGGCAAGGAGGTGCAGTTGCTCGACAGTCTGCGCCGCATCCAGTATTTCAAGAAGACGGACCCAGATATGAAACTTGATGGTTCCCTCTTTCTCACAGAGAAAGACAAGCAGCTTTACCATGGCGACATACTCTCACTTGAAAAGGATATGAACTCCAATCAGTATGAACGTGTGGTGAATGCCAATAGCGTCAATTTTGCCAGCGAGTTTGTGCTGATTAAGGTGCTCAATACCTTCCAGCGCACCTTGGCTTTGAGTCTGCCTATTTCGCTGCTTGCATTCTTCTTTTTGGCGCTGCTGCTCGACAAGCGCGGAGCTATTAAAGATTTCTTGGAGAGAAAATGATATTTTTAACGCGAACGCTATATTTTGGTACGATCATTGTATAAATTCAATTGAAGTTGTGAAACTTCGGTAGTTTTATATATGATTTGTAGTTTAGTTCTAAATTCGGTTAAAAGACAAGAAAGACCGGAGAGGCTGCGAATGTTTTCGCAGCCTCTTTTTTGTGGTTGGTTGGCAAATATTTACCAATAAAAAAAGAGACGGGAGAAGGGCTCTTTTATCCTATCATCCATTTCTCCACTGCTTTCGTCTTGGTGGATAAGTTCACGCCGATGCGAAACAAAGGACGGGGACACCCGCAAATGGGGTGGCGATAATAAATTTGCTGCCTTCTTCATTGGCGAAGATAGGCCGCTGGGCCAAGCTCAGAAATCCTTGATTTTATAGGGTGTTCTTCCCTTTTGCCTTGTGCTGGAAAAAAGGATGAAACTGCATGATATTGTCGCGTAGCAGGTTGATGTCCAGATGAGTATAAATTTCGGTGGTGAGAATGGAACGGTGTCCCAGCATTTCCTGAATGTCGCGCAGGTTGGCGCCCCCCTCCAGCAGGTGGGTGGCAAACGAGTGGCGGAAGGTATGTGGACTGATGTTCTTTTCAATGCCAGCTTTGGCTGCAAGGTCCTTTATGATGTTGAATGCCATTACCCGGCTCAGCTGGCTGCCCCGTCGGTTTAGAAACAGAAAGTCCTCATTTCCCCTTTTGATGTCCAGTTTGGCCCGTTGCTGCATCCAGTAGCCAATCTGCTTGAGGGCAGGCGGAGATATGGGCACCAGCCGCTGTTTATTGCCCTTTCCTATCACACTGATGTATTGTTCCTCTTCAAAGATGCTTGAAATCTCCAGCCCCAGCATTTCCGAAACACGCAGTCCACAGCCATACAGCACCTCAATCATGGCCTTGTTGCGGTGCCCCATAGGCTCGCTCAGGTCAATGGCGGCCTCTATGCTGTTAATCTCTTCTACCGTCAGTACGGTGGGCAGATGTTTGCCTATCTGGGGGGCATCCAGCAGCTCGGTGGGGTCAATCTGCAGTTTGTCGGTTATCAGCAGAAATCGGTAGAAAGCTTTTACGCCCGATACAATGCGGGCCACTGAGCGCATGCACACGCCCACATCCGACAGGTCAATCACAAAGTCTTGCAGATGTTCCAGCTTGGCCTCCAGTGGACTGATGTGTGCATCCTTCAGATACGACAGCAGCTTGGCCAGGTCTTCAAGGTAGGCATCGCGGGTATTGTCCGATAATCCCCGTTCAATGCTCAGGTATTGTATGTACTCCTTCACCAGCGGGTCGGAGCGGTATGGGTCGATGTTCATTTGTTTTATTTCATGAAGTAGCGGTACCAGATATCGGGCGCCTTGCTGTTGCTGGCTTGTTCATAGTCGCTGGCGCTGCAGGCCACAATACGCGTCTTGTCTTTCATGGGTATAGCCATCCACCATCTGTTGCGGAGCTGCCCGTGAAAGAAAATCATATCGGTGTCATCGGTGATAGGCACCACGTATTTCTGATATTTGCTGATGGATTGGGCGGGGTAGTCACCGATGCGGTTGTCCAGCGCCTCCAGAAAGTGCCAGGTCAGCTGGGCGGACAGCGCGGCGGTCTGTTCACCCTGGTCTGTATTGGGGTTCACCTCAAACAGACCCATGGCTCCGATACGATCGCTGCATCCGGCCAGACGCATCAGTTGGCAGGCCTCCTCGCCTGTCAACCCATTGGGAGAGGGTGTGCCGCAGCCAGGGGCGTCGGCTTGTCTGATGGCATTGATGTCGAAACTCAGCAGGTCGGCATCACGCAGTACGGGCTCGGCGGCAATCAGGTTGTTGCGCAGCTTGCCCAGACGGTATTGCGGGTCGATGAGATTGCGGACCAGCAAGGTCTCGTATTGGTGTTCCGATATCAGATACCCCTGAAAGGCCAACAAATCGCATTTTTTCAAAGCCTTGTCAGCTGTCAGTTTGTTCATCCAGCTTTGTGAGTTGAACTTCCCCGCAGCCTTTTGGGCATCGATGCGGGAGTCAATCACCGCCATATTCATCTCCTTGCGGTTCGATTTCAGTCCCATGTATATTGGTACGGTCAGGTCCTGCGTCCCGCCCAGCACCACCGTAGTGACATGGTGCTGGTCCAGATGCGTCACCACGCTCTTCAGTGCGAACAGCGTGTCACGTTCAGTCTTTCCGGCCTTGATGTTGCCCAAGTCGGCAATTTTGATGTTCTTGAAGCTGCCGCACAGCGCGTACAGATATTTGCGGATGGCATCGGGGGCCAGCGCGCATCCCTTGTTGGCCAATGAATGGTATTCGCTCTGTACGCCCACAATGGCTACATTATATCCCTCGGCAGTCAGCTGGACTCCCAGTGTGCCATCGGCATCCATATAGGGTGCGGCCATCGGCGCAGGGTGGGGTTGGTCAAAGTACAGTCTGATGTCAGGCTCTTCATTCTTCATGCTCTCTCTGTTTCTTTCGTTTTATTGCTCAGGTGGATACATCCGGTCAATTTCTCTCCAGATTATCTTTTCAATGTAATCGTTGAAGTCGGCGATTTGCCCATTGCGCAGGCTGCCGTTCTGCTTCAGATAGTTCAGCTCGTCAAAGCGTTGATACACCTCGCGGCTGTTGAGTGCCTGTTGCAGATACCCTTTGGCCTCCTGATTGGTCAGAATTACGTCGGCATACCATGAGCTCAGCGTGTTCCAGGTGGAAAACCAGCCAGCGTTGCTGAAGTAGTTGTAGTTGGCATTTTCAATCTGCTGTATTCCATTCTGCACCTGGCGTTCGTCCAGCAGGTCCTCTTGCTGTTGCTGTGCATCGGCGGCGACTGCCGTCAGAAGAAAGAAAAAAATCAGTAACCGTTTCATATCTTGTCTGTTTATGTTTACCCTTCGGCAATCTCGCTCAATTCTAGCCAGCGCATCGATTTCTCGTCTAGCTCGTCGTTTACGGCGGCGATGCGTTTCGACATTTCCACAATCTTGTCGCTGCTGAGAGTGGCGCCCGACAGGGCTGTTTCAATCTCTTTTTTCTCGCTCTCCAGTTTGTCAATCTCGGCGGTGAGCTTGTCCAGCTCCGTCTTCTCCTTGAAGGTGAGTTTGCGGGCATGTCCGGCTGCGTTGGTAGTGGCAGTAGCACTGCTGTTGGGCTGAGCCTGTGCGGTCCGTTGCTCCTTCTCTTTTTGCTCCCGTTCTTTCTGTTCCTTCTCCTGCCGTTCCTGCTGCAATTTCAGTTCCTTGTATTCGCGGTAGTCGGTATAGTTGCCAGGAAAATCCTGTACATCGGCATTGCCGTGGAACACCAGCAGATGGTCTACCACCTTATCCATGAAATATCGGTCGTGCGACACCACAATCACGCAGCCCTTGAAGTTGCGCAGATATTCCTCCAGAATGTTCAGCGTCACAATGTCGAGGTCGTTGGTGGGCTCATCCAGTACCAGGAAGTTGGGGTTCTGCATCAATACTGTGCAGAGGTATAGCCTCCGTCGCTCGCCTCCGCTGAGCTTGCTCACAAAGTCGTGTTGCTGGGCGGGTTCAAATAGAAAGTGCTGCAAGAACTGTGCCACATTCAGTTTGTGTCCGTCACCCATATCCACCTCTTCGGCAATGTCGCGCACTGCGTCAATCACCTTCATCTGTTCGTCAAACTTCATTCCAGTCTGGCTGAAGTAGCCGAATCGTACGGTTTCGCCCACATCAATGGTGCCGGTGTCGGGCTGGACCTCACCCATCAGCATCTTCACAAAAGTTGATTTGCCAGTTCCGTTGGCGCCCACGATGCCGAGTTTCTCGTATCGGCCGAAGTTGTAGTAGAAGTTGTCCAGAATCTTCAAGTCGCCGAAACTTTTGCTGATATATTTGGCCTCGAAAATCTTGCTGCCGATGTAGGAGGCTTTCATTCCAAGGCTGACATTATCGGAATCGTGCCGTTTTTTCACCTTCTCTTCCAGCTCGTGGAAGGCGTCAATTCTGTATTGAGCCTTTGTGCCCCTGGCCTGAGGCTGTCGCCGCATCCATTCCAGTTCTTTGCGGAATAGGTTGTTGGCATGGGCCAGCTCGGCATTCTGGGCGTCGTGGCGTTCCTGTCGTTTCTCAAGGTAGTAGCTGTAGTTGCCGTGGTAGGTGTAAAGCTGCTGCTGGTCAATCTCCAGAATGGTGTCGCAAACGCGGTCCAGAAAGTATCGGTCGTGAGTCACCATCAAAAGTGCCATGCGCGAGGCTCCGATGTAGTCTTCCAGCCACTCCACCATAGCCAGGTCGAGGTGATTGGTGGGCTCGTCCAGAATCAGCAGCTCAGGGTTTGTAATCAGCACGTTGGCCAGAGCCACTCGTTTCAGCTGTCCGCCCGACAGATTGTCAACCTTCTGGTCCAGGTCGTGCAGGTTCAGTTTGCCCAGAATCTGTTTTATGCGGGTCTCAAAGTTCCATGCCTTGTGAGCGTCCATCATGGCCATGGCCTCGTTCAGTTCCTTTTCATTGTCGGGGTGGAGTGTCGCCTCCTCATATCGTTCAATGGCTTTCACCTGGTCGTTGTCGCACTTCAGACAGGCTTGCAGCACGGTCAGTCCTGGTGCGAATTTAGGGTCTTGAGGCAGAATGCCCACGCGCAGGTCCCGTTTGAACGAGATGGAGCCGCTGTCGTAGGGCTCGTTGCCTGCTATGATGTTCAGCAGGGTGGTCTTGCCCGAGCCATTGCGTGCTATCAGTGCCACGCGCTGGCCTTCTGATATGCCGAAGCTCAAGTCGTGAAACAGGGTGCGCGCGCCGAATGATTTGGTCAGCCCTTCTATCTGTAGATATGATGCGTTTGATGCCATGGATTGTCTTTCTGTTGAGTAATGTCTTGGTTCGCAATTGCCGATAAAAAAAGCGTAGCCGTCAGTTGGCCACGCTTTTTACGTTTCCGTCCGCTTTGCCGGATTTTTGTCCGTTTTATCGCTTGGTCTGTATCCAGTTGTAAACGTTGGGTACGATGATGGATAACGCGAACAATGTCATTGAGATGGCCAGCAGGGTGTTGCTTGTGCCTCCGCTGACGTAGTGGAGAATAAGCAGCAATGCTGCAACCAATGCTAAAATATAACCTAAATATTTCATTTTGAAAATTATTTACTATTATGCAGATGCAAATAACGTACTATTTTTTCAGAAAGGAAAATTTTTTGCCTAAAAAATCATCAAAAAAAAGGCCTCCTTATTAGGGGAGACCTTGTACGGATAACTTTTGTTGTTTATGGCCAAGACAAATCGCATGTGTCGCCACCAGAAGGCGTATCCGGCCTCAGTGGATGCAGGCCTTTGCGTCCTGATGGACGCCCTGTCATTTTACCACCGTGTGGCCTGCGTTCGGTTGGTGTGGCCCTATGGACCAACTCTCGATAGTGCTACAAAGATAGCTTGTGGAGTGGTCTGATGTCAAATGTAAGGCTATGTTATGCAGCATTGTATTATACTTTTTTTACTTTTTTGCCGTTTTTTGTTCCATTTAACCATCTTCAGATGTTGTCCAATCCCATCAGGTGTTTTATTTGGCGTTCGGTGGCTTGTGGCAGTATGGTGGTCAAATGCCTTGCTATCCGCTGGGCTGATTCTTCGGGACTTCGTTTGCAGGCCAGTACGTCGGCGCCATATAGCAGTTCGGGCGTGGTATATCGGGCGATGCCCCAGCCATAGGGCTGCTGGTGTTTGTCCAGCTTGTATTCAAAATCGGCCACCACTATGAGGGTGTGCATCTGTAAGCGGGTGAGTATGGTTTCCATACTTTCGCCGCTGTTTCTTTTGGTGTGTAGCCTGTGGGTCTGTTCGGCCTCTATCTTTTCCAATGGGTTCAGACGTGGTGCGCGGGTCTGGTTCATTCCGCAGGTCTGTCTTATTTCAGTGGTAAGTAGTGATTCGTTCTGCACAATCGCGGCATATATTTCCTGTTCTTTGCTGGCACTTTTGGGACGCATCTTGTAACCGTGGCGACGGCAGTTCGCAAGGTCGGGCAGCCATTCCATGCTCACAAATCCCGCTTTGCCTCTGAATAGTTTGCCGTAGGCGCAGCCACCGTTGCAGATGATGGGACCTTTCCACTCCCATGGTCCATCGCACTCGTCGTTGAACCACAGCTCTTTGGGTGCCATTTCTTCTACCGAGAAACCTTTTATCTCATTGCTGAATAGTGGTAAAAATCCCATTTCCAGGGCTTTATGCTCCATCGCGTCTTGGCTGCGTATTATTGTCCCCTCTTTCATGTGTTTGCGCTTTTGTCCTCTAATTTAGAGAAAATGTCTGTGTGTTGTTCGTTTTTTTGTTCCTTTCTTTTGTGGTGAACTTTGCTCGTTCCTTTCTTCTTTAGCGAAGAAAGGAACCGAAAGACGCCGGCGCTAAGCTTCGAAAGCTAAAAATGCCACTTGCTACGCTAAAGCCTTTTAATGCTCCGAGCCTTG
>CALMUD010000260.1 GCA_937872735.1 uncultured Bacteroidales bacterium
TTTTTTTCGGCTCTCCGCTAAAAGGCTTTTTTACGCTGCGCAAGTGCCATTTTCTTAACGCTTTCGGAGCTAATGCGCGGTAAAGTTACAGCTGACGCTACATTGGGGTGGAGGTGAATTGGGGCGGAGGTGATTCGGGGCAGTGGCGCGTGGAGAAGTTGTGCGTGGGAGAAGTTGTGCGTGAGGAGGTGATGTGTGTGGATGGCTTTGCAATGCGTGTGGATGACTGGGAGGTGACGCGTCACATCCCAGTTGGGGGTGCGCGTGGGGGTGGATTTCTGTGGGGTAATGACGCAGCGTGGGGGCGGCAATGCGTGTGGGCGCGCGTGTGGAGACGATGTGTGGTGATAGGTGCGAAAGGATGATGAGAAATATGATATTTTTGTTCTTTTTCAACTTTCCCGAAAATTCTGTATCTTTACATTTTGAAACCATAAATGATAGGATAAATCTTATTAGTAGGAGATATGCGACCAGAAGACGACGACAACGACGACAATTTGCACCAGAACGACGAAGGAGCTGATGACTGGGATGGCAGTGATGGCCCGATGGTCCATTCGGACTACAAGGCGCCAGACCTGAGCGTGGAAGGGGTGAAATACCAACTTTCGGGAATGTACGAGAGCTGGTTCCTCGACTATGCCTCGTACGTCATACTGGACCGAGCCGTACCGCATCTGAACGATGGATTGAAACCTGTGCAGCGGCGAATACTGCACGCCATGAAGAAGATGGAGGATGGCCGATTTAATAAGGTGGCCAACATTGTGGGCAGCACCATGCCCTTCCACCCTCATGGTGATTCCTCCATATATGGTGCGCTGGTGCAGCTGGGACAGAAAAACCTGCTGATAGATTGCCAGGGAAACTGGGGTAACATCTTTACGGGTGACTCGGCGGCGGCTGGCCGATACATAGAGGCGCGGCTTTCCAAATTCGCCCTTGATGTGGCATTCAACTCCAAAATAACGGAGTGGAAAATGTCGTATGACGGACGTAACGAGGAGCCAGTTACCCTCCCTGTGAAATTTCCGCTGCTGCTGGCCCAAGGCGCCGAGGGCATAGCCGTGACACTCTCCTCCATCATTCTGCCCAACAATTTCAACGAAATAATAGAGGCGGCCATTGCCCATCTGAAGGGGCAGCCATTCCAACTGCTGCCCGATTTTCCGACCGGCGGAATGCTGGACGTATCAAAATACAACGACGGCGAACGTGGCGGAAGAGTCACCATACGTTCACACATCACCAAACTTGACAACAAGACGCTGGTGGTGAACGATATACCCTACGGAGAGACCACCAAGACGGTGATAGACTCCATTATCAAGGCAAACGAGAAGGGCAAAATCAACATCAAGAAAGTGGACGATGACACGGCCGCGAAAGTGGAGATAGTGATTCAGCTGGAGCCAAAAACATCGTCGGACAAGACGATAGACGCCCTGTATGCCTTCACCTCGTGCCAGAAATCCATCTCGCCGGTGTGCTGCGTGATAGAGGACAAGAAACCGCGTTTTACCAACGTGACCACCCTGCTCAAATGCTCGGTGGACCATACGAAGGAGCTGCTGCGCAAGGAACTGGAAATAGAGAAGCACGAGCTGCAGGAACAGCTCTTCTTCTGCTCGCTGGAAAAGATATTCATAGAGAACCGCATCTACAAGGACAAGCAGTTTGAGGACAGCGTGAACATGGATGCCGCAGTGGCCCATGTGGACAAGCGGCTGGAACCTTTCAAACCTTCCTTCATACGCGAGGTGACGCGTGACGACATCATGCGCCTGATGGAGATAAAGATGGCGCGTATCCTTAAATTCAATGCCCAGAAGAGCGAGGAGCAGATAGCCGCGCTGGAACAGCAGATTGCCACCGTGGACCACCATCTGTCGCACCTGGTGGAGTATGCCATTGCCTGGTTCCAGATGTTGCAGACCAAATATGGCAAGAACCGCCAGCGACTCACCGAAATAAGGAATTTTGACAGCATCAGCGCCAGCAAGGTGATAGAGGCCAACGAAAAGCTGTATGTGAACATGGAGGAGGGATTCATCGGTACCAGCCTCAAGAAGGATGAGTTTGTGTGCAACTGCTCCGACATTGACGATGTGATTGTCATATTCAAGGATGGCAAGTATAAAGTGGTGAAAGTGGCCGACAAACTGTATGTGGGCAAGAACATACTCTATGTGAACGTGTATAAGAAGAAAGACGCGCGTACGGTATATAACGTGGTGTATCACGACGGCCGCGGCGGCCCTTACTATATGAAACGGTTTGCGGTGACCTCGGTGACCCGCGACAAGGAGTACGACATCACGCAAGGCAAGCCAGGTTCACGGGTGGTCTATTTCACCGCCAACCAGAATGCCGAAGCCGAAGTGATACGCATTGTGCTGCGTCCGCGTCCGCGACTGAAAGTGCTGAAATTTGAGCGGGACTTTGGCGATATTGCAGTCAAGGGCAAACAGTCGATGGGTAACCTGCTGACCAAGAATGAGGTACAGCTCATCTCACTCAAATCGAAGGGCGGCTCCACCATGGGTGGCAGAGGCGTATGGTTTGACCAGGACGTGCTGCGTATCAACTACGAGCAGCGGGGCCGTTTCCTGGGCGAATTCCAGTCGGACGACCAGATACTGGTGGTGCTGAAAAACGGAGACTACTACACAACCGACTTTGACGACAATAACCATTTTGGCGAGAACATACTGCGGATAGAGAAATTTGACCCGTCGAAAGTATGGACGGCCGTGCTGTTTGATGCCAACGAAGGATTCAAGTATATCAAGCGTTTTGAATTTGAGCCAACGCAAAAACCTGTCAATTTTATTGGCGAAAATCCAAAATCTGTATTAATATTGCTGACTGATACCGTTTACCCACGGCTGGAAATCCACTTCAGCGGCAAGGATGCCGACAAAGAGTCGAAAGAGCTGGATGTGGAGTCCTTCATAGGTGTGAAAGGCCTGAAAGCCAAAGGCAAGCGAATCAACAACCAGTGGGAAGTGGGAGAGGTGGAAGAACTGGAGCCGCTGCGCCAGCCCGAACCGGACCCCGAAGCCGACCCCGAAACCGACGATGGTGAAGGAAATGCCGACGGTGACGATGGCAGCGACGAACCGAATGGCGGTGACGACGGCGGCACGGAACTCTCCCTGTTCTAATTAAAGCTAATGCTTATGAAACGCTTTTACTTAATATTGCTGACCATGGTGCTCTGCGGGTGGGGCCCGGTGCAGGCCTCCTACACCGAGTTCCTCAATCTCTATCCCGACTGCGTGGACAACGAATCGTCGACGATATATGACCCCGGACACTGGCCCAAAGACCTGGAGCTGCCCATATTTCCCGATGGGGGCGATGTGGAGCTGATACGCTACATCTACTCCAATGTGGTCTATCCGGATGTGGTGGACTCTGTGGTGAAAGCAAAGAAGAAAGGCGAGGAATCAAAAACCTATCGGGCCAAAGGCACCGTGCTGGTACACATTACCATAGACCGATGCGGCAAGGCCGTCAATCCTGTCATCAAGAAATCGGTCAACGATAAGTATGACCAGGCCGCCATAGCGGTGCTTACCGACCTGCCCATCTTCAAGCCAGGAGTGCTGAACGGCACCCGCGTAAAAGTGGGGCTCATAGTGCCCGTATCGTTCAACCGCAACAACCTGCCGCACAAGAGTTCGTGGACAGAAGGCTCAACCGACGGCGGAGACGATTGGGGCAACTCGTCGGGTGGCGATAGCTGGGGAGATGGCGGTGACAGCTGGGGCAGTTCCTCTTCTTCCAAATCGTCGAAGAAGAAAACAACCACCAAAAAGAAAACAACCACCAAGAAAAAATCGTCGGGCAACAGCTGGGGCGGCGGCTGGGGAGATGACGTATGGTAACCCCATAAAGAAAACGCTGCAAACAAATACAGAAAAAGGGAAATATGGCTAAGGTCAAATCGGTGTATGTGTGCCAGAGTTGCGGAGCGGAGGCCCCCAAGTGGATAGGCAAGTGCCCCGTGTGCGGGGAGTGGAACACCTATGTGGAGCAAGTGGTGAAGAAGGACTCCGTGGCGCAGGCCAGTGTGGCACAGACCGTGCTGGGCAGCGAGATGCCCAAGGCCAAACCAGTGCTCATCAGCGAGGTGAGCGTGAGCGAAGAACCCCGCATTGACACTGGGTCGGTGGAATTTAACCGAGTGCTGGGAGGCGGCATTGTGCCTGGCTCCATGACCCTCATCGGTGGAGAACCGGGCATCGGAAAATCGACTCTCGTGATGCAGATAGTGCTGCATATAACGGGTCGCCGCACCCTTTACATATCGGGTGAGGAAAGCGTGAAACAGTTGAAACTTAGAGCAGAGCGACTTGGCAATCTGCAAAATAAAGAGTGTTACATCGTGAGCGAGACCTCGCTCGAACAGATATTTGTCCACATCAAGAATGTGAAACCTGACATTGTGATAGTGGACTCCATACAGACCATCTCGACCGAGAACATGGAATCATCGCCAGGCAGCATCTCACAAGTGCGGGAGTGCGCGGCCGAAATACTGCGCTATGCCAAGACCAGCGGGGTGCCGGTGCTGCTGATAGGCCATATCAACAAAGAAGGAAACATAGCAGGACCGAAAGTGCTGGAGCACATAGTGGACACCGTGCTGCAGTTTGAGGGAGACCAGCATTATCTGTACCGTGTGCTGCGTTCCATCAAAAACCGATTTGGCAGTACCTCCGAACTGGGCATTTTTGAAATGGTGCAGAGCGGATTGCGAGAGGTGACCAATCCCTCGGAGATGCTGATGGCGGAGAACCATCTGAACTTGAGTGGAACGGCCGTCGGCGCCACTATAGAGGGCATACGCCCGTTCCTGATAGAGGTGCAGTCGCTGGTGAGCACTGCCGCCTATGGCACCCCTCAGCGCAGCACCACAGGGTTTGACAACCGACGGCTCAATATGCTGCTGGCCGTACTTGAGAAGCGGGTAGGATTCAAGCTGTCGCAGAAAGATGTATTTCTGAACATAGCGGGTGGCGTGAAGGTGAACGACCCCGCCATGGATTTACCCATCATCAGTGCCATTCTATCTTCCAACATGGATATTCCCATAGATGCCCATACCTGTCTGGCAGGCGAGGTGGGTCTGACTGGAGAGATACGACCGGTGACACGCATGGAGCAGCGCGTGAGCGAGGCCGAAAAATTAGGATTCCAGCGCATTGTTATCCCTGATGTGAAAGCCATGCAGGGGGAGGATAAATTCTCCATACAGATAGCCCGCTGCGGCAAGGTGGAGGATGCTTTTAAAGTGTTGTTCGGGTAAGGATTGTGCAGACTCATTAGCCTTCCTTCCTTTAAAACTTCTGATTGTAAATGCTTTAAATAAAAATCTTATTTCTTCGTCTCTTCCAGCTTCCGTCCTCTGGTGAGGGAGTAAGCCGTTTTTTTGTTGATGAGTACAGGCAGGGTGGCGCCGACCGCCAGATTGAAGATAGTGGTGAATGTGACCAGCGAATTGGCAATGGTGTTCTCCATGTATTGAGAGGCGGAGGCATCGTTGATATGGTGAAAAAACAGCAGGAGCGATAGCACCACCTTATAGGCATAGATGCCGGGCACCATGGGCAGCAGTGCCGGAATGTAGAGCACTGTCATGGGTGTGCGCATCAGTTTGCCCACCAGCAGTGCGCCCCAGCCTATCAGCAGTGCCGCCACCAGCGAGGCACTTGCGATGTTCATGTTGCAGCCCTGCATGAGGCAAGTGCGTGTGGCGTGCCCCATAGCCGCCAGCAGCGCGATGCCCTTGAACGCCTTGACGGGCGGATTGGAAATGGCCCCGAACCCGATGCCCGCCATCGCCCCAAACAGGGCATCAGTCAATATATCCATGAAAATCATACCTTATACCATTTAAAAATTTTCCTTATAAAAATCAGCCTCAGTTGATAGTGAACTTGGTGATAGAGATGGTGACCGCCAGCCCCACCGCAATGCAGAGCACCAGCAGCGCCCCCTCGGTAAGCCTTGAAAAGCCATTGAGAATATGTCCCTCCACAATGTCAATAAAGCCATTGATGAGCGGCACCCCAGGGATAAGAAAGAGCACACTGGTGGCGAGCGCCACCTCCGCCGTATCGGTCGGTACGATGCAGACCAATCCGCACACTATCATGGAGGCCACAAACGAGCAGCAAATGAAAGAGATATAGGCGGAAGTCCCATTGACAGTCAGCCACCGTTTGAGCAGGACACCAGCCAACGTGTCAGCAAAAACCATCAAGCGGGCCGCCCAGTCGCCCCCAAACAATGCGCAGAACGACAGATTGGCCAACGCCGTCAGCAGCATCACCAGCCAAGGATTCAGCGAAGGCTGATTCACCAGCATCCAGTACCGTTTTTTTATTTCGTCAAACTCCAGATGCTCATCGAGTGCCTGCCAGCTCAGCTTGCTCAGCTCGCTGTTCAGTCTGAAATTGTTGGGCAGCGGAGCAATGTCAGATACGAAACTCCGGCTCTTGCCCGTAGTTTCCTCGTTGACCGTAAATATGAGCGTGCGGTGAAAGCCCGAGATGTGAACCTCCAGCCCCAGCGCCATGCCGATGCGCTTGGTGTTGCGAATCACCCTCGAAGTGTGTACTCCCACCCCCATCAGGCGGGTAGCATATTCGGACAGAAAATCACATTCCTCCTTCAATCCGCTCGGCAAGCAGTCCGTCTCCCCCTCATTGTCCAGCCCCTCTGGTATTGTCATTGCGTTCAATATTTTAAGTGAAGCATTTGTAAAAACACAAGAGAACCCAGTTGTTGCCTGGGTTCACTAGTGTAGAATAAATATAATATATGTAAAACGAAATGCCGTAAAACTATTTGTTAGCAAATTTAATCTCGTACACGGCTGCAAAAACGTACAAGGCTGCTAGAATATAAAAAAGTACCATAATCTTAAAAATTTTAATTGTTAGTAAACTTAAAATAACATCTCTAAAAATTCTGTTTGCCCATCCGCTGATGAGCACCTTAGCATGTCCGGACTTGCTATTGGTTTCTTGTCTTTTGTTGATGCAAAGTTAGGTCAACTGATAATATATTTTTACATTTGCATAATGGTATGATTCGATAAAATCGATAGATGAAAACGATTGATAAGACAACTGATAACAAATGGAACTGAGACAACTGAGATATTTTGTGGAGACAGCCGAGCGGCTGAACTTTACCGAAGCCTCGCGGGCCCTCTACATCACGCAGAGCACGCTATCGCAGCAAATAAAGCAGCTGGAGCAGGAACTCGGAGTGCCCTTGTTTGACAGAGTAGCCAAACGGGTGTATCTGACCGAAGCTGGCAGCGAGTTTCTGCCGTATGCCCGCCGAACCTTGCACGACACCGAGAACGGCACCCAGCGATTGCGCGACTTGCAGGATGTGCGCACCGGAGAACTTAATATCGGTGTGATATACAGTCTGATAGCCTTTCTTCCGCGCGTGGTAGCCGCATTCAGCCGGTCCTATCCCGAAGTGAAAATCAACATAGCCTATCACCAGACCAACAACCTATATACCATGTTGCGGGAGCGCCGGTTCGACTTTGCCCTCTGTTACCAGTCGTATGAGGCGGACGACACCTTTGAGGTGGAACGTCTGTTTGATACCCCCTTGTCGGTGGTGATGTCGCGTCATCATCCTTTGTCGGCCCGTAAGCGCATACCGCTCAGTCTGTTGCGGGAATTTCCGCTGGTACTGCCCACCTCCACCTTCTACGCCCGTTCGGTGCTCGACCACTTGTGTCAGGAGCAGTGCGTGACGCTGCATCCGCAAGTGGAGATGAATGGTGTGTCACTGCTACAGGAACTGGTGCGAGACGGACATTGGGTGACTGTGCTGTCGGGGGCCACCATTGCTGACCAGCCAGAGTTGCGAGCCGTGCCATTGGCTGGGAATGTGCAGATGCAGGCCTCCATTGTCAGTCTGCGCGATACCTATCAAAAGAACTCGGTAAGAGAGTTTTGGAACATACTTCGCCGCTCGCTACCGCAGAGCCAAGCGTGATAATAAGCAGAATTAATTGTATATTTGCACCGAATAAATATTAATGAAATATGGGAACAGACTCAAAATCTGTAAACAGAGAGAAGAAACTTTTCATGGAGACCTACGGGTGCCAGATGAACGTGGCGGACAGTGAGGTGGTGGTGGCCGTAATGGAAACCATAGGCTATCATCTGACAGATGATGAGGCCGATGCCGATGCCGTGTTTGTGAACACCTGCTCAGTGCGTGACAACGCCGAACAGCGTGTGCTGGGACGGTTGCAGGCACTGCAACAGCAGAAACGCCAGCATCCGCAGCTGATTGTGGCCATACTGGGCTGTATGGCCGAGCGGATGCAACAGCAGTTGCTGGAACAGGGTGTGGTGGACATGGTGGTGGGACCTGACTCCTATCTGGACCTGCCTAATCTGGTGGGACAAGTGGAGGCTGGACAGAAAGCCATCAATGTGCAGCTGTCGACCACCGAAACCTACCGTGATGTGATACCCGTACGGTTGGCCTCTGCCCATATTTCCGGCTACGTCTCCATTATGCGCGGGTGCAACAATTTCTGTTCCTATTGCATAGTGCCCTATACCAGAGGCCGGGAGCGCAGTCGCGCCACCACCAGCATATTCAACGAGATAGCGGATTTGCAGCAGAAAGGCTACCATGAGGTGACCCTGCTGGGGCAGAACGTCAATTCGTACCATTATCAGCCCGAAGGCGACGGAGCCCCCGTCAATTTCGCACAATTGCTGTCGCAGGTGGCCGAGCGTTTTCCTCAGCTGCGAATCCGATTCACCACCTCGCATCCCAAAGACATGAGCGATGAAATATTGGAGACGATAGCACGTTATCCAAATGTGTGCAACCACATTCATCTGGCAGTGCAGTCGGGCAGCAATGCCGTGCTGCAGTCGATGAACAGGAAATATACGCGCGAGTGGTTTCTTGACCGTATAGCGGCCATCCGCCGCATCATACCCGACTGTGGTATCTCCACCGACATCTTCTGTGGATTCCATGGAGAGACGGAGGCCGACCAACAGCTCACCCTTGACATGATGCGCCAAGCTCAGTTCGACAGTGCATTCATGTTCAAATATTCGGAACGGCCAGGCACTTTTGCCGCCAAGAATCTGAAAGACGACGTTCCGGAAGAGGTGAAGATACGCCGACTGAACGAGATAATAGCCTTGCAGGGTGAGCTGTCAGCGCAGAGCAATGCCAAGGATGTGGGCAAAACCTTTGAAGTGCTGATAGAGGGCGTGTCCAAACGCTCGACCGAGCAGTTCTGCGGGCGCACGCAACAGAACAAAATGGCTGTGTTCCCTAGGGGTAGCCACCATGTGGGAGACCTGGCACAGGTGCGGGTTATCAGCACCACTGCCGCCACCCTTATTTGTGAATTGGCCTGACAGATAAAAGAAAACAGATTGACACCGCAGGCAATAGGCACCGCAGTTGCGTCCGATTAGGCTCCGTGCCAAAAGACAATAAAAATGAAGGATAGAATAAAATCAGTTTGGAATTTAGTGAAAGGCGAACCCGTGTTTGCCTTGTTGGTGAATTACGTCATCATCATGGCGTTTTTCATGATTTGCCGCCTCTTTTTCTTCGCGGTCAATCACAGCTATTTTGAGGGCTTGGGCGTCGGCCATTTTTTGACATTGTGTCTGGGCGGCATTCAGTTTGACCGTACGGCAGTGCTCTACACCAACGTGCTCTACATCTTCCTGATGGTGCTGCCGTTCCGTTTCCGCCTGAAGCAGGGTTATCAGAAAACGGCGCGTTGGGTGTTCGTGGTCTGCAATGCCATAGCGCTGCTGGCCAACTGTGCCGATGTGGCCTTCTTCCCTTATACCAACCGACGGACCACCAGCACCATATTCACCGAATTCAGCAACGAAGACAACATGGTGGGCGTCATAGGCAACGGCATTGTGGAATATTGGTATGTCACCCTGTTTGCCTTTGCACTTCTCTATTTTCTGTATAAAGTATATTACTTTCCCCGCAAGTCATCGGATACCGCACCGGCCGTCCGCCAGTCGGCTAAAATATACTATCCGGTACAGTTGGGCTTGATGTGTTTGTGCATCTATATGATGGTAGTGGGAATGAGAGGCGGATTCACCCGCGACACCCGTCCCATCACGCTGAGCAATGCCAACCAGTACGTTGACAAGAGCACGGAAGCCGCCATTGTGCTCAACACGCCATTCTGCATGTACCGGACCATCAACAACAAGACTTACCGGAATCCGCATTTCTTTGCCAGCGATGCTACCATGAATCAAGTGTTCAGCCCCATATATGTGCCACATCCGCAAGGCCCGTTCA
>CALMUD010000261.1 GCA_937872735.1 uncultured Bacteroidales bacterium
ACGCTCTTCCGATCTGCCCCACTCCTACTATACCTATCGTTTTTTGCAATAAATTCCAATGAAACCTGCGGGCAACCACCATCAAAGCCGAAGCCACATACTGGGCCACTGATGGCGCATTGCAACCTGGAGCATTCATCCATAAAATGCCATGCTGGGAACAATAGTCCGCATCTATATGGTCGAATCCAATAGTAGCCGTTGCTATAAAACGGACGCGAGACCCTTCAAGCAACGATGCGTTGCACTTGGTTCTAGTACGGACAATCAAGGCATCTGCATCTTTAACATCCTCACTTGACATTGACGAGCCACCCACATAGCAAACTTGGGCATAAGGCTCAAACACTCCTTTAATAAAAGGAATCTTATCATCTACAACAAACTTCAACATAAGCAAAAACAGGCATTATAAAAATCAGGAATATCATTGACACCTTTTATTCAGGCCTTTCTATCTATCATGGAACAGACGGCACCGATTCGGCATTCAAATCATACTTTCTCATAAAATTCTTTTGGGCTCCATTCCAAATGACATCAATCAAGGTGGAACTGACATTGGCTTCCTCGGTCAAGGCATCCATCTCCACATTCTCCTCCTCGGTACGGACAGCCTTGGCCTGCAAATCTGACAATCTGTTCGGTGCATTATAGTAGTCGTTGTAGAATCCTGCATAACGTACAGCAGCCTCCTTGAGAGTGGAATCATTGCGAAACGCCTTCATCTCACAGAGCGAGCCATAGCTATCCTTGATGGTCCGACGCGCTGTCTCCCTTGACAAGGTATCAGACGATGCTGATGACAGAGTGTTGACTGCACTTTTCACCTTATTGACATGTCCTACCACCGTATCAAAATAATCAGCAGGTGTAAATGAGCATGACGACAAAAAGAACAACGCCCCTATCACCAAAAGACTGCTCAGATAACGGAAAAAAGAATAAACGTGACACTTCATCTCCAAAAATTTTAAGATAACAGAACAAAGATACAGAATAAGGAGCAAGAAAGAAAAAGAAAAAAGGTCCGTTATTAGTTCGTTAAGAAAATCTGAGGTATTTTTGTAACAACAACTCAAAACAGAGCAAAATGGACAACACAGAACGACAAGACGAAACAAAAACGGATACAAAGTCGGACGAGATAATAACAGGAGAAAATGAGCAAAAGGCTCCTGCTGGCAAAAAAGAGAATATGCTGGTAAATCTATTGTTCAACATTGTAATACCCGTTATACTCTTATCTAAATTTGCCAAACCCGACTACTTGGGAGAAAAGGCTGGTCTGGCTATAGCACTGGCTTTTCCCGTCCTCTATTTTGTCTACGACTGGATTCAACGCCGCAAAGTGAATGCCATATCCATTCTCGGCTTTGCTGGAATCCTGGTAATGGGACTTATCGGATTGCTGGAATTGCCACGCGAATACGTAGCCTACGAACGTGCTGCTGTACCCCTGCTGATAGGATTGGCCGTACTGATATCTACCAAGACATCCAAACCTCTGATAAAGAAACTGATATACAACAAAGAGATGCTGGACACAGACCGCATAGACGCTGAATTGTCAAAAAAAGGAAAAACTGAAGAATTTGACCACATTCTGCTCATCTCATCCTATTTGGTGGCTGCATCATTCGTTCTCTCATCGGTACTCAACTACCTACTGACCCAACACTTCATGATGGACATGACGGTAGACTACAACACCGCGTTGGCAAAAGTAATATCATGGAGTTTCCCTATCATTGCGGTGCCATGCACCGTGGTAATGATGGCCGCCCTTTGGTACATATTCAAAAGACTGACCTTATACACAGGGTTGGAAATGGAAGAACTCTTTGCTGAACAACTGAGAGATAAAGAGAAAAAAGAATAAAAACAGGTTTTTAACTATATATCAAAGATGTATAAATCTAAAGAAATAGCCCAAATGGCCAACGGCACCCTGCAAGGCGACGGAAACAAGACCGTGAGCAGATTGTGCACTGACAGCCGGGCCCTGTCATTACCAGAAGAGACCCTATTCATAGCCATCAAAACCAGCCGCGGCGATGGTGACAGATTCATTGACAATCTGTACCGAAACAATGTACGGACCTTTATGGTGAATGAAATGAAAGACGAATACAAAGCGCTGAAAGATGCCGACTTCATTATCGTAGACGATACTCTTAAAGCGCTACAGACGCTTGCTACGCAACATCGCAGCAAATTTAATGTGCCCGTGATAGGCATCACTGGCAGCAATGGCAAAACCATCGTAAAAGAATGGCTATACCAATTGCTGCACGACGACTACGACATTACCCGTTCTCCACGCAGTTTCAACTCTCAGATTGGTGTGCCTTTCTCCGTTTGGGAAATGGACAGCAACACGCAGATTGGAATATTTGAGGCTGGAATATCTCAAATGAACGAAATGGAAAAGTTGGAGAATATCATCAAACCTGAAATAGGAATATTCACCAACCTGGGTGACGCCCATCAGGAACATTTTGCATCTCTTAAAGCAAAATGCAGCGAGAAACTCAAACTGTTCAAAGGCTGCAAGACCGTCATCTACAACAAGGATGACAAACTGATTGACATCTGTATGCAGCAGGCTCGGCTCAAGGCCAATCTGTTAACCTTCGGCAAAGGCAATGAGGCCGACATCCACATTGAAGACATACAGAAAGATGGACAAAAGACCACTATCTGCTACACCTACAAAGGGAAAAAGGATAGCTACGAGATTCCATTCATCGACCATGCCGCGGTTGAGAACTCGCTGCAATGCCTTGCCACCCTACTGCTACTGGGTGTCAAGAACAGCACCATCCGCCAAAGAATGGAAAATCTGGAATCGGTGGCCATGCGACTGGAGGTGAAAGAGGGGCAAAAAGGCTGTATAGTAATCAACGACAGCTACAACTCCGATATCAACTCTCTAAGCATTGCCCTTGACTTCATGACTCAACAGGCCGAAGCTAAAAACACCAAAAGGACACTGATTCTGTCGGACATCATGCAAAGTGGGCAAAAACCGGAAAATCTGTATCAAAGCGTGCAAAGCCAGATACTGAACAAGGGAATAGACAAAATCATAGGTATTGGTAGTGAAATAAGCAAATACCAAGAACTGTTTGATGTGAAAGAAAAATATTTCTTTCCTACTACAGATGACTTCGTCAGCCACTTCAACACATTTGAATTCAAAGACGAGACCATTCTGTTGAAGGGTTCCCGTAAGTTCCATTTTGAGGATATTTCCGATTTGCTGGCCTATGCCGTTCACGAGACTGTTTTGGAAGTCAATCTGTCTGCGCTGGTCAACAATTTCAACTATTTCCGCTCTTTCCTTAAACCCGGCACCAAAATCTGCAGCATGGTTAAAGCCTATGCCTACGGCTGCGGCGACATAGAGGTGGCCCGTACTCTACAGCAAAACGGATGTGACTATCTGGCAGTGGCAGTAGCCGACGAGGGAGCCTCTCTGCGCAAAGAAGGCATCCACATCCCTATTATGGTGATGGACCCCGCCCCTAACACATTCCCTAAGATTTTTGAATACAATCTGGAACCTGAGATATACGACTTCAAGATGCTGGACCGAATCATAAAGGAAGCCGAACGCCAGAACATAACGGACTACCCTATCCATCTGAAAATAGACAGTGGCATGCATCGTTTGGGATTCATGCCTGACGAGATTGACGAACTGATTGCCCGACTGAAAAAGCAGAAACAGGTAAGACCTCGCTCTGTATTCTCACATTTCGTAGGGTCAGACGAAAGCCGCTTCGACGACTTCACCCATGAACAGATAAAACGGTTCACCGCTGCAAAAGACAAGATTCAGAAATCTTTCGACTACAAAATAATGGCCCATATACTCAACTCTGCTGGTATTGAACGGTTCAGCGACTATCAGTTCGATATGGTACGTCTGGGTATTGGTCATTATGGTATCAGTGCGGTTGATAACAAACTGCTGGAAGAAGTCTGCACACTGAAGACAAACATTCTGCAAATAAAGCATGTGCCAGCCTCCGAAACTATCGGATACAGCCGAAAAGGTGTTTTGGAGCGCGACTCTGTCATTGGTGCTATTCCTATTGGATATGCCGATGGACTGGACCGACATCTGGGCAATCGGCACGGCAAAGTTTGGGTAAACGGCAAATTCGCTCCAATAGTCGGAAACATCTGCATGGATGTGTGCATGATAGACCTTACGGGAATTGATGCCCAAGAAGGTGACATCGTGGAAATATTCGGTAAGCATCAATCAATAACCGAGGTGGCTGACTTGCTAGGCACCATATCCTACGAGGTGCTAACTGGCGTTTCTCGTCGTGTAAAACGCGTTTACTACAAGGAATAACAGCCCCGATACCTATATATTCATACAAAAGCGCTTGCTGAGATACAGCAAGCGCTTTTTATATATTCCACACAATCAACCAGAAAGGCAATAAAACGAAAAAAGAGAAGAAAAAAAGGCATCGAAATTTGCAGAATAGGGAGCAATGCGTTAACTTTGCAAACGCAAATAAGAACTAAAGGTTCCTTGGCCGAGTGGTTAGGTACCGGTCTGCAAAACCGTTCACGCCAGTTCGAATCTGACAGGAACCTCAAATGAGCTTCGATTTATATCGGAGCTTTTTTTATGTCCTTTACATAACCTGCCAAGACTCTCCATGCAATTCATCTGCGTTGCCATCCTCCTTTAATAGTCCTCAACAAAAGCCCCCTGACGGCTGACGTCATAAACATGGACATAATGACGCTGCCACCATTCCTCAGTCGCAGCAGAATTGGAACTATCCAATATTAACCGACGATAGGTAAATGCGGATGCAAGAGTTGCGGAATCAGCACAAACATCGTGAGACACCACCAAATAATAAACCGCTATGGGTTTTATTCCCGACATATCAGTCGGCAACGGAGACGACAAGACATAAGTACGCCTACCAGACAAACAAAGAGCGACAGAATTGGCCATGACTGGTTCTGAACACCACCGCTGTACCCAATATGACTTCAGACGCCTTTTCACAGTATCCGAATTACCCCTGCAATACAATGAATTGAAACCACCTCCAATCATATTTACTGCCGAGGTGCCCTTTATGTCATATACCGCCATCACACGCTGCTGGCGAACATAAACAAAACCTGCAATATCGGACAACAACATTAACAAAAGTAACGACAAAGAAGAATAAAGCCATCGCCGCGACTTGAACCGAAGATAAAAAGCAAGTAAGGATAGGGAAAACAGCAACAGAAGCGTATCACTCAGTCCAAAATGGATATCATTCACAACAGCAAAAGGCAAACGCTCAATAAACCGCACTCCAGCATTCATCGTGCCAACCACCCATGCTAACGACATAGCCAAAAAAGATGAGACATAAGGCACCCATGAGAATAGAAAAAATGCGAATGTTAGATATATCACGACAGCTGAAAGAGGAACCACCCACAAACCTGACAGCCAAAAATAGAAGGAGAACTGATGAAAATAATAAAGTACTATGGGTGCTGTACCTATCTGGGCAGCCAGAGACACCGCAACTAGCGACCAAACCCAATTACAGAGACGACCCCACCAATGGTCTGTAGAAATATCTATCAGTGAGACTATGCGGGGCTGAAAAAAGACGATGGAAAAAACTGCTGCATAACTGAGCTGGAAACTGACATCAAACAGATAATAAGGATTAAAAAACAGCAACAACAAGGCCGATGCACACAGCGTGTTATAGATATTTGCTTTGCGATTGAGCGATAATCCGAACTGAATCATGGAAAACATAACGGTAGCTCGCAATACCGAAGCAGACAGACCCGTAATAACGGCATACAGCCACAGACAGACAAGAACGGACAAAGAACGGACAACCACAACAGTGCGTCGTCCCCCACGAAAGAGAAAGGAGAAAAGGAAATTGAAAATAACGAATACCACTCCAACATGAAGACCGCTTACTGCAAGAATATGGCTGGCTCCAGTGGAAGAATAAGACTGTTTGAGTTCGGGGTCCAAATAATCCTTATCGCCTAAGACCAATGCTGAGACGACCGAAAATTCGTCACCCGTTACTCTTTTTTTTCCAATAATTCCAACAGATAGTTTCGGGCTCCATCGGGTGTAACTGCTTTTCCGATAGTAGATTTATGCGACATATTGACCCAGGTTCCACGCTTGACAGAAAAGGAGACCTCTGCTCCCGTGACCAGCATCAATTTTTTTGAATCAAAATCTCCAGGATTGGAAGGAACGGGCTGGGCTGACGCTGAACCTGATATCAACAATGAATCCCCACTATTCACAAGAATACTGCGATTACCCTTGGGCAAATAGACTATGGCTCGGACCGAACTGGAATCTGTTGACATGTTCCGTATATCAATTTGCGACACCTGGGCCACACATTCAACCGAATTGGAACAGACCCGCGGAGCTCCCACAATGTGGGCAACGTAAAAATGATTACCTTCTGTCATATCCTCAGTACGTGGATATGAAGAGAAAAACATGCCCAGAACAAAAAACAGCAAGGATATTCCGAAACCAAAAATCCAACGATGACGGAAACGGCTATGGCGTTCACGCACCAAAAAGTATAACAACAAGGCCAATAGCGACATTATCAGGAAAAGAGGCGCCAGCCTGCTATCCATACCACAATCCACCGCTATTATGCCTAAAATGAAAGGCAACAGCAGCCGAAAAAAGGGAGTACGATGCAATATATTTATATAACTATCCATTCAAGGTAAAAGTAAAAAAAAAAAATCAGAGAGACTTTAATTTTTGAATAGTGAGCAGAGGATTTTCAGCATGAAAAACAAAACTACCAGCCACCAAAATATCAGCACCTGCCTCAATAAGCCGATGACCAGTTTCCAAATTCACTCCACCATCTATTTCAATAAGAGCATGAGATGATTTGCTGTCAATCAGATTTTTCAGGCGACGGACTTTATCAATAGTATTTTCAATGAATTTTTGGCCTCCAAAACCTGGATTGACTGACATAAGCATCACCACGTCAACATCTGCAATAATATCCTCCAAAAGCGATACCGGAGTATGCGGATTCAGAGCCACACCCGCCTGCATATTCAAAGACTTGATATGCTGGATGGTACGATGCAAATGAGTGCAAGCTTCATAATGAACAGAAAGAACAGAGGCTCCCAGCTTGTGAAATTCTTCAACATATTTATCAGGTTCCACAATCATAAGATGCACATCCAACGGCTTGGTACAAACTTTAGAGACAGCAGCCACTACGGGCATACCAAAAGAGATATTAGGAACAAACACACCGTCCATAATATCCAAATGCAACCAATCGGCCTCACTCTCGTTTATCATCTGCAAATCACGGTCCAGATGGACAAAATCGGCAGACAAAAGAGAAGGAGACACCAAATATTTTTTCTGTTCAGTTTTCATCACTGCAAATTTACATCATTTTTACGAGAAAATAGCCGTTCATACACAATAAATATCACTAACACCCCAAGGCACAAAAAAAGTCCCCACCCGAAGGTAAGGACCTATTATGATAGAGAGTAATGTAAATTACTCAGCCTCAGCAACTACAGAAAAAGGAACTTCTACTGAAATTTCCTTGTGCAGCTTGATAGTAGCGGTATAGCCACCCAACTGCTTAACAGGAGCATTGATGCTGATGATCTTACGATCGACAGTAATACCCTGCTTCTCCAGTGATTCTGCTATCTGAATATTAGTAACTGAACCGAAGATGGCACCATTGGCACTGGCCTTGGCAGCAATTGTAAGAGATACACCCTTCAGTTTCTCAGCTTCAGCAGCAGCCTCTGCCTTAATCTTCTCCAGCTTCTTAGAACGCTGTTTCAGTTCCTCAGCCAACATCTTCTTAGCAGAAGGAGTAGCCAACTTTGCCTTGCCCTGAGGAATCAGGTAATTCAGGCCATAACCATTCTTTACAGTTACAATATCATCCTTGTAACCCAAGTTGCTGATATTTTCTAATAAAATGACTTCCATTGTATATATTCCTCCTGTTAATTACTTCAACAAATCGGTTACATAAGGGAGCAATGCCAGGTGGCGCGCTCTTTTCACAGCCTGGGCAATCTTGCGCTGGAACTTCAAAGAAGTACCGGTAAGACGGCGAGGAAGGATTTTGCCCTGCTCGTTCAAGAATTTCTTAAGGAATTCAGGGTCCTTATAATCAATATATTTGATGCCGTTCTTCTTGAAGCGGCAATACTTTTTACGTTTAACGTCAACTGATGGTGGAGTCAGATATCTGATTTCAGATGCGTTTTGTACTTGTTGTGCTGTTGCCATTTTTAGCCCTCCTTTACTGTTTCGTTTTCTTTAGATGATTTCAAATTTCTTCTCTTCTCAGCATACTGTGCAGCATACTTGTCGAGCTTGGTAACGAGGAAGCGGATAACTTTCTCATCACGACGGAACTGAGTTGAAAGAGTCTCAACAACGGTTGGCTCTGCATCAAACTCGATGAAGCAGTAGAAACCTGTTGTCTTGTTGTCAATTGGATAAGCC
This sequence comes from uncultured Bacteroidales bacterium, assembly GCA_937872735.1. Lineage (GTDB taxonomy): Bacteria > Bacteroidota > Bacteroidia > Bacteroidales > Paludibacteraceae > Physcocola. The sequence goes on from CALMUD010000261.1 coordinate 8,567, forward strand.
AATTTACGTAATCCCCAACGCTCTTCGTTGACGATCTTTGCGTTTTCACCTGTCAGGACGGACTTAAAACGTTCTGCCGTTTCCTTCATCTGAGCATCAGACAAAACGGGAGTTAAAATGAAAACGGTTTCATAATGATTTAACATAAATCGAAAATTTTTATTTTTAAAAATTCATTCCTTAGAACGGAATGCAAAGTTACCAAATCATCTTCAGAAAACAAAGTTGATGACACAAAAAAAGAGATGAATTAATTTACATTCATCTCTTTTCTATACAAAACACCCTATACGGGAGCGTTTTTTGTTACTTCTTAATCAGGACCTTTCCTGTCATCTCTTTTGGCTGCTCCAAGCCCATCAGATAAAGAATAGAAGGAGCAACATCTGCCAATACACCATCCGACAGTTTAGCATCCTTATGGTCGTTGCTGACGTAGATGAATGGAACTGGATTAAGAGAATGTGCTGTATTTGGTGTTCCATCGGCATTTATGGCACGGTCAGCATTTCCATGGTCGGCTATGATGATGGTCTCGTAATCGGTAGCCAATGTGGCAGCAATAACATCCTTCACGCAAGAGTCAATAGCCTTGACTGCCTTTTCAATAGCCGAATAGATGCCAGTATGACCCACCATGTCGCCATTAGCGAAATTGACAACAATAAAATCATACTTGTTCTCCTTGATGGCAGCAACCAGTTTGTCCTTGACCTCAAATGCGCTCATTTCAGGTTTCAAGTCATAGGTGGCTACCTTTGGAGAAGGCACCAGAATTCTATCCTCTCCATCATATGGAGCCTCACGGCCACCATTAAAGAAGAATGTGACATGAGCATATTTTTCAGTCTCAGCGGTATGCAGCTGTTTGAGTCCCTTGCTGCTGATATATTCACCAAGCGTATTCTCCACATTCTCCTTAGGGAAGATGACATGCACACCCTTGAAAGATGCATCATAAGGAGTCATGCAATAGTATTGCAGGTTCTTGATGGTATGCATACCCTCTTCCGGCATATCCTGCTGAGTGAGGATTGTTGTCATCTCCTTGGCACGGTCATTACGATAATTGATGAAGATAACCACATCTCCCTCTTTGATGGTTCCGTCAAAAGCAGCGTTGACAATTGGCTCCATAAATTCATCGGTATCCTTATGGTCGGGAGTATCTGCATCATAGCACTCCTGCACTGCCTGTACCATATCGGTAGCTTTCTTTCCGACACCATTCACCAGCTGGTCATAAGCTATCTTGATACGGTTCCAGCGCTTGTCACGGTCCATGGCATAGAATCGGCCTATAATGGAAGCTATTTTTCCTGCACTCTTGGCACAATGGTCTTGCAACTGCTGGATAAAGCCCTTCCCACTCTTTGGATCTGTATCACGGCCATCCATAAAGCAATGGATGAAAGTATTGTCTATTCCATATTCCTTAGCGATATCACACATCTTGAACAGGTGGTCCAATGACGAGTGGACACCTCCGGTAGAAGTCAGACCCATGATATGCACATTTTTACCAGTCTTCTGAGCATAACTGAAAGCAGAAACGATTTCAGGATTCTTGAGGATACTGTTATCCTTGCAGGCGCGGTTTATCTTGACGAGGTCCTGATAGACGATACGTCCCGCACCTATGTTAAGATGCCCAACCTCAGAGTTGCCCATCTGCCCATCGGGCAAACCGACATTCTCTCCACAAGCAAGAAGCTGTGAATGAGGATATTTGGCATTTAAAGAATCCATAAAAGGAGTAGGAGTATTGAAAATTACATCATCCTTACCCTTGTCTCCGATTCCCCAACCATCGAGAATCATCAGTAAAACTTTCTTATTCATTGTATTGAAATTTTATAATGCAAATATAATATAAAATCAGGATTAGTCTCCTTATTTTTCTTCTTCAAAAGGCACATCTTCAGCCGTCTGTTTAAGTCGTTCCAAACGCTTTTGACCCTCGGCCGACCGCCCCACCGTTCCATCAGAGGAAGACGAATCCTCACCATTGCTGCCTCCATAGCTGGAAAAAGGAGACTGTCCTCCCCCTTGTTGGCTATAGAAAGAGGAAGAACGTCTGCCTCGAAAGCCCAAAAGACGAAATAGGGAAAACAGTATTCGTCCAAAAATGGCGAATACTACCAACACCACAAAAAGGATGATAAACAGCACTATCAAAAAGAAGGAGCCCATAATGCAAAATGATTAATAATAAAAAGACGCAAGTTCTTGTCAATAAACCTCACGAGCCACAGCTGCCACACTTTTTGATGCATTGATGGCATAGAAATGTATGCTAGGCACATTATGCGCTTTGAGTTCCTTGGCCTGCATGGCGCACCACTCTATTCCACACTGCACCTCATCGTCATCCGTCTTGCACTTGTCCAGTTCCGTCACAAAGTCCTTGGGGATATCCACATGGAATGTCTTGGCTAGAATAGGCAACTGCGATTTATGGCGAACAGGCTTCAGCCCAGGGATAATCGGAATGTTGATACCCTCCTGACGACAACGGGCCACAAAATCGAAATATTTCTGATTGTCAAAAAACATCTGGGTAACAATATAGGAAGCCCCATTCTCCACCTTTCGTTTCAGCCAAGATATGTCAGAATCAAAATTAGGAGCCTCCTCGTGTTTCTCAGGATAGCCTGCCACACCATAGGTAAAAGCAGACTTCATATTATAAGAGATAGGGGTACCATCATCAAAAAAGCCCTCATTAAAACGATTTATTTGCAACTGCAATTCACTGGCATGGGCATAACCATGGGGGTCGGGAGTGAAACGTCTATCCTGCGGTGCCTTGTCGCCACGCAAAATAAGCAAATCGTGTATCTCCAAAAAATTGAGGTCGATGAGCACATACTCAGTCTCTTCGCGCGAAAATCCGCTACACAATATGTGAGGCACCACTGGTATGCGGTATTTATTCTTGATAGCAGCCGCAATAGCCACCGTACCAGGACGGCGGCGCATGGTCACCCCTTGATACAGACCATCGGGAGTTTCCCTATATACCAATTCACTACGATGGGTGGTGATGTTGATATACTGCGGATCAAACTCACACAATCGGTCGATTATGTTGTATATTGATTCGATGCCATTCCCTTTTTCAGGCGGTGAAACCTCAAAAGAGAATGCTGTAGATGTTCTGTTGTTCAAAAGTTCACTTATCATACACGAGTCTTAAAATTACAAGTTATAATAATCATCAAGAGAAAATGAAGAAAGCTGGGAGGCCGGAATCTCATCCATATGCCCATCCTCACAATGGAACACACGTCCTGGAAACATGTTGATCCACCTCATATTGTGGGTAGCCATTATGACGGAGGTTCCATTCTGCGCAACCCCGTAAACCAGTCGCATCAAATCCTCGCCCGTATGGGCATCAAGATTTCCGGTAGGTTCATCGGCCAGAAGGATACATGGATTATTGAGCAAAGCGCGAGCCACCACTATGCGCTGCTGTTCGCCTCCTGATAGTTCAAACGGCATCTTGTATCCTTTGTTGCTCATATTGACTGTACGCAGCACTTCATCTATCCTGCTTTCTATCTGAGTTTTATCTTTCATATCGGTGGCACGAAGCACAAACTCCAGATTATCATGGACATTTCGGTCTGTCAGCAGTTTGAAGTCCTGAAAAACAATACCTAGCTTACGCCGTAAATAAGGAACCTCATCATCATCTATGGTGGTAAGATCATATTCCAAAATGCGGGCTTGCCCTTCGGTGATGATAGCATCAGCATAAAGAGACTTTAACAGAGACGACTTGCCACTGCCGACACGGCCCACAAGATAAACAAACTCCCCCTTGTTGACCTTGAAATTAACATCATGCAGCACTGTCAGCTGGTTGTAGCTGATATTGGCCGCATGAAAATCAATCAGGGTGATATTATTATCGACAGATTCCATAAGCAGAATGTTATTTATCAGAATGATGGCGTTTATGCAATTCGTCTACAACATCTTCAATACGGAGATTCTTTGACGAGAGCAACACCATAAGATGATAGATGAGGTCAGCCGACTCGCCTATCAGTTCCTCATTGGTACCATGAGTGGCCTTGATAACAGTGCTGACGCCTTCCTCCCCCACCATCTGAGCCATACGGTTGACTCCGGCTTCAAACAATTCTGTTGTATAGGAATTGGCGGGACGTTCTGTCTTTCTTTTCTCAATGAAATTCTGCAAGTAGGAAAGGAAATTGATATCCGCCTCATTTGTCTCTGCCCAGCAGGTGTCTGTACCCTTATGGCAGACCGGTCCGACTGGGTGAACCCGTACCAAAAGCGTATCATCATCACAATCGGCTTTTATCGAAACCAGATTAAGATAGTTTCCGCTAGTTTCACCTTTTGTCCATAAGCACTTGCGCGAACGACTATAAAAGGTGACCTTGCCCGTATCAAGTGTCTTCTGCAGCGACTCCTTGTTCATAAAGCCAAGCATCAGCACATTGCGGGTAATCTCATCTTGAATGATGGCGGGCACCAGGCCGCCCATTTTATCAAAATCCAAATTCAGATTCATAAAAAAACTGTTTGAATGAAAAAAGTGAAGACAAAGGCCTATGCCTTCTGCCCATTAGATACAAAGTTACAATTTTATCCAATAAAAGCAGATATATCACTCATTTTTATCTTGCCTTCATAAATGGCCTTGCCTGTAATGACTGCTGGAACATTAGCGTCCTGCAAGGCTTCTATGTCTGCCATAGAACTGACGCCGCCACTGGCAATGAGATACAAATCGGGAATCTTTGCCAATACTTTTTTGTAAAGATCTATCGAGGGGCCTTGCAACATTCCATCCTTGCTGATGTCGGTACATACCACTTTTGAGATACCTTTTTGGTGGAAACCCTCGACAAATGGAAGCAGGTCTTGTGCGGTGGTTTCTTGCCAGCCGCTCACCGATATTTTTTCTTCCTTGACATCGGCTCCAAGTATAATGCGGTCTGCTCCAAATTTAGAAATCCAAGAGAGGAACACCGACGGATTTTTAACAGCAATGCTGCCACCCGTAACCATGGCAGCCCCACAATCAAAAGCAATGCGAAGGTCGTCATCAGACTTCAATCCACCTCCGAAATCAATAACAAGAGAAGTGGAGGTGGCTATCCGTTCCAGCGTCTTATAATTGACTATGTGCTTTGCCTTGGCTCCGTCAAGATCAACTACATGAAGCCGACGGATACCAGCATCCTGGAATTGCATGGCGACATCAGCCGGATTTTCATTATATACTTTCTTTTTATCATAATCGCCCTGCGAAAGTCGGACGCATTTGCCATCTATAATATCTATGGCAGGAATAATTTCAATCATATAATAGGATAATTGATGTGGAAAAACAGAATAAAAAAGGGCGTTCCACAACAGAACGTCCTTATTTTATAGGGAGTTCAGATATTAATATTTAACTACCTTATAAGTTTTACAACCTTCACTGGATGATACTTTCAACAAATAAATGCCACGAGGCAGCGAGGATGTGTAAAGTATGGTGGATTTGTAACCATCAACACGAGCAGAAAGAACAGATTGCCCCGTAATGGAAATAAGGTCTGCAACAGCATCTCCATTATAATCAACCTCCACAGGGTCGACTATGATATAATCGTCAAATGCCGTCGGATAAACATTAAACAAGGAATTTCTGACCGTCCTGACGCCATTCGACACGGGGTCGTCTTGAGCAACTATGCTGGCAATGGCAGCAACGAAAGGTCCATTATAGTCGCAACCGCCCTCTGTATAGGTAAATGAGCCACTATTATCTTCCACCACATTATGGAACACACCTGTTGCGCTAGGGCCACCAATCAGACCTCCACTGGCAAACATGAAATCACAAGAGTTTTTAGTTGCCGAAGGGGGATTATCGTTACGCCCCATCGCATTGCGATGATGTATACGGAAAGTCATGTCTCCCTTGAACCCATGAATGAAAGTATGACCGAACTCATTATTTCCCAACATATAATCTACTATACGCTGGTTAAAATTGTGAGCTAACGTCGTGTCATAGGACGTTGTAATAACCCCATCCTTCACCAGTTTGCAATAGAGAGCTGCCGCCACAGCACCGCCACAAGCCAGTTTGTTGGTTCCCCATGTACTCTTGTAGTATGGGAAGCCATTAGCATCACTGGTTCCGGCAGGAATATGCAGGACATACACATTTTTACGCAAAAAATCGTAGAAATAACCACCCGAACCATTATTCGCAGTTGGCGCGGCCTTGGTTATATAATAATAGGCATAGTCCGCCTCCGTATCCCAAGCTAATGGGGAATTGGATTCCCATTTGTTCTGCAAATAAGACAAAGCCTCCGTCTTGTAGGTATCGTCTCCAGTAAGACGATACATTAGGATGGCTGCCAAACTCAATTCATCAGTCCACTCCGAATTAGGTGACGAGTAAAATTCAGGAATACCCTGCTGCACCGATTTGTAATTCTTGGCATAGTTATATGCCACCAGTGCAGAGGCCTTGCATTTTGCACAATAGGCTGCATCAGGATAGTGCATCGCCATCAGAGCAAGGGCCGAACAATAATTGGCCGCCTGTGGGCCACCAGTAGAGGTTGTTGTGGAGATGGGACGCGGGTCACCGCCCTCTGCCACTCCCATATCCGACTGATAGGAAGAAGTCACCCAGTTGCGGTGGTCACTCGAATTACCCACATAATAAACGAAAGTAGAAGCGTCGGGAAATGATTTGATAAAATAGTCGGTAGCTACCTTTGCCTCATCAAGCACATCTGGTATTCCATTTGCAGCACCATAGGCCTCGTCATAATTATCCTGAAAGGCTGTTGGCCAAATATCATAAGCCGCCAAAAGGGAAACAGCAGCATACCCCATAGTTGTAGCCACCTTGATGTGGTCGCCACAATCGTGCCAACCGCCGGTAAGGTCATAACTCCCGTTGGCTCCACCATTGACCGAGCCCTGGCCATCTTTCATGTGACAATATTTCTTGGTCACATTTGGATTGTTCTCCAGCATCCAGTTGTGAGTATCTCCGCAACGTTGTCCTCCAAAAAACTTCAGACCCATATTCAGGGCGGTACGATAATCCGATGAGGAGAAATTGGCTGAATAGGAAGAATAATCATAGGCATTTACTGCCATAACAGAAAGAACGGAGCAGCAAGCCAATGCAAAAAACCTTTTCATGTGTTCTATTTTTTATAAATTTGGTACAAAAATATAGAAAGCCGAAAGGATGAACAAATAAAAAGGCCGCAAAACACCTTTTTGAAAAAAAGTGGCAGCGGCCAATTATGTTTTGATTCCGGTTTTTCCTTAAACAATCAGAAATCAGCAGACTTAGGAGAGCGTGGGAACGGAATGACGTCACGAATATTCTGCATACCCGTAACGAAAAGCAACAAGCGCTCAAAACCAAGACCGAAACCTGAGTGAGGACAAGATCCATATTTACGGGTATCAAGATACCACCACATATCCTTCATCGGTATATTGCGTTCATTGATGCTTGCCATCAGTTTCTCATAACTTTCCTCACGCTCTGAGCCGCCGATAATCTCACCGATATTAGGGAAGAGGACATCCATGGCACGTACGGTCTTTCCGTCTTCGTTCTGCTTCATATAGAAGGCCTTTATTTCCTTAGGATAATCAGTCAGAATAACAGGCTTTTTGAAATGCTGTTCAACAAGGAAACGCTCATGTTCAGAGGCCAAATCACAACCCCAGAATACAGGGAACTCGAACTTATGGCCCTTGGCCACTGCGTCCTCCAATATCTTTATTCCTTCGGTATAAGGCAGACGGACAAACGGACCATCCAGCACTCCTTTAAGACGTTCAATGAGTGTATTGTCTATCATTTTGTTGAGGAACGCAAGATCATCCTGACAGTTATCCAGTGCCCACTTTACACAATACTTGATAAACTCTTCGGCAAGGTCCATATTGTCATTGATATCTGCGAAAGCAACTTCCGGCTCTATCATCCAGAACTCTGCCAAATGGCGAGGGGTATTGGAATTTTCGGCGCGGAATGTAGGACCAAAAGTATAGATGGCCCCAAGAGCTGTAGCTCCAAGTTCACCCTCCAGCTGGCCCGAAACCGTAAGACTGGTCATTTTGCCAAAGAAATCATCTCCATAGGTGATATGACCTTCCTCGTCTTTCTTCAAATCATACAGGTTTTTAGTAGTAACCTGGAACATTTCTCCGGCTCCTTCACAGTCTGAAGCGGTAATCAAAGGTGTGTTGAAATAAACAAAACCCTTCTCATGGAAAAACTTATGAATAGCTATGGCCATATTGTGACGAATACGGAACACAGCACCAAATGTATTGGTACGCAGACGAAGATGGGCTATTTCCCGAAGATATTCAAAGGAATGTCCTTTCTTCTGCAATGGATAGGTCAACGGGTCTGCCTTTCCATATATGACAATGGAATCTGCCTGAATCTCTACGGCTTGACCTGCGCCAAGCGACTTTACCAATTTTCCGACAACACTAAGACAAGCACCTGTTGTCACATCCTTTAGAAGGTCCTCATCAAATTTGGACGAATCAGCAACAATCTGAATATTATTGATGGTAGAACCGTCGTTCAAAGCGATGAAACTTACATTTTTGTTACCTCTCTTGGTACGTACCCAACCTTTGACATTCACATCTTCGCCATAAGTAGTCAATTTGACTGCATCGACAATTTTAGTTCTACGAATTTCCATTGTAAATGAATATTATTATTAAACAACTTGGGGATAAATTCCCCAATCATAAATGAATATGCAAAAATAAACAATATTGGTAAAAAAAGCCTCAGAAATACATTTTTTATCATACACAGAGAGAAAGGTATGCGAAAAGAGAAAGGAAAAGAGAAAAAAGAGTAACGGACTGGAAGAAAAAACAAGCAGAAATGATAAAAACAAAAAGGGCTGCACCTAAAGGTGCAGCCCCATATATTGAAGTTTTATGACTTCAGAACAATTTACTTAGAGTAAAGTTCAATCTCAACACGACGGTTCTTAGCACGACCTGCAAGAGTAGTGTTAGAAGCCAGAGGGTTAGCACTTCCGTAACCGAAAGACTGTACATGAGATGCAGCGACACCCTTGTTAACCAAGTATGCCTTTACAGCAGCTGCACGGTCCTTTGAAAGCTGCAGGTTCTTAGCAGCACGGCCAGAGTTGTCAGTATAACCCTTCAGGATTACAGACCACTCAGAGTGAGACTTCAACAACTGAGCAAGACCGTCAAGAGAAGAGTAAGAAGACTGCTTGATGATAGCCTTGTTAGACTCGAATTCCAACTGAGTGAATGCGGTCTTGATGATCTCATCCTCTTCCTTGGTAGGAGTGTAACGAACAGCTGGCTTAGAATCGCGGATGTGCTTGTTCAGAGAATCCTGAGTAGCATTCAGCTGATCCTGAAGTTTCTTGATAGCAACGTTCTGGTTAACGATCTGATCCTCAAGACGAGAAGTCATTTCGGCAGCCTGACGCTTCTGCTCATCCAGGATTGGAGTCAAATCTGGAACTTCAACCTTTGGCTCGTAGTCAACAAGAGCGATGTTGCGTACATTGTTCTCGCCACCAAACTTAACACGGATGCCCAGATTGGCCATGAACTGCCAAGATGTACCCTGTGTATTAGGATGGAAGTCTGAGTTAGTGAATTTGCGGCCTTGGCCATCAATGCCAATGGCAATCCACTTGCATACATTGTACTCAAAGTTCAAACCGCCCCATACAAATGGAGAAGACCAGTCGTCCTTGTCTGCAACTGATGGGCAGTTTGAGTAGTTATAATAGCCTACACCTGCACCACCATTAGCATAAACGCTGAACTTCTGCCATCCTGCAGAACGATACTTAGCCAAGATGTTTGAAAGATTGGCAGAAGCGAACAAAGATGCCTCATGAACGTAGTTGTCATAAGTGCTCTGGTTGTTTCTTACCCACATATAATCCAAACCAAGACCCCACAATGGATTGAATGTATATTCAATCTCACCACCAGCCTGTGGATTGTAATCGCTGTTAGGACCCCAACTTCTATCGTTAGAGTTAGCGTTTGTCAGAATGTTAACACCACCCTGAGCACGCAGAGACCAATGAACCAAGCCTTTAGAAGAGCTGGCAGTATCACTGGCAGTTTCAGCATTTGTAGCCTCAGTGCTAGCAGTAGCCTCTTCCTGGGCGAATGCATTGCCAACTAAGGCAGATGCAACGAACAGACCTAATAATCTTCTTTTCATATATTCAACAATAATTAAAATTAAATTCTAAACAATTTCGAGGCAAAGATATACAATTTATTGATATGTATGTTCTATAACATCGAAAAAAGTGAATGTTACCCTCAAAATATTATTTATCTCCCTTTGAGAGCTGATCTTTAAGAGCTGCCAGAGCTTCGATATCACCAAGGGTTGTCTTCTCGATTGGAGTAGCCTCTGTCTTCTTGGCAGCAGCCTTCTTCTTAGGAGCAGCAGAAACACCATTCTTCTCATCTTCCCATACACGTGAGTGTGACAAGCTGATGTGATGATTTTCCTTGTTGAACTCAAGCACCTTGAACTGAAGTTTCTCACCTACCTTAGGCATTGAGCCATCTTCCTTGGCCATCTGCTTGGTATAAGCGAATCCCTCCATATCGTTAGGCAATGCCACTACAGCACCCTTGTCCTTGATTTCAGTGATGGTACCTTCCTGGATAGAACCCTCAGCAAATGAATCCTCAAGTGAGTTCCATGGGTTCTCCTCCAACTGCTTGTGACCCAAGCTCAGACGGCGGTTGTCCTTATCTATCTCAAGAACTACAACATCAATATCTGCACCAATCTGAGTGAATTCAGATGGATGTTTGAACTTCTTGGTCCAAGAGAGGTCTGAAATATGAATCAGGCCATCCACACCCTCTTCCAATTCAACAAACACACCGAATGTGGTGAAGTTGCGAACCTTGGCTGAATGCTGTGAACCTACTGCATATTTGGTCTCGATATTCTCCCATGGATCTGGCTTGAGCTGCTTGATACCCAATGACATCTTGCGGTCATCACGGTCAAGAGTCAAAATGACAGCCTCAACCTCATCGCCAACCTTCAGGAATTCCTGAGCGCTGCGCAGGTGCTGTGACCAAGACATCTCTGAAACATGAATCAAGCCCTCAACACCTGGAGCTATTTCAACGAATGCGCCATAATCAGCCATAACGACAACCTTGCCCTTTATCTTGTCACCAACCTTCAAATTAGGATCAAGTGCATCCCAAGGATGAGGAGTCAACTGTTTCAGACCCAAAGCGATACGTTTCTTCTCGTCATCAAAATTAAGGATAACGACACTGATTTTCTCATCCAGATGAACAACCTCTTCAGGATGTGCGACACGACCCCAAGAGAGGTCTGTGATATGGATCAAACCATCTACGCCACCCAAATCGACGAACACTCCATAAGAAGTGATATTCTTGACTGTTCCTTCCAGAATCTGGCCCTTCTCCAAGTGAGAGATAATCTCCTTCTTCTGTGCCTCGAGTTCAGCCTCGATAAGAGCCTTGTGTGATACGACAACATTCTTGAACTCCTGGTTGATTTTAACAACCTTGAATTCCATTGTCTTACCAACAAACATATCATAGTCGCGGATAGGCTTAACGTCAATCTGCGAACCTGGCAAGAATGCCTCGATACCGAAGGCGTCAACAATCATACCACCCTTAGTGCGGCACTTGATGAAGCCCTTGAATACCTCGTCCTTCTCAAGGGCGTCGTTGACACGCTGCCAAGAGCGAGCCATACGAGCCTTCTTGTGAGAAAGAATCAACTGACCTTTCTTGTCTTCCTGACTTTCAATATAGCATTCAACTTTGTCACCGACTTTCAAATCGGGATTGTAACGGAACTCATTAGTAGAAATGATACCGTCTGATTTGTAGCCAACATTGACTACGACCTCTCTCTTGTTCATTGAGATGACCGTGCCCTCAACAACCTCGTTGTCTTTCAGTGCACTGAGAGTGTCATCATACTTTTTCTCCAGCTCCTCGTGGCTGGTTGCCTCAACATCACCATTCTCGAAGGTGTCCCAGTCAAAATTATCAACTGGCTGTACCTTTTTTGTTAATTCGCTCATTTAATAAAATGTGTAAAAAATTAATAATTAGTCGTTAGACATTATATTTTGTGAAAATCTCCGCAAAATTACAATATTTTTTTCAATATCCATATTAGAAAAACGAAAAAATTGTGGAATGCAACTCATTTTCAACGAACAGAATATAATAACACCCTATCAGCGTTTTTTGCAAAAACAAAATTCCATGGGAATAACGAATATGTCACATACGGATTGCGAGAAAGACCAGAAATCCGTATTTTTACAATCAGAAATAGCAGGAAAAGCGAAATGGAAACATTCAAATTAACCATATTGGGCAGAGGATCTGCCATGCCCACCCCCACTGCCAATCAGTCTGCCCAGATTTTAGAAGCTCATGAGAAACTGCTGCTGATTGACTGTGGTGAGGGGACCCAAATCAGCATTAGAAAACAACAGACACATCTGTCCCGTCTTAATCATATCTTCATTTCGCACGTACATGGCGACCACTGTTTCGGGTTGATAGGACTGCTGTCCACATTGTCCATGATGGGCCGAAGATGCGCACTTAACATATATTGCCATCCCGAGTTACAAACCTTCATGCAAACTCAAATCAACTTTTTCGGCGGTGATATGGGCTATCCTATCATATTCAACACATTCAGCCCTTTTCAAAGCAGTGTAATTTACGAAGACCGGACCCTCAGAGTAACAACATTCCCATTGAAACATACCATACCATCTTCCGGGTTCCTAATTGAGGAGAAACCATCTCTGGCACACCTCAACAAACAGAAAGCCGACTTCTACAGGGTGCCACTCAGCAAATATATGGAAATAAAAAACGGCGCCGATTTCATAACGGAGAATGGATTTGTGATACCAAACGCCCAACTCACCATAGCAGCCGCTCCACCTAAAAGATATGCCTACTGCAGCGATACTGCCTATAACGAAAAAGTGATACCTTATATACAAGGAGTTGATTGCCTATATCATGAAGCAACATTTTTAAGCAATGCTGCAGATAGGGCTAAAATAACGCAGCATTCAACAGCTGCACAAGCCGCTGAAATTGCAAAAAAGGCCGAAGTAAAGAAATTGATTATAGGACATTTCTCAGCTAGATATGCCGACTATCAGCCCCTGCTGCTCGAGGCCAAATCCATCTTCGCCAATACACTATTGGCTGAAGAGTTCAAAACCTATCCTTTCTGATTTTGACGACTTTTTTCTGCTAAAAACAATCAAAGCGCAGCCTCTTTCTTTTGCAATATAGAGGTGAATACATCCATAGCGGACTGAATAGACGGTATATCACTGAATACAATGGCTTTCTTGTCGGTATGCTGTTTGAACTGACAGCGGAATGCATTGTGTTCCAGATATTCCAGAATGAGGCCAAAAGACTTGGACTGGAAATATGGGGAACTGTCGGAAGCAATGAAAAATCCAGTCATATGATTGTTTTTGAGCACCACTTTTTCAAAACCAAGAGCAATGGCCTGCCAGCGCAGACGTACCAGTTGCAACAGATTCTGAGCTTGTTCGGGCAGGGCACCAAAACGGTCTGTCAGATTATTCTCAAACTGTTCGAGGGCGGCCTCATCCTGCACTGAGTCAAGCTCTCGATACAGCGACATTCGCTCTGCAACGTTCGATATATATTCGGCGGGGAACATCAGTTCCATATCTGTCTCCATCTGGCAATCGGTGACAAAGGTCTTTTGTTCCAGTTTTTCTTTTTCCTCTTCCGCATACAAGTCCGAAAACTCATTTTCTTTTAATTCATCAACCGCCTCATTCAGTATTTTGTGATACGTCTCATAACCCAAGTCCGCAATAAACCCACTCTGCTCTGCACCCAGCAAATTGCCAGCCCCACGTATGTCCAAATCCTGCATGGCAATATTAAATCCGCTACCCAGTTGTGAGAATGACTCTATCGTCTCCAGACGGCGACGCGACTCATCAGACATTGACGATAAAGGCGGCGATAACAAGTAGCAGAAAGCTCTGCGGTTGCTGCGCCCCACGCGGCCTCGCAACTGATGCAAATCACTCAACCCATAATTTTGTGCATCATTGATGATGATTGTGTTGCAATTTGAAATGTCAATACCCGACTCTATGATGGTGGTCGAGAGCAACACATCGTAATCGTAATTAAGGAAATCAAGAATCACCCGTTCCAGCTGCTCTCCTGGCATCTGGCCATGTCCAATAACGACACGGGCCTCTGGCACAAGCCGATTGATAAGTTCCTTGAGTGCCTGAAGATTTTGGATGCGGTTGTTCACAAAAAACACTTGTCCGTTGCGGTCCAGTTCAAACTTTATGGCATCTCTGATAACCTCCTCGTTAAACACGCACAATTCCGTCTGAACCGGATAACGGTTAGGGGGAGGTGTGCTGATAATAGACATATCACGGGCTCCAAGCAACGAGAATTGCAAAGTCCGGGGTATAGGGGTTGCCGTCATGGTGAGCGTATCCACATTCACCTTCATCTGGCGGATTTTCTCTTTCACCGACACTCCGAATTTCTGTTCCTCATCAATAATGAGCAATCCTAAATCCTTGAATTTAACAGTCTTGCCTATCAGTTTATGTGTTCCTATAATGATGTCTATGTTGCCTGCCGCCAAATCCTTTATCACGGAATGTGCATCCTTGACTGTCCGCGTACGGCTAAGATAATCGACTCGGCACGGGAAATTTTTGAGTCGCTCGGTGAACGTCTGGAAATGCTGGAAAGCAAGCACCGTGGTAGGTACCAGCACCGCCACCTGTTTGTTATCGGCTACAGCCTTGAAAGCGGCTCGGATGGCGATTTCAGTCTTGCCAAAACCCACATCGCCACAAATCAGACGGTCCATCGGTTCATCTTCCTCCATATCACGCTTGACATCGGTAGTCGCTTTCAGCTGGTCTGGCGTATCCTCATAAATGAAAGAAGATTCCAGTTCCTGCTGCATATAGCTGTCGGGCGAATAGGCAAAGCCTTTCTCGTCTCTACGGCGCGCATAGAGGGCTATAAGGTCACGGGCAATGTCCTTGACTTTCTTTTTGGTCCGGTCTTTCAGGGCTTGCCATGTGCCTGTTCCCAGTTTGTTTATCTTGGGTTCCTCTCCATCTTTGGAACGGAATTTCGAGATTTTGTGCAGAGAATGGATACTGATAAACACAAGGTCATCATCGCGATATATCAGTTTTATGACTTCCTGTTTCTTGCCATTGATGTCCATCGTCAGCAGTCCGCCAAAACGGCCGATGCCAAAATCTATATGCACCACATAATCGCCTACTTGCAATTCGCGGAGCGCTTTCATACTGAGTGCGGCTTTACCCTGGCGGACTCTGTCGGAAGTCAGACTATACTTGTGGAAACGGTCAAATATCTGATGGTCAGTGTAGCAACATAGATGCAATTCATCATCAACAAATCCCTCATGCAGCGTTTTCGATACGGGAACAAAAGGGGCTGCCTGATTCTTGTCATCAATAATGGCTTGGAGGCGGTCGGTCTGATGGGTGTTGTCCGTCATCACAAACACCTCATAGCCATTTTCCTTCATTTGTATGAAGTTGGAAATGACCAGATCAAAATTCTTATGAAAGATTGGCTGCGGTTGAGCCGAAAATGAAAGGACGGCCGATTGACGGAAATGATTGTGCAGGCCAAACTCTATCAGCCTGAATTCTTCCGTTTGCGATTGAAAATCGGCAGATTTCAGCACATTGTCAATCCCTTCATTTTCCTCCTCCAGCTGGCGCATACGGTCAAGGGTAAAGTCAAAATCAGAAAAGGCAAGCGCCATATCCTTAGGTATAAAATCGAAAAGCGAGACGGCGGCACTATCCTTGCCATTGACATCTGACACTACAGATATCCGCTCCTTCTTATCCTTGGAGAGTTGACTTTCCACATCAAAGGTACGGATGGAATCTATTTCATCACCAAAAAAGTCAAGACGGAAGGGATATTCATTGGCATACGAAAAAATATCGAGAACACTGCCTCGCACTGCATATTCACCTGGCTGTGATACGAAATCGACCTTTTCAAAGCCGAAGTCATGAAGAATATAGGTCACAGCCGATATCTTTATTTTCTGTGAGGTTTTGAGGGAGAGTGACTTTGCATTCAGGTCGGCAGATGAAATGACCCTTTCAAAAACAGATTCTGGATAGGTAACCACCATCAATGGCGATTCGGAATGCTGAATGGAATCAAGCGTTTCATTACGCATCACTTCGTTGGCTGAATCTTTCTCGCCATACTTCATGGCCCGCTTATACGAAGAAGGGAAAAACAACACATCAGCACCACCCGTTATCTGCACCAAATCATGATAAAAATAGGCGGCCGATTCCATATCGTTCAGCACGAACAGAAAACTCTGGCGATGAGATGCAAAAAAGGTAGAAAAAAGGACCGACTTGAACGAACCTGCCAACCCTTTAATCCAAATACGATTAGACGAAGAAGAGGCGAACCATGCATCCAGTTTTTTCAATTGGGCATGATGCTCAAATTTCAATAATAAGTCAGTAATCTCCATGCAAATGAGAAAAGTTAGCCAATCTTGCTGATTTTCCGGAGGCGTTCCTCATCAATCAGCTTTATCTTTCGGCCATCCATGGTAATAATTTTTTCGGTTACAAACGTGGAAAGGGTACGGATGGCATTGGAGGTGGTCATATTGGAAAGACTGGCAAGATCTTCTCGGGAGAGATAGATGCTGATGGTGGCACCATCGGCTTCAACTCCATAGCTGTCCTTGAGAAAAAGAAGGGACTCGGCAAGACGGCCTCGTATATGTTTCTGAGTAAGGCTCACTGCTCGCGAGTCTGCAATACCAAGGTCAGTGGCCAAGGCCTGAATAAAATACCACGCCAGATTTTTGTTGTCAAATATGAGTTTTTCTATCACCTCCTTGGGTATGGCATAAATAAGGGTGGGCTCAAATGCACAGGCGGCAGTCACAAAATCCTCACCCGCGAACATGGCACGGTAGGCCAGCATCTCAAAGGGCTTGACCATTCTTACTATCTGGTTGCGGCCACCCACTCCCGACTTGTATATCTTCACCTTGCCCTTTATCACACAAAAAACGTGAGTGGGAGTCTCGCCCTCACAATAGATAACCTCATTTTTCTTGTAGTTCTGAACAAGGTAATTACTCTTCAAGTAATCCATTTGCTCAGGTGTCAACATCTTCCAGATGTCAGACACCTCCTCTATATTCAGGTATTCCGTCTTCTGTGTCCTTGCCATGACTTGTAAATCAATATATATCACGCAAATTTAACAAAAAAAATCGCATAAAATCACAATAAATGAAATTACGAATAAAATTTACATACGGAGAATCTACTATTTGTTTAAACAAAAATGAACCACGGCTCATTTGGGCCATGGTTCATTTTAATCAATAGGTCACTGTTTCCCCTTAGCCTATACGCCATCCGTCATCAAAAAAATCGGAGAATGTCTTGTAATGCACCAGCACAGGATAGGACTCCAGCGACTTGTTGGTATAAAAGTCATCGAAACTGTCGCACAACCGCACATCATACCGGCCTGACATAAAGTCACAGACAAAAATATACGGAATCGCACCATCAGGAATGGCAAACTTGGCATTCTCGCGATATATAGGAGAGCGGAACTCGTTACAGCATTGCTGCGCTCTATCCCACTGGTTTTGATACTCGTCAAAATATTCACGGGTATCTTTATACGATCTTGTCTTTTTCATAATGTTTTCCTCCCTTTATTTTATATACCAATATAAGTATAAAACCGCAAAATTTAAGTAACACGCAAAAAAAGAGGCTGCCCCTTCCTGATAGGAAAAGGCAGCCTCCGTTTATCTATCGGCCAGCTGTCACTTGGTATAGTCTTTCACCTCATACAGATTATTGCGGTCATCACGCTTGGGATAGTCAATGGTATAGTGCAGTCCTCGGCTTTCCTTGCGGTCCATGGCCTGCCGTGTAATCAGGTAGCCCACATTTATCATGTTGCGGAGTTCACAGATGCTGCGGCTTGCCTTTACCCGCTTAAACAGCTGTTCCGTCTCCTCATAAAGCAGGTCCAGACGGTCCCAGGCACGTTTCAGTCGGAGGTCGCTGCGCACAATGCCCACATAGTTGCTCATTATCTGGCCCACTTCCTTCACATCCTGGGCTATCAGCACTTTTTCCTCATTGGTGAGAGTTCCCTCATCATTCCACTCTGGCACATTATCGTTGAAGGCATATTCATCAACCACCGACAGACTGTGTTTGGCTGCTGCATCAGCATATACCACGGCCTCTATCAGTGAGTTGCTGGCCAGGCGGTTGCCACCATGCAGACCCGTGCACGAGCACTCACCCACCGCATATAGGCGTCTGATGCTGGAGCAGGCATTCACATCCACTTTGATGCCTCCGCACATATAGTGGGCACATGGCGCCACTGGTATATATTCCTTGGTAATATCAATGCCTATACTCAGGCACTTGGCATATATATTCGGAAATCCATGCTTTATTTCTTCCGGGTCCTTATGCGTCACATCCAGACACACATGGTCAAGACCATGAATTTTCATTTCCTTGTCAATGGCCCGTGCTACAATGTCACGCGGAGCCAGACTCAGACGCTTGTCATATTTCTCCATGAAAGTCTCGCCCGTAGGCAGACGGAGTATTCCGCCAAATCCACGCATGGCCTCCGTTATCAGATAGGCAGGATGCGTCTCGCCTGGGTGATAAAGCGCTGTCGGATGGAATTGCACAAATTCCATATCTTTCACAGTACCCTTGGCCCTATACACCATCGCGATGCCGTCGCCGGTAGCTACATTCGGATTGGTGGTGGTGGCATATACCGAACCCGTACCACCGGTGGCCATCAGTGTCACCTTCGACAGATAGGTATCTATCCTGCCCGTAAGGCAATCTAGTATGTAGGCACCATAGCACTCAATATCGGGAGTACGGCGGGTCACCTCTACTCCCAGATGGTGCTGTGTGATGATTTCTACCGCAAAATGATTTTCAAGAATGGTGATATCAGGATTGCTGCGGACGGCCGCCATCAGACCTCTCTGAATCTCGGCTCCTGTATCGTCGGCATGGTGCAGAATTCGGAATTCGGAGTGGCCACCCTCACGGTGCAAATCAAACTCTCCGTTCTCTTTCTTGTCAAAATTGACACCCCAATTTACCAATTCCCTGATTTGTTCGGGTGCATTGCACACCACTTGCTTCACAGCCGCCAAATCGCTGATGTAGTCACCAGCCACTATTGTATCCTGAATATGTTTGTCAAAATTATCGACCGCCAAATTGGTCACCGATGATATTCCGCCCTGCGCCTTCGCCGTATTGGCCTCATCAAGGGTAGACTTGCAAATAATGGCTATTTTGCCTTTGTGGGCCCGGGCCACCTTCAGGGCATAACTCATTCCGGCCACACCAGAACCTATTATCAGGAAATCGAATTTTTTTATCATTATCTCTGTGCTTGTTTCTTACGTGTCTTTTTAGGCAAACAAAGTTAATAATGTTTCGGTTTTATATCAAACGGGAAGGAAAAAAACGAACATGGGAAAGAAAAAAAGATGAATCAGGACTCCCTCTATGCCTGATAAGTACCGTCTGAAACATCATCGATTAGGATAAGACAAGATAAATTAGTAAATTCGGGGTCTGAAATCAAGCATTTTGACGGAATGGAACATACTGAGATTCTGGAAAAACTTTGCCAGGAAAAAGAAGGAAACCGAAACGGAAAATGGAACGCCACCCTACTGAAGGGCGAAGGCTCCAATCGCAAATATTACCGCATGACAGCGGTAGACAATGGAAACTCCTATATAGGTGTGGAAGGTGAAAACGAGCAAGAGGATATTGCATTCGTCAGCATCAGCAGGCACCTGCACAGCATGGGGCTGCCCGTTCCCGAAGTATATGGCACATCGGACGATTGTCTCTGCTACCTTCAGCAAGACCTGGGTGACACCAGTCTGTTTTCCTTCATGAAAAACGGGATTGAGACAGGAACTTTCAGCGAGACAGAAAAAAACATGCTGAACAAGGTGATGAAGTTGCTGCCCTCCATCCAGTTTAAAGGTGACAAGGATATGGATTACAGCATCTGCTACCCCATTCCCGAGTTTGACCAACGCAGCATATTGTGGGACCTCAACTACTTCAAATACTGTTTTCTGAAATCGGTAAAGATTGACTTCTCCGAACCGAAGCTGGAGAATGATTTTGAGCAAATGGCCAACAACCTGCTGGGGGTAAGCCAGAACGCCTGGGGATTTATGTACCGCGATTTTCAGTCACGCAACATCATGATAAACAATGGTGAGCCCTATGCCATCGATTTTCAGGGCGGCCGCCGCGGTCCTTGCCTCTACGATGTGGCCTCTTTTGTGTGGCAGGCCAAAGCCAATTATCCACAATCGCTTAAAGAGGGATTGGTGGACACCTATTATGATGCCCTGCAACAATATGTCAAGATGGACCGAAAGACATTTGACAACACTTTGGGACTGTTTGTACTGTTCCGTACCATTCAGGTACTGGGAGCCTATGGCTATCGTGGACTGTTTGAACGGAAACCCCACTTCGTGGCAAGCATTCCATTCGCCATCAACAATCTGAAAGGACTGCTCGGCAAAGGGCTGTGCCACCCTTACCCATACATGGAGAGTCTGCTGGGACGGCTGTGCTCCCTGCCCGAATTGCAACCCCTCGCCACCTCAAAATACGATACAGGAAAACTGACAGTGAAAGTCTTCAGTTTCTCCTACAAAAAAGGAATACCGGCTGACGATTCCGGTAACGGAGGCGGATATGTGTTCGACTGCCGCGGGGTTCACAACCCTGGCAAATATGAACAATACAAACAACTGACTGGACGCGACCAGCCCGTAAAGGATTTTCTGGAGAAAGATGGCGAAATACTGACATTCCTGAATCATGTGTACGCTCTGGCCGATGCCCATGTGCAACGCTATATTGAGCGGGGATTCAGCAGCCTGATGTTCAGTTTTGGCTGCACTGGCGGACAGCACCGCTCCGTGTATTCCGCTCAACATGTGGCCGAACACATTGCAAAAAAATTCGGTGTAAAAGTGCTGCTATGCCATCAGGCACAAGGCATCAACGAAGAATTCAACTAAAAAAACTGACACCTAAATATATTATGTATATACTGAACACAACCTACGCTGTTGACGAAAGCGTGAAAAAGGAATGGCTGCAATGGGTCACCGAGGTGCTGTTGCCGGCAACTCTGGCCACCGGACTGCTGCACAGCCCCAAAATATATCGGGTGATTGTGGAGCAGGGACAGGGACCCACCTACTCGGTGCAGTTTGTTGCCAACTCTGCCGACGACATACGCAACTGGCGGCACCAATTCCGCGCCGAACAAGATTCGCAAATCAGAAAAATGTTTGGCGAAAAAGTATTGGGATTCTCAACTGTACTGAAAGAGATTGTATGACCATGCCAAAAACGACAGAATCTCTGCCCGACCGAATCATTCTGGGCATCGACCCAGGCACCAACTATATGGGGTATGGTGTGGTGCTGATACACCAGACCTTGCCGAAATTGCTGGGCATGGGGGTGCTCGATATCAAAAAGGACACCGACACCTACGACAAGCTGAAACAGATTTTTGACCGCACCACCCAGGTGATAAAACAGTTCCATCCCACCGAATTTGCCATCGAGGCACAATTCTTCGGCAAGAACGTGCAGTCAATGCTGAAACTCGGTCGCGCCCAAGGAGTTTCTATTGCTGCCGCGCTGGAACAGGGACTGCCCATCACCGAATATGCTCCGCTGAAAATAAAGCAGGCCATCACTGGCAATGGAATGGCCGCCAAAGAGCAAGTGGCCGCCATGGTGAAACAATATCTGCACCTGAAAGAGGACGAGATGCCGGAACACCTTGATACTACCGATGCTATCGGTGTGGCGCTCTGCCACTATTTTCAGACTTCCCACAAAATAAATGGTGAAAAAAAATTCAACAACTGGAACGACTTCATCAAACAAAACAAACAAAGAATCAAAACGGGCAGGTAAAACAGCAATTCCTATTCAATATTTTTATACTTTTGCAGTGCCAACCCCGATAAACTTCAGAACGAATCCAAACAATGAACGAAAACAACAAGCAGGAAATAGATTTGCTGGACCTGCTAAACAATATGAGCTGTGCCGTCAAAGGGGCAGTCATCTGGCTTGCTAAGACGCTGGGAAACACCCTGCGACTCACCTATTCCTACAAATGGCTGTTCATTCTTTGCATGGCCTTTGGGCTGGGCTGGGCCATTTATGAGACAAGCGGCCCGCGCACCATGTACCGCGGCGACCTTACACTAAGACTCAACTGCGGCAATCTGTCGCTCTACTCCGAACAAATAGAGCAACTCAACAAGTTCATCAAAAACAAAGATACCGAAGGTCTGGCCGAGGCGCTGAACATCAACACTCAACAAGCCACAAAAATCGGGTTCATCAAGACCTACTACTTCGTGGCCCCAAACAAGGACTCCTCTTCCAGCTTTGTTGACTATTACCAGAAATATGACGCTGGTGACACGCTCAACACTCGCCAAAAAGACAAGATTGTAATTTCGATTGGACTGAGAGACCGCAGACTGTACCCCGCCATGCAAAAGGTGATAACCAGCTACTTCAACCAGAACCAGTATCTGCAATCACTCAACAATACACACCGCAAGAACTTAATGGAACAGGAGCAAGCTATCGAATTGGATTTGAACCGTCTGGACAGCCTGCAACGCATTGAATTCTTCAACAAGAAAAACTCCGACTTGTATCTGACTGACCGCACCACCATCAGAAGCGGACAGCGCGACTTGTACTACAACGACAAACAGCAACTGATGCGCATGAAGAAACTGATGGAAACCGACCTATCGACTGGCGACGGAGTTGTCAGCATCATCAGTCCATTCCACCCCACTGCCAAGGCTTATGTGGGCATTTGCAAAGCGCTGCCCTGCCGGCTGGCCGAGGTATACCTGATGTTTGTGCTGTTGGCCTTGCTGCTGAAATATCGCAAACAGATAATCAACTATCTGAAAGGAATAAAGATAGAACAACAGAATTAATGACGCTATAAAATTATTAAAATAGCTAAAAAAAGCCGTTTCCGCTTTATTTTAATGCCACGGAATTTATATATTTGCACTAACATAACTAATCAAAATAAAATAAACATTATGGCTTACGTAATTGGTGATAATTGTGTTGCTTGCGGTACTTGCGCAGGCGAGTGTCCAGTAGGTGCAATCTCTGAGGGCGATATCTATAAAATCAACCCTGACGAGTGCACTGAGTGCGGTACTTGCGCTAGTGTTTGCCCTTCTGAGGCTATCACTTTGGCTAAGTAAACACAAAGTCAACAAGCAAAAAGACCCCGCTCCTTCCGAGCGGGGTCTTTATTTTTTACCGCATATTTTCACTCAATCGTTTCTTTATAAATGTAAAATCACTATTTTTACATTAACATGACTGACAAGACTTCCACATATTATGCTCATCCCAGTTCCTTTATCGACGAGGGGTGTCTGATAGGCCACGGTACCACCATCTGGCACTTTTGCCATATCATGGGCGGATGCCATATTGGCGAGGATTGCAACATCGGGCAGAATGTGGTCATATCTCCACAGGTAACGATTGGCAACAGAGTTAAGATTCAGAACAACGTATCAGTATATACGGGCGTGACCTGCGCCGATGATGTATTCATCGGTCCTTCGGTGGTATTCACCAATGTGGTCAACCCCCGCAGTTTCGTCAGCCGCAAATCCGAATTTCGCGCCACCCCCATCGGCAAAGGTGCGAGCATCGGCGCCAACGCCACTATTGTATGCGGGCACAGCATCGGTCCGTATGCTCTGATTGGAGCCGGTGCTGTGGTAACCAAGGATGTTCCCCCTTATGCCCTGATGGTGGGTAACCCCGCACACCAGTCCGGGTGGGTGAGCGAATACGGATGCAAACTGAGTTTTGACAACGATGGCAACGCCACTTGCCCCGAATCGGGACAACAATACCACATTGAAGGTAAATCGGTGACACGCACCAGATAAAAACAAACGGGTCTGTCTGTCCCACAGAAAAACTAACCTAACGGACAACTGACTCAACAATTTTTGTAGAAATGATCAACTTTGCAGTTATCGGCCAAGGCCATATTGGCAAACGACACGCCGAAATGATAAGACGCAACCCCGAGACCAACCTCGTGGCTGTATGCGACATTCTGCCACAGGACCAGCTGGGACTGGCTGAGACAGACACACCATTCTTCAGCAGCATTGACGATTTGCTGAAATCGGGCCTGCCGATTGATGTGGTAAACATCTGCACCCCTAACGGCTATCATGCTCAGTATGCCATCAAGGCGCTGGAGGCGGGCCACCACGTGGTGCTGGAGAAACCCATCGCTCTGACCAAGACTGATGCCGAACAGATTGTGTTCAAATCGCTGGAAATGTCCAAGCACGTGTTTTGCGTAATGCAGAACAGGTATTCTCCACCCTCAGTCTGGCTGAAGGAGGTGGTAAGCCGGCATTTGATGGGCAAGATTTACATGGTACAGCTCAACTGCTACTGGAACCGCGACGAACGCTACTACCAGAAGGGCAACTGGCACGGCACCGCCCAGCTGGACGGCGGCACGCTCTTTACCCAGTTCTCGCACTTCATCGACATCATGTACTGGCTGTTTGGCGACATCACCAACATACGGGGCAACTTCCGTGACTTTTCGCACCAGCAGCTCACCGACTTTGAGGACAGCGGCTTCGTGTCATTCGACTTTGTGCAAGGGGGCATGGGCAGCATCAACTACTCCACCTCCGTATGGAACAAGAATCTGGAGAGCAGCATCACCATCATCGGCGAGAACGGTACTGTAAAGGTGGCTGGTCAGTATATGAATGAGGTGACCTACTGCGACATCAAGGACTACACCATGCCAGAACTGGCCCCCTGCAACCCGCCTAACGATTACGGCCCTTACAAGGGCTCGGCTCAAAACCACCACTATGTGATACAGAATGTGGTGGATACGCTGAAGCAGCACGGCAGCATCAGCACCAATGTGCTGGAAGGTCTGAAAGTAATCGACATCATCCAACGGATTTACGAAGCCCGCGACAAGGTGTGGAAGAAGGGAGAATGAAAAATACAAGCCACAAAAACGCATTCTTGTAAGTTTGTGATTATATTTGCAAAAGGAGGGACTGATTTATGGACACAAAATTGACAATAAAAATAGACGTTACCTTAAAAGAGGTAATAGCTCAAAAAGCCAAAGAAGCCAGTCAAAGCATCTCTGACTACATCAGTTCGTTGATTACAACTGCTGTAAATGAAAAACAAGAAAATACGGGAACTGCTGACGACTTGAAAAAATGGAAAGGTATTATCCATTTGAACAAAGACTGGAAAGAAGAGAAAGAGGATTACTTAATGAATGAAACCCCAGACGATGCAGAAAGTATTTCTTGACACGAATATCATTATTGACTTCATTGCCGACAGAGAACCATTTTCTTCAGATGCCGCTAATATATTTCAGCTGGCAATAGACAACAAAATCCAGCTATATGCAACGGACCTGTCCTTTGTAAATGTGGTTTACATTCTACGCAAGAAAATCGGAATGGAAAAAGCCTACCAATTTCTAATCTTGCTCCGAAGCATTGTCAACATAACCAGTATCGGAGAAAAAGCCATTGATGCAGCTATCAAACTGCATGCCAAAGATTTTGAAGATGCCGTACAATATATGGCAGCCAAAAAGATGACTGCAGACATTCTGCTAACCCGAAACAAAAAGGATTTTCCCTACAACGATGTACCCGTAATGCTGCCTATTGAATTTCTGGACAGTCACCATCAATGAGCACCCGAATCAAAGGCTACCTGCTGGCTGCGGTGGCCGCCGCCACTTACGGAACCAATCCCATTTTTGCCATACCTCTATACCGCGACGGAATGGATGCCCTGAGCGTGCTGTTTTTCCGCTACCTCACTGCGGTGGTTATTGTGGCCCTGATGATGAAAGCACGGGGCGACAGTTTCGGCCTCAGCCGTCATGAGGTGATACCCGTCACCGTCATCGGCATCATTGTCGGAATCTCCTCCTTAGCGTTGTTTGCCAGCTACAACTATATGGGCGGTGGCATCGCCTCCACACTGCTCTTCATCTATCCCATTCTGGTGGCCATACTGATGGCAGTGCTCTACCACGAGCGTGCCGGCTGGCTCACCCTGCTGTGTATCAGCATGGCAGTAGGTGGCATTGCCCTGCTCTACCGAAACAGCAACGGCGACACACTCAGCCTGCCAGGCGTTCTGCTGGTGATGCTGTCGGCCGTCAGCTACTCCATCTATCTAATCTACGTCAACCACTCCACCCTGCGCACCATCCCCACCCTGAAACTCACCTTTTACATCCTGCTGTCGGGTGTGGCTCTCTATGCCGTCTGCTCATGCGGATGCACCACCCTCACACTGCCCCGCCACTGCTATATGTGGTTCAATATTGCAGGCATCGCCATTCTGCCCACCGTGCTGTCATTCATCTGCACCACAGCAGCGGTACTCCTCATAGGCAGCACCCCTACCGCCATTTTGGGTGCCTTGGAGCCTCTCACCGCAGTGATTCTGGGTGTAGCGGTGCTGGGTGAGCCCATGACGTTGCGCATGGCCCTCGGCATGTCCCTGATCATTGCGGCTGTTTGTCTGATTGTGGGAAAAGGCGGAAAATGAAGAAAAGGAGAGACTCCGAACAAAATCTATTGAGAATCTCTTCCTCAAAAAAATAATATCGAAAAACTTGAGAACTCAAAGAAAAAATAATAACTTTACATGTCAAAAATATTATTCATGTCAACATTTTTAGATAAATCAAGAAGAAATATTGAGACTGCTAAAATTTTGTTGGATAATGGATTCTTTATTCCATCAGTACATCCAGCGTACTATGGTGCTTTTTTAATAGCAAAATGTTTATTGGACAATAAAAAGGTCATGAGCTTTTCCGAACAAGAGAAGAAAACAAAAGGAAAAGATTCTCATAATATTATTCAAAAAGCAGTTTTCCCTCTATTGAAACAATCTTCGCCCGACTATATGGTGGAATTTATGAAACTGAAACAAATGAGAAAAAAAGCCGATTATACGACTGAGGAAATAGCACAAGAAAGCATATCGGATAATTTTAAAATAGCTTCCGGTTTTGTAGAAAACATTGCAAAACTTTTGTCATAAATTCAACGAATATGAATAACGAGATAGAATTCATTAAAAATAACATCAAAGAGTGGTGTAAAAGATTTGAGGGTATCCATATAAAATATGCTTATGAAAAAGAATCCGAATTCCATATAATTGAAGTCGCCCCCGAAAGCATTAGAAGAGGTAATAAAAAGTATGAGAAGGCCGAAACGCAATTATGGGATGACTTCATGGCATCTTTTCCTGACAGCGATTTGCTCATTAGCGAGCCATGCCGAACAAATAACATGGAAAATATTATTTTCGATAGTTCGATTTCAGATAGTTCGATTGAAAGTATCTCATTCGATTCCCGTAATAAGACAGATTATTATGATTATCAGACACAAAAAAACGACAACATCCAAAACGGAATTGAATTATCAGAGTCTGAGGATTTCTCTTTAGCAGCTTAAAATACTAACACACCATGTCAGAGTCAACAGCAAAATTTCGTTTTGTCAATTATAAAATAAAAGAAAGTTCCATTAAAATATCTACGGATAAACAATTGGATCCCCATATAAATGTGAAATTCGACACATCAACAGGAACCATTATAGATGGACATAAAATGAGATTGGATTTGGCTACAACCATAACCAATGGGAATGAAACATTAACAATCTCGGTTAAAGCTGAGGGTTATTTCGAATTTGATAATGATATTACCCAGGAACTCCAAGACAAATTTTTCAAAATAAACGCACCCGCCATTCTGTTCCCTTACATTCGGGCTTATATATCCACACTGACATCCTTATCTGGAATAGAAACAATTATATTACCCACTCTTAATATAAGTCGACGATAAAACATAGTCTCATGCTGAACAGATCTGAAGACTCTCTAAATGCGGCATTGGAAATGTTTAGACGCAAAGAATATGACGCATCAGCTGTGTTTTTTTACTATTCCATTTTGCAACGTATGATGTTTGCTCTTGCGCACTCAAAAGAGAAACCCATTACTTATGACAAACAAAATCCTTTAAATGAAGATTTACATAAAAAACTAAAGTTTGAAATTTGCAATAGAATAAGAGATGGGAAAGAGGCGAAATCGGTCGGTGAACTATTTGAACAATTACATAATTTTAGAAATATCGCTGAATACACCACAAAAAGTCTTTCTATAAAAGAAGGATTGGAATGCAAAGAATTGCAAGAAAAGTTAACAAGTAAAATTAAAAATTTCTTTCCTCTTCCCCATTAGTGCTGGGCGAGCCCATGACGTTGCGCATGGCCCTCGGCATGTCCCTGATTATTGCGGCTGTTTGCCTGATTGTGGGAAGAGGCGGGAAATGAAGAAAAGGAGAGACTCCGAACACATCGGAATCTCCCCTTTCATGAAAATAGGGGAAAGGCTATCATTCACCTTTCTCTATACTGCCAATCTTAGGTATGATACAAATCAGAAAACGCTGATTGCTCAATTCATCCGTTTCCCTCATATTACCCGTGGCTGCCATCAATCCGTCACCACTGCCTACTATCTGCAAATCATAATTGCCGACCTCATTCAAGACATTTGAATTCAACCAGAATCGAGCCAATGCTTTGGCCCGCTCATAGCTCAACTGATAATTATAGTCAGACAGACTCTTGGAGACCTGCACTCCCGTCATTTTATCTGCCTCATCGTACTTTGCCGCATTCCGTTGCAATTTTTTGTCAAAAGCCGAATAGGAATCATAATCATCTTTTGAGGCTTGACCTTCAATTATCAACTGGAACTGGATATTGGGATTATCCTTTTTCTGGGTTTTAAAAAAATTATCAATAATTTCTCCGGCTTGCAATAAACTATCCCGCGTATAATCCGGCAGCACCGATATATCAGCCGATTCCACAGGAAACTGCACACGGATTTTCAGCACATGCTTATCAAATTCCGGACGGAACTCAAAATAATCCTTATTGATGTTTTGGGTGGCATTCTCCACCTGATGTATCTTGTCCAGTTCGCGCTGCGTTGCTCTCATCTTATGATGCATCAGAGCGATAGCCAACACAAACAGGACCAACATAACGAAAAAAAGACTCGTCATCAAGTCGGAATAACTGGTCCAAAAGAAGGACTCCTTTCTATTCTCACTCATTACTTTAATTCTTTTTTATCATCTTCCGCATTCTTTTTTATTGTTCCATCTGGATTCGTTTCTGAAGGTTCGGATTTTTTCTCATTATCATCCTTCTTTTTAAAAAGAGAAGAAAAGAAGGAAATAACACTTTTTTTCGGTTCTTCATTCTTATCAGACTGCATATTCGGTTTTTCTGAAGATGTCATCTTGGATTTAGAAATTTCATGCACCGTAGACTCATTTTTGCTCTTTTGCGGGGCTGAGCCTCTGGAATCTAATAATTGGCGACTTCTAAATGATTGGGATTTAACATAATCAGTTAAAGATTTCGACAATCTATCAACAGAATCTATCTGCCCTCTCAAGTCTTTTGATTGCTCTTTCATGTCTTTTGATAAAGACATCATCGCCTGCGTTTGCAAGTTTATGTTATCCATAAATGTATTTGCTGATTCCACCTTTTTGCAAAAAAGATCCTCGATATCCTGCATTTTCTTATAATAAGCATCCTGCAGATTCTCTGAAAACTTTCCAAAATCAAGTTGCTGACCCACCAATTTTTCTTTCAATTTACCGACTTGGTCATCAGTTGTTTCATTTAAAGATTCAAACGTATGTCTTAAATTACTATCAACCTCAGATACTGCTTCTGTCAAAGCATCCTGACGTTTCCTCATTTCTTCCAATACATCACTCAACGAGTCAAATTGAGGACCCCATTTTTCAAAAGCCTTTAAAGAACTATTCAGTGACCTGGTCATTCCTTTATAGTCAAATTCGTTCAAAGCCTGCATCGATAGAGCCTGGTCATGACTGACATTAACCACGGTTCTAAAAATATCATTCAATTTTTCCACATTCTCAGCAAAAGTTCTATTGAATTCGCTCAGCTGATTGGCCGTTTTTGTCATCTCGCTGGTAAAATCTGCATTCAATTTAGGCAACAGATGGATCTGCAACCATGTCAGAAATTCATTTTTTGCCTGACTTTCTGCTATTTTACAATCCTTGAAAAAATAAGAATTGGACGCAGTTCGATATATGCCATAAACACTGGAAAACATTGCTCCTGCAACTCCAATCAACAATGCAATGATACCATACCCCACCGATGCTCCAGCATTATCCATAAACATATTGTTCAAATCACCAGAAATGAACAGCATAAAGATACCCAAAATAACCCCCAACATAGTACCTACCAGTCCGAAATAAAGAGGCATAGGCATCAACGTATGAATGGAATCTTCCGTTTCATCACAATTTCGATCTACAATATCCTTTAATATGGAAAAATCGGGGGATGCATTCGTATTGTTCTCCAGATATCCATTGATTGAACCTATTATCTTTTTCAGAATGGGGGCACCCTGAAAAATCGTATTAATATGCCGATCTGAACAAAAATAATTCTCACCACGAAACGGTTCTCCCGCCTTCTCGGCAAAAATAGAGGAAAACAGCTTCATTTTTTCCTTATTCTCCTTGGCCACCTTACTTTGCTTACGTATGATAAGGCACAAAATAGGAATTAATATTACAAAATGGATTATCAATATAATCATAAATCAATTTATTTTTATTACCAGATTTTTTATCACCTTCCACTTTCCGTCTGATTGTTTCTCAATCACACCTTTTTCCTCTGTTTGGCAGTGCTTAGCACCTACCATATTGCCTTTCACCGTACAAACCCCGCTATATACCTCTGGGCGACAGGATGCCACTTCGATTTTATTTTCAAGGAATTCAAATTCAGCTTTATTTGAGTCCTTCATTTTAACCTTATAGTAGCAATCAGAATTAGAATCATACAACTCATCAAAGATTTTATTATCAGGTTTCCTCAAATAAAATTCCTCCTGCTTATTAACAGTCTCAGTTGTATTTTGCCCTTGGTTATTTGTACTTTCGGATTTTTCTTGTTTTTCTGTATTCTCGCTTACAGACTCATTTGTAGAAGACGCAATAGCCCCTGCGTCAGCAGGAGATTCGGCCTGGTCTGACTTCTCTTGTTTTGATGAGGACTGATTTTGAACAAGCCCTTTTTTTTCATCCCCTTTCTCATTCCTCACACCTCCTTTTTGATCATTTTGCGGCGAATTGCTTTTTTTATCAGAATCGACAGACTCTTTTCCCGAAGACTTGGAAGAGCCATCTGGATTTGTGCTGAAAAAGGACTTAAACGGAAGTGGATTTTCGCCTTTATTCTTTCTTTTATTCTTAATAAACAATGAAAGGGAATAAATAAATGAAAGACAGGATAAAATCAAAGATAATATCACAATTGTCTTCCAGGCCATACTGAAACTATCTTTATCTACATAATTGTGGGCAGGCTTTCCCCCACTAGCCCCATGCTTATTTGTCTGGACCTGCTGGGCACCATTTTTGTTGGCAGGCTTTGCCTCACAATAAAAGTTCGAGAAAAGACTCAATAACAAAAGAAAAATTATTTTTTTGTACATACTCATGAATTGTTAGACTGTTTTGATATTTTCTCAATAAGCTTTGAAATTATTCCTATTATGGGATAAAAGAATAAAGTCTCGGAAATAGGATCTCCCTGATCTGCACCTTCACTTTCCTTTCCATTCAGAACAAACGTCATAAGATCTCCCCTATCCATACATTCTTTTATCAACGCAACAGCATTTTTTTCCGTACCCAAATTATTGTAGAAACTGAAATCTTTATCCAACTCCTCAAAGAACTTGACAAATTCTTCTGTCTCAGTCACCACTTTATTACAATAATTATTATTTATCTCTCCGTAAGTCTCCCCATCTTCTATGATTTTATTGTCTATACCTAATATCAGTTTTTTCTTTGAGATATCGACATTCATATTATTTGCAGAAGCCAAGCCACCATAGCAAGTCAGTTCCTTGGGATGTTCATCCGAATAGATATCCATACAACCACTATCTTCACCAAGAACACGTTTGAATATCATATCAGACAACAACTGTTTCTCTTTCTTTCCAAGGAAAACGATGTCCAATAATTTAGACCCATTTCCAGTGAATGCAAGTTGACGCGGTTTGTCCAATTTTTTCTCCTTTACGATATGGGCCACATGATAAAGAATGGCCACATAGAAAAACAGAAATACTATCTTATATGGAATACCATCCTCTCCCTCTTTTAACATTTTCAGAAAAGAAAAATCAGATGCGTTCAACTTACTATCTTCTGAATCTAGTATATCCTCAACAGAAAAAAGCATTTGTGCAAGATTTGAAGAATCGGATGCGCTTTTTTCTATCGCTGATTTAATTGGCTTAGAAATGGGATCATCTTCATTTTTATCAAGATCATCACATATTTTACTTTTAAAATGCTCAACCATTTCATTCGGCAATGATGGGGCATAACCACGTCCAAGAATTGCATTAGAAGCAAATCGGAATGATGATACAAACTTTATATCCTTGTCGGTATCATCATAATAAGTGACATCTGAAGTTCCTCCTCCTATATCCACACACAGAAGTGTGGAATGAACTTTAACGTTGTTGATTATATATTGACATGGGGCTTCAGACTCCGTCATAGACTGCAATTGAGTTCCTACATTTTGGGGGCCAAAATATTTAACAAAAAGTTCTTTCCAAATTCCCTCTAAACTTCTTTGTTGGCTCGTGTTCATGCTGGTCGGATAAAACCAAGTCAATGTTGTATTTCCCAAATTTCCTCCATTCAATAAAACTTTAGCACGCAACAACAATACGATATTTTCAATATAATTTTTCAATATTTTTTTCTCTGTATCTTTGTTGGCCCATTTTATGTCCGTTTTACAGTCATTAAAGTCTTTCCAAGACATAAAAGAAGAGAACGGAATATTAGAATCACAAAATGGATAAATAATCTCGCCGTTATTATTATACGAAACCCCATTTGCAATACTTAACATCGTTTTATGAGGAAATTTGTTTTTTCCATCCCCTATGATTCGTGGCATCAGTTGCTCTTCTATCAAAGGTTTACTTGCTCCAGACAATATTCCGATTTGACAGTCTTTATCTGATATGTCAAAATCTACAGGTTCCCCTTTATCTCCCATGACATAAGCAATATGAGTATTGGAAGTACCCAAATCAACAGCAAAATGAAACGTATTACTTGCTGCATTTTGAACACTCCTCCATTTGGGGATTATCACACTATCGATAGGTTTGCTGTTTAATGAAAAACCAATACGGATATAATCAAAATCTTCTTCGCAAACCCAACTTTGCATTTTTTCCGCATCATCTTTTCTATAGTTTCTACACTGACTTACTTTCTGACTATTCATCATTTTCACATCATAAACCACATTGTTTACACTTTGCCTCTCATTAGAAGAACATACTGACAAAGAATAATAAGGTGATTTTATTCCCGCTGGCTTGGAC
>CALMUD010000262.1 GCA_937872735.1 uncultured Bacteroidales bacterium
ATGTCGATATGCAGCACGGGGTACACCGTCCACTCCTTTTCCAACTGTTCGATGGCCAAGCCTTTGAACAAATCCTTTTGTCCCAAGAAGTAGGCCTCCAGCGTGGAAAGCAGCAGACTCTTGCCAAAACGGCGAGGGCGGCTCAGAAAATAATATTTGCCGGTAGTCGCCAGCTCATATATCTGAGCCGTCTTGTCCACATAGACGTAACCTCCCTTGCGGATTTCTGAAAAACTCTGTATGCCAATCGGAAACAACATAAGCGTGAATAATTTAAAGACTCCATTCTCACAAAGATACAAAAAAGGTTGACAACCTATTTTAAAGAAAACATGCTCGACATTAAAACAGCAAGAGACTACGACTTAGAGTGAAAGACAGACGACTCATCCATCTTCTTGAACTTGCGAAACTGATAAATCAACAGAATCGCAGTAACAATGGATGAGAGCGTATCGGCTACCGGCATACTGACCCAAATGCCAGTCTGCCCCAACAAATGCGGCAACAGCAATATCATGGGAATAAGAAACAGCATCTGACGTGTAGTGGAAAGAAACGCTGCCCATGCGGCTTTTCCTATTGATTGAAAGAAGGTAGAAGTCACCATTTGGAATCCGACAATGGGGAAAGTAGCCACGGTAATGCGCAAACCAAACGCAGAATCGGCAATCATACGCTCGTCGCTGGTAAAGGCCATCATAATCTGATGAGAAAAAAACTCACACACCAAGAATGCCGTAATCATCACCGAAGAGGCAAAAAAGATGGCTGTCTTTAGCACCTCTGTAACCCTTCCATACTGCTTGGCTCCAAAATTATAACCCGCAATAGGCTGCATACCTTGGTTGATTCCCATCACCACCATGGCAAACAGCATCAGAATTTTGTTCACATTACCATAAGCGCCTATGGCATAATCACCTCCGTATGACGCTAACTGACGATTGATAAGAATCACCACCAAACAGGAACATATATTCAGCAGAAATGGTGATATGCCAATGGACAAAATACCCTTGACTATGGATTGACGGAGACGGAAAGCAAATCGTTGAAAATGGAGAAACTGTCTGGAATCAAGGAAATGCCTTACTATCAATACCAGAGATACAGTTTGCGATAATACCGTCGCAAGGGCAGCTCCCCTGATACCCCACTCAAAAACAAAAATAAAAATCGGTGCAAGAATAAGATTGAACAATACCGTCAGCAACGTCATATTCATGGCTTTTCGCGGATTTCCTGCCGAACGCATTGCGTTATTCAGCCCGAAATATAAATGGGTGCCGACATTTCCTATCAATATAACCGTCATAAAATCACGCACATAAGGCCATGTAGATGCACTGGCTCCAAACAGAATGGCTATCGGTTTCATGAAAATCAATCCCACCAGCATGATAAACACACCCAATATGACATTAAGTACCGCAATGTTGCCTAACACGTGCGCTGCTCCCTGATCATCTTTCTGACCCATTTTAATGGTTATGAGCGTGCTGCCTCCCGCTCCCACCATCGCGCCAAAGGCGGCGGCTATGTTCATTAGAGGCAGGGTTATTGTCATGGCCGCAATAGCCAAGGCTCCTACCTTGTGACCAATAAAAACACTGTCGATAATGTTGTATACCGATGATGCTATCAATGCCACTATGGTTGGTATGGAATAGCTGATTAACAATTTTCGAATATCAGCTTGTCCTAATTCAGCTGGCGATTTTCCTACACTCATTTTCCTATCCTGATTATAATGCCTGCAAAATTACCATTTTTATCCGACAGTTAAGATACATGAATGAACCATCAGGCAAAAGAAAAGGATGAAGCGCCTATGAACGGTGAAAAATATGCTCACAAACACATTTTAATACAATACTTGCACAATTTTCCTTTAAAATTCACTAACTTTGCATTTTCAAAAAGACATAAATTTAAGTTAGAATGCAAAAAATCAGAAATGTCGCAATTATTGCGCACGTTGACCACGGCAAAACAACGCTGGTGGACAAGATGTTACAAGCCGGGAAACTTTTCAGTGATCATGAAAAGCCTGGCGAACTCATCCTTGACAACAATGATTTGGAGCGAGAGCGAGGGATAACCATCGTCTCTAAAAACGTATCTATTCGCTATAAAGATTGCAAAATCAACATTATTGATACTCCTGGGCACTCGGACTTCGGTGGCGAGGTGGAGCGCGTGCTCAACATGGCCGACGGCTGTCTTCTGCTGGTCGATGCCTTTGAGGGGCCAATGCCTCAGACCCGTTTTGTGCTGCAAAAGGCCCTGCAAATCGGACTGAAACCGATTTTGGTTGTCAACAAGGTTGACAAACCAAACTGCCGTCCCGATGAGGTTGTAGAGGCTGTATTTGACTTGATGTGCAGTCTTAATGCCACAGAGGACCAGCTCAACTTCCCTATCGTTTACGGCTCTGCCAAGAACAACTGGATGTCAGACGACTGGAAGAAACCTCGTGAGAATGATATCACTCCAGTATTGGATGCCATCATCAAATATATTCCGGCTCCAGAACACCGTGAAGGCAGCGCCCAAATGCTGATAACATCATTGGTATTCTCCTCTTACGTCGGCCGTATCGCCGTGGGTCGTGTACATCGGGGCAAGTTGCATGAAGGTGAGGACGTGGCTTTGGCCAAACGTGACGGCACCATCGTAAAGAACAGAATCAAGGAACTTCGCGTATTCGAAGGTTTCAGCCAGTCTAAAGTATCTGAAGTGGAAAGTGGCGAACTTTGCGCATTGGTCGGTATCGATAATTTCGAAATCGGTGAATGTATCTGCGATTTGGCCAATCCTGATCCGCTACCTCCAATCGCCATCGACGAGCCTACCATGAGTATGGAGTTCCGAATCAACGACTCTCCATTCTTTGGCAAAGAGGGTAAATTTGTTACTTCACGCCATATCAACGACCGTCTGGTCAGCGAATTGGACCGCGATGTCGCACTGCGTGTCGAGAAGGGTCTGGCCGATGGCCACTGGACCGTCTATGGCCGTGGTGTGCTCCACTTGTCCGTTCTTATCGAGACCATGCGTCGCGAAGGATATGAGCTGCAGGTGGGACAGCCTAAGGTCATCATCAAAGAGATTGACGGCATCAAGAATGAGCCTATGGAGGAACTGACCATCGATACACCTGAAGATGTTTCGGGTAAGGTCATCGAAATGGTTGCTACCCGCAAGGGTGATATGGTATCAATGGAAAGACGTGGCGACCGTGTCCATCTGGATTTCAACATTCCATCCCGTGGTATCATCGGATTGCGTACCAACGTGCTGACCGCCACCGCTGGCGAGGCCGTCATTGCTCACCGATTCACAGGATTTGCCCCATACAAAGGCCCTATGGAAAGACGTAACAATGGCTCCATCATTGCAATGGAAACCGGTACGGCTTTTGCCTATGCACTCAACAACCTGCAAGACCGCGGCAAATTCTTCATCAGTCCTCAGGAAGAAATCTATGTAGGACAAGTAGTTGGCGAGAACAACAAGTCTGACGATTTGGTGGTTAATGTCACAAAATCGAAGAAACTTACCAATATGCGTGCTGCCGGCTCTGATGACAAGGTCAAACTGGCTCCTCCTATCATTTTCAGTTTGGAGGAGGCACTGGAGTATATCAAAGAGGACGAGTTGGTTGAAATCACACCTAAGAGCATGCGTATGCGCAAGATTATCCTCGATGAGAACGAGCGTAAAAAAGCATCAAAAAAGACAGCCACTGACTAATCAGCGGTAACTTTACATAATCAGGCTGGTATCCTTGGTTCTCCAAGGATACCGGCTTTTTTTATGGATTTATGGCGGCATTGTCTATTGCTTCCTCTCTTTTTGTCCTTATCAGTGGTACTTTCTGCTTCATTGTGACACTAAATAAAAGGAAATGAAGTATCTTTGCACGTATGAATGAGTCATCTGATGACTGGCGAATGAAGCCTTTAACAACTATCAACCCCCGCCGAATCAGACTTCTCCTTATATTATTTTATGAGAAATTTCACGTTTAGATTTTTTTTATTCTTCACCATTGGTCTATTGGTCTGCACTGAATCCTTTGCAGGCAAAGTCACCTACCAGGGATTTGTCAGAGACTCAATCAGCGGCGAGACTCTGCCCTATGCCTCTGTCACCTACCGCAATTCGCCATACGGTACCGAAACCGACTTGCAGGGTTACTACATTCTGGAGACAGACTCTGCCATCAACAACAGATTTTTGGTATTCTCCTATCTCGGATACCGCTCCAAGGTGATTGACATCAGCAAACGTGGACACCACATCAATGTCACGTTGGCCCCTGTGGTTCAACAGTTGGGTGCCGTGGTAATAAAGGCGACAAGAAAAGAAAAATACAAGAGGAAGGGAAATCCTGCGGTAGATTTGATGCGGAAAGTGATAGCCCACAAAGATTCTAACGACATCCGCAAGGATGACTACTACAGTGTGAAACGATATGAAAAAAACATACTGGGACTGAACAACGTGAAAGCCCCTGATGACTCGACAAAGCTAAAAAAGGGGAAGTTCAACTACATTTATCAATATATCGACAGTTCTGAGGTTTCCGACAACACTTATCTTCCATTCTCCATCCGCGAGAATATTTCAGATATCAGTTACCAGGAATCGCCCTACAGACTGAAAAGGACTATCACCGCACAGAACAACAAAATACTGATGAATGTGCTGTCAGAAGACATGATAGACAACGTATTGTCTGAAAGTTTTGCCGACGTGCAACTCTACGACAACAATATCGACCTCTACCTCACCAAATTCGTCAGTCCGCTTTCCGTGATTGCCCCTACTTTTTACCATTTCTTCATTGACGATACCATCACTGGTGACGACGGCCAAAAGTATATCGAGATGAACTTTATCCCCGCCAACACCACTGACATGGGATTTACGGGCACCATGCTCATCACCACCGACAGCTCTTATGCCGTGAAATCAGTAAAAATGAATATTCCCCGCAACATCAAGCTGAATATTGTGGAGAAACTGCACATCGAGCAGGAATATGAAAAGACGGAGGAAGGACGATATGCTGTCAGCCATGAAAAAATGGTGAGCGAGGTTTTCCTTATTGACGGACTGCAAGGTGGATATGTAAAACGGGATGCCTACTATACCGGATACAAATGGCACGACATTGACAAAACCATTTTCGACCGGCAGGAAAACACTTTCACTCTGCACACGGCCAAAGCCCATGCCGATACCTTCTGGAATGGTCAACGGCCTGTGAAACTGACCACCAAGGAAGCCAGCATCGACTCCATGACCCACCAATTGAAACAGAAGGTATGGTTCAACGTGCTTGAATTCACACTGAAAACTTGCTTGGAGGGATACATGACACTCGGCAAGAATGGCTATTTTGATTACGGGCCTGTGATGTCAACCTACTCACACAACAATCTGGAAGGCTCCCGCATACGATTGGGAGGCCGTACCAATCCTGCACTCAATCCCCATTGGTTTCTTGACGGATACGGTGCTTACGGATTTGACGATGAAAAACTGAAATATAAAGGAGAGGTGGAATACTCTTTTAGAGAGAAGAAATTCAGCAAGATGGACTTTCCTCGCAAAGCGCTGCAAGTGAGCTACAGCTATGACTGGGACATTCCAAGCGAACGTTTCCTGGGCGAATATAATTCCAGCTTTGTACATTCGTTCAAACGTGAGAAGGTGACTCAATATGCCTATGTGCGCACCCAGCAAGCCAAATATATTGAAGAGAAAGGCAGCGGATTCAGCTATACATTGTCTCTAAAGCATCAGGAGGAAAAAGCCGCCGGCGATTTGGTTTATAGACAAGTCAACGACAGCAGTGTGGTTGATGGTCTGGAGACTTCGACTTTCGGCATCGATTTGGGTTATGCACCTGGGGTACGTTACTACCAAAACAAGACCACCAGATATGTGATGAACCCGGAGATTCCGCAATTCACGCTTTCACATCAGACGGCATACAAAGACCTGCTGGGAAGCCAATACACTTACAACAAAACAGAGATGTCTTATCGGCAAGAATTTTTTCTGACGCCTCTCGGATATGTAAATGTAACATTACAGGCAGGTAAGATATGGGACAAGGTTCCTTACCCTCTTCTGTTCATTCCTGCGGCCAATCTGTCGTATATCATTCAGCCGGAGACCTTCTGGCTGATGAACAACATGGAATTTCTTAACGATCAATACGCATCGACGGAGATAACATACAA
Source organism: uncultured Bacteroidales bacterium (assembly GCA_937872735.1). Lineage (GTDB taxonomy): Bacteria > Bacteroidota > Bacteroidia > Bacteroidales > Paludibacteraceae > Physcocola. Next base: position 6,264 of record CALMUD010000262.1, read on the forward strand.
CATGGACGGATTTCTGTTCGGAAGAGTACCTCTCATCAAGAAACTCCATTGGAAAGAGGTGTTCCGTTTCAGAGCCATGTATGGTTCACTGAGCGACAAAAACAATCCTGCAAAACATACCGACAGCAAAGATTTGTTTGCATTTCCGCAAGACAAAAATGGGCACAACACCTCCTACGAGTTCGGAGCTCAACCCTACATGGAAGCCTGCGTCGGAATTCATAACATATTCAAACTTTTCAGAATTGAATATGTGCGCCGACTTAACTACCTTGACAATTACAAAGCGGAAAAATGGGGCTTGTGCGTAGGAATGGGACTTTATTTCTAATTTTTTGTAACTTTGCACCTGAAAGGAAATAAAATCCATCAGCACAACGTTATTGTTCCATAAGGTGGAATATGAGTACATGGCTACTCCGTGAGCAAGGGCGGAAATTTCCGTCCATTTCTGAAAACAACAAAAAAAATTAGGTTTGAAAAAGATGCTTTTTTGCCTGTTAGCCCTTATTTCCATGGCTACAGCAGCATATCCGCAACATAAGTTTGGTCACGTGCGCAACCTGATCAATGCTGATAACAAATTGTACCACTTCGGCTTTATTTTAGGTCTGAACGCAATGGATTTCAATCCATCACAGTCAGGCGCCATTGCCACCGATGATGGGAAAAGATGGTATGGCGACGTCACTGATTTTGGCACAGGATTTACCGTAGGTATCATCAGCGACCTTCGGTTGGGCGAATATTTCAACCTACGCTTCAATCCGGTATTGCTGTTCAACGACCGCAAACTGCATTTTGTAGATGAAGACGGAAATCCGGGCGAGGACGCTGACGTCAAATCAGACATCATTGACTTTCCGCTGCTGGTGAAGATGAGAGCCCAGCGTATGGGCAATTACCGGCCTTATCTGCTGTGCGGACCTGCTGCCACCATCGACTTGGGGCGATCAAAGGATTGCAACATTCTGCTGAAACAAATGGATTATGGCATTGAGTTCGGTTTCGGTTGCGATATCTATCTCACCTACTTCAAACTGGGTCCGGAATTCAAGATGTTTCTTGGTATGAATAATATGCTGGACACTGACCGTCCTGACCTTGAGGGGTCGAAACAAATGAAATACACGCAGGCTTTATCAAAATTGACTTCCCGAATGTTCACGCTGACTTTCAACTTTGAATAAACAGGAAGGTACCAAACATAAGGCAACGGGGATGTGCAGTTGATGCGCATCCCCGTTGTCATATTATCTATTCAATCCATCAAAGTGGATATTCATCAAAAGCATAAAGCAGGGTTGAGAGGTATCGTTCGCCCGTATCTGGTAACAGAGCCACAATTTTCTTGCCTTTGTTCTCCGGTTTCAAGGCCAGCTGCAAGGCTGCAAAGACAGCAGCCCCCGATGAGATGCCGACCAACAGACCTTCCTGCTGAGCCAACTCGCGCCCCGTACGGATGGCATCATCATTCTCTACTTGATAAATCTGATCCACTACTGCCCTATTGAAGGTGGCAGGCACGAACCCTGCTCCGATACCCTGAATTTTATGAGGACCCGATTTGCCACCCGACAGCACTGGCGATGACGCAGGTTCCACAGCCACTATCTGCACCTTTGGATTTTTCTCCTTCAGTTTTTTACCTATACCGCTGACAGTGCCGCCGGTACCCACACCAGCAACAAAGATGTCAACTTTGCCATCGGTGTCACGCCAGATTTCCTCACCCGTTGTACGATAATGGACTTCAGGATTGGCTGGATTCTCAAACTGCTGCAAAATCACAGCGCCAGGTATTTCTTCTTTAAGCTCGTTTGCCTTGGCTATGGCACCTTTCATGCCCGACGCTCCAGGTGTCAGTTCCAGGCGTGCGCCATAAGCTTTGAGCAAATTGCGGCGTTCCACGCTCATCGAATCTGGCATCACCAGTATCACCTTATAACCTTTGACTGCCGACACAAAAGCCAAACCGACACCCGTATTGCCGCTAGTAGGCTCTATGATGGTGGCTCCTGCCTTCAACGTTCCCTTGCGTTCGGCATCCTCTACCATTGCCAACGCTATTCGGTCTTTCACACTGCCTGCGGGATTGAAATACTCCAGCTTAGCTATAATACTCGTGCCTATGTGCTTGCCCGCACTAAACTTATTCAACTCCAACAAAGGGGTATTGCCGACCAATTCGGTCAATTTTTTTGCGATAGTCATATTCCTTGAATTTTTTATTGTTATTCTTTTTATCTAAATCGGGCACAGCAATCAAATAGCCTTGAAAGCCTGGTCCAAATCATCAATAATATCATCAATATGTTCGGTGCCTATGCTCAGACGGATAGTGCTCTGATGGATTCCCTGGTCCTCCAATTCCGCATCAGTGAGTTGAGAGTGGGTGGTGCTGGCAGGATGAATCACCAGCGATTTCACATCTGCCACATTGGCCAATAAGGAGAAAATCTTGAGATGGTCAATAAAACGCTGGGCCTCTTCGGCTCCGCCCTTGATGTCAAAGGTGAATATGGAACCAGCTCCATTAGGGAAATAACGCTCGTAGAGTGCATGGTTGGGATGCTCGGGCAGGGATGGATGATTGACCTTTGCCACTTTGGGGTTGTTCTTCAGATAATCCACCACCTTGAGCGCATTTTCCACATGTCGTTCCACACGCAACGAGAGTGTCTCTACTCCCTGTAACAGCAGGAACGCGCTAAGCGGACTAAGAGTCGCACCTGTATCACGTAAAATGACGGCACGAATCCGGGTAACGAAAGCCGCAGCTCCCACCGCATCTGCGAACACTATGCCATGATAGCTTGGTTCCGGTTTCGACAGCTGAGGAAATTTGTCGTTCTGTTTCCAGTTGAACTTGCCACTGTCAACAATCACACCACCCAGTGTGGTACCATGTCCGCCAAGAAATTTGGTGGCCGAGTGAACTACAATGTCTGCACCATGCTCTATCGGACGGAACAGATATGGGGTGGCAAAGGTATTGTCTATAATCAATGGTATACCGTGACTGTGAGCTATCTTGGCAACCGCATCCACATCAATGATGTTGGAGTTGGGATTGCCAAGGGTCTCAATAAACACCAATTTGGTATTTGGTTTGATGGCCTTTTCATAAGCAGAAAGATCATCAGGGTCCACAAAGGTGGTGCTGATACCAAATTTGCTGAGTGTATGGCTAAGCAGGTTGAAGGTACCGCCGTAGATGGTTTTGGCAGCCACCACATGGTCACCAGCTGCGGTAATGTTCTCTATTGCGTAGGTTACAGCTGCCGCTCCACTGGCCACCGCCAGTCCGGCTACTCCACCCTCAAGGGCTGCCACTCTATCTTCAAAAACTCCCTCGGTGCTATTGGTCAGTCGGCCATATATATTGCCAGCATCACGCAACCCGAATCGGTCGGCCGCATGCTTTGAATTATGGAACACGTATGAGGTGGTCTGATAGATTGGTACAGCACGCGCATCTGTGGCTGGGTCAGCCTGTTCTTGTCCAACATGCAACTGCAATGTTTCAAAGTGTAATTTCTTTTTGTCTGTCATATTCGTATCTCCTATTCTTTAATTTGTTTTCAATCTGTTTCGTATCTTTCAACACCACAAAGTTAAAGCTGCCACACCGTCCACGCAATAACACAAAAATGCCATTTTGATACCACAAACATGGTATCAGGTAGTTAAAGATTTAGTAAATTTGCAGCATAAACAGAAATCGAATGAATATACTATTAGCTGACAATCAAGATATTACAAAGGCGGGGATTCGGTATCTACTGTCACGCATCAGCCAGGAGCTAATAGTAACAGAGATAAAAAACAAAAAGGGACTAATCAGTCAACTGCAACAGGATGAAAGATGTGCTGTGATTCTTGACTTTACCAGTATGGATATAGAGAGCGTTGATGAACTGCTGGTGATTCAGTCCCGATTTACCAAAACCGAATGGCTGCTGTTCAGCTACGAGTTGAGTGAAGAATTTATCCGCCGGGCCATTCTCAGCAGCAACAAGTTTAGTATCGTGATGAAAGATGGGGAGGCAGAGGAAATCAGTTTTGCCCTGCATAATGTGCTGCGCTGCGAAAGATACATCTGCCGTTACGCATCCGACCTTCTACTACGCGAGCAAAAGCATGACGAGCCCAAAGAGAAAGACCTGCTGACTCCCACCGAAAAGGAAATACTGAAAGAAATTGCCTTGGGCAAAACCACAAAAGAGATTGCCGCTGAGAGATGTCTCAGTTTCCACACCGTCAACACACACAGAAAAAACATTTTCAGGAAACTGGAAGTGAACAATGTGCACGAAGCCACAAAATATGCGATGAGAGCTGGTATCATTGATGCGGCCGAATACTGCATCTGAAAAATTGAAAAAAATTGGGAAAAGAATAGGACAGAGAAGAAAAAAGACTTACTTTTGCGCTTGGAAAGATGCCAGAGTGGTCGAATGGACTGGACTCGAAATCCAGCGAACGGCCTAGCCGTTCCGTGGGTTCGAATCCCACCCTTTCCGCTTTCAAGCCAGATTTCTCATTCAATTGAGAAGTCTGGCTTGATTTTTGCATGTTTTTTAAGAGATTTTAGCAAACAAATGAAGAGGACTCCCGTTATAACAAAGGAAAAAAGGGAGAAAAACCTTATCTTTGTAAATGTAGGGCTAATTGATGTTTCCTCTACTTTACTTTTCCTTTTCGGAAGGTCACTATCTAACGGTGGACAGATGCTGCCACGCATCACCTTCCTGGGCCATTCATTTCAGGCCAATGTGAGGTCGATACCTCCCTAACAATAGTTCCTAAATTAGAGAACAACGCAAATGAAACGATTTTTTTTCTTCATCATATGCACTATTTTATGCTTGTCGGCGGCTGAAGGCAGACGGCATCATTCCCATTTCAGATTTCACAGCCACTATCATGGTGCGCGGATGAAACCCAGCGATGCCCGCGATACGCTGAATGCGCCAGTCAACATTGCCGACTCCATCATATACGAGGCCACCAAACACCTTGGAAAACCTTACAGAAGCGGAAACAAGGGTCCCTACGCTTTCGACTGTTCCGGATTCACAGGCTACGTTTACCGCCAATTCGGATTCTCGCTGGGAGCATCTTCCTCCGACCAGTATCTGCAAGGAGTACGTATTTCCACCGAGAATGTACACAAAGGCGACCTGGTCTTTTTTACGGGTCACAATTCCAGAGGTGGAATCGGACACGTGGGCATCGTTTTTGATGTCGACCCCATCAACCACTCTTTCCGATTCATACATGCCGCCAATGGCAGTGGCATCAGAATCGACAGATATCCCGACGCTTTTTATTATACCCGCCGATTCAGAGGTCTCCGCAGAATAATAAACTACAACGAAAGCCGCTTTGCGCCACCTCTGTTTGCAGCTAATGATGCCGCCATCAACAATTCTGTGGACTTACAGCCACAAAACAAACTGGACCTTAGCATTGCCGCCGAAAGCAACAAACACAAAGTACGCCGCGGAGAAACTCTTTACCGAATTGCTCACAAATACAACTGTTCAATTGCCGATCTCAGGAAATGGAATCATTTGAGTGGCCGTCAAAGAGTAAGACCAGGACAAACGCTCGTCATCAGACAAGAAAAAGACGTGAACACCTATCTGCAAGACGCTCGCAAAGAGGTCGCCGCTGAGGACGTGAATGCCAACGATATCAAAGTTTCAGTCAAAAGAGGAGAATCGGTTTACTCTCTCTCTCAAAAATACAACTGTACCATCAAAGAACTGGTTACATGGAACAATCTGCACGGAAACAGAGTGGATGAAGGTCAAGAACTGGTCATCAGACCAAGCAAGACAGTTGCCAACAGCCCAGTTTATGCAGGGAAACCCAATGCCAATACTATCACTCTTACTGTATCTGAAGGAGAAACCATATTCTCTTTGGCAAGAAAATATCACTGCACCTCCAAAGATATCAAAGAATGGAACAACCTGACTTCCAGCCGTCTGAAAACAGGACAGACTCTAGTTATAAAGGGAGAAAACGACAGGAAGAAAGAGGCCGAAGAGAAAGCGAAGGCCAAGGAACAGGCAATAGAAGAAGAACGAAAGAAAATTGACAACGGCAACACGCATACAGTGCAAACAGGGGAGACTCTTGCCGCCATTGGTCGAAATTATAAATGTTCAACTGCCGAACTGATTAAATGGAATCACCTCCGTAACGCCAAAATAAGAGTCGGACAGATTATAAAAATACGGCCGGGAAATGCTGAATACGTTGCCACCCGCACCTACAGCAAGAAAAAGGGTGAGTCTGATACGAACAATGGTGAGACTGCCAACAATGCCGAGACAAACAGCAACGAAGAAAAGACTGGAAAAACATCTACTGAGACCTCAACACACTCAGACGCAAGACCGACAAAGAGCCACAACCAAAGCATCAAAGCGGGTTCAACAAACGACACGTCCGCCTCTTCACCTAACGCATACAAGGTTAAACGAGGAGAAACCATATTCCAGTTAGCAAAAAGATACCATTGTACCGTAAGAGATCTAAAAAAATGGAACAGACTGCGCTCTTGCAAACTGAGACCAGGGCAACAGCTTATAATTAAGAATGGACAAAACTCGCAGATCCAAGAAAGCGAGAAAACCAATATCGGCAACGAAAACAAAGCAGACGAAAAGAATATTAATAGCGACGAACAAAAGGAGGAAATCGCAGGAAAACACACTGTAGCCAAAGGCGAAACCATCTACAGAATTGCAAAAGAGAACAACTGTTCAGTAGAACAAATTCAAAAATGGAATCACCTGCGCACACGCAAACTGAAAGTAGGACAAACTATTATTGTCAAAGGAGGGCAAGCAACAAAAAGCTCACCGGCCTCAGACATTGCCGCCAAGGGCCAGAAGAGTGAAATAGCGCAAAGCACACCATCCGATACCACAAACAGCGTCACAACGCCAGGAATGCACATTGTGGGCAAAGGTGAAACCATTTATCACATTGCGAGAAGTTATCATTGCTCCATAGGGCAAATACAGAGATGGAATCATCTGCACACTCGCAAACTGAAAGTGGGACAGTCATTGGTTATCAAGAGCAAAAAGTAAGGAAGAAGAATCAAATCAAAAAAAAACATAAAACATGGCAAAATTCAAACGCATTCTACTCAAATTGAGCGGAGAATCGCTGATGGGCGAGAAGCAATACGGAATTGATGAAAAAAGACTGAGCGACTATGCTACTCAGATAAAAGAAATTCACGACATGGGAGTGGAAATCGCCATTGTAATAGGTGGAGGAAACATTTTCAGAGGAATGAGCGGCGTATCGAAAGGCTTTGACAGAGTGAAAGGAGACCAAATGGGTATGCTCGCCACCGTCATCAACAGCCTGGCCCTACAGTCTGCACTGAAAAGCACTGGAGTTAAAGCCGAGGTACTCACAGCTATCAGAATGGAACCCATCGGCAACTTCTACAGCAAGGATAAAGCCATTGAATGTATTGAGGCTGGGAAGGTGGTTATCTGCTCTGCTGGAACCGGCAACCCATTCTTTACCACCGATACAGGTTCTTCATTGCGTGGCATTGAATTGGAAGCTGATGTTATGCTGAAAGGCACACGCGTTGACGGCATCTACACTGCCGACCCTGAGAAAGACCCCAAAGCCACCAAATTCGATGAGATATCCTACGATGAGATATTCAAACGCGGACTGAAGGTGATGGACCTCACGGCAACAGAAATGTGCAAAGAGAACAAACTTCCCATCATTGTGTTCAACATGGATACTTTCGGAAACCTGAAAAAAGTTTTGTCTGGTGAGAAAATAGGAACTTACGTACATCCGTAAGGTTCAAGAAGAAAATCAGAACAAAGCCGCAATTCCACGCTTGGGATTGCGGCTTTATTATTGCCCATCAAGAAGGAAATGGGCAAAACTGCACAAAAAAAGGGGCATCCATTATAATGGATACCCCCTTTAACTTATGTAAAAGAATTTACTTTTCCTCAGAAGGAGTCTCTTCAACTACAGTTGCATCAGAGACCTCATCAGCCTTCTTCTTTGCAGAAGAACGACGAGTACGAGTAGACTTCTTGCTTGCTGTAGTCTTGCCCTTGAGCATGTTCTCATCATAATCAACCAACTCGATAAAACACATCTCAGCAGCATCACCCAAACGGATGCCAGTCTTGATGATACGAGTATAGCCACCATTGCGGCTTGCGATTTTCTGAGAAACCTCACGGAAAAGTTCAGTAACGGCCTCTTTATCCTGAAGGTAACTGAACACCACACGACGGGAATTGGTAGAATCATCCTTGCTCTTGGTCAGAAGAGGCTCAACATAAACACGCAGAGCCTTAGCCTTAGCAACAGTAGTGGTGATTCTCTTATTCTTAGCCTTAATCAAAGAACAAGCCATGCTTGAGAGCAGAGCGCTACGCTCAGAACTCTTTCTGCTCAAATGGTTGAATTTCTTAATATGCTTCATTTTATTACTCTTTATCTAATTTATATTTCGAGATATCCATGCCGAAGGATAGATCAAGGCTGTCGAGCAACTGCTCAAGCTCGGTAAGAGACTTCTTACCAAAGTTACGGAACTTGAGTAAGTCGTTCTTATTAAACACAACCAAATCGCCAAGAGTCTCGACATCAGCAGCCTTAAGACAATTAAGTGCACGGACCGAAAGATCCATATCCACCAACTTGGTCTTAAGCAACTGGCGCATGTGAAGAACCTCCTCATCAAATCCATCCTCATTATCGCCATCACGAGAGTCGATCGTAATCTTCTCATCTGAGAACAACATGAAATGATAGATAAGAATCTTGGCAGCCTCTTTCAAAGCATCCTTAGGATGAATTGAGCCATCTGTTTCTATCTCCAAAACCAACTTTTCGTAGTCGGTCTTCTGCTCAACACGATAATTCTCAATCGTGTATTTTACATTGCGGATAGGAGTAAAAATAGAATCAATAGCAATCAAACCGATTTCTGATCCTGGAATCTTATTTTCATCAGCCGGTACCCAACCACGGCCCTTGGCTATGGTCAGTTGGATGTGAAATTCAGTACCAGGGTTGAGATGGCAAATTGCCAAATCAGGGTTCAACACCTCAAAACCTGTTAAACTCTTAGTTATATCCCCGGCATTGAACACTTCGGTCCCCGAAACGGTCAAATCTACCTTTTCGCTTTCAACCTCCTCCACTTTCTGCTTAAAGCGTACTTGTTTGAGGTTAAGGATAATATTAGTAACATCCTCTACAACACCAGGGATATAAGAGAACTCATGGTCAACTCCATCAACCTTCATCGAAGTGATGGCGAAACCCTCCAAAGAAGATAACAAAATTCTTCTCAGGGCATTTCCTATGGTGATTCCATATCCCGGTTCCAACGGACGAAACTCAAACTTACCCTTGCAGTTGTCCGCCTCCAACATTATAACTTTATCGGGTTTTTGAAATGCTAATATAGCCATGGATAAATTATTATTTATTATTTAGAGTATAACTCGACGATTGATTGTTCCTTGATATTCTCAGGGATATCAGTTCTCTCAGGCACATACGAATACTTACCTGACATTGTTGTGTTATCCCACTCTAACCAAGGATACTTGCTGTGATTGAATCCAGCCAATGAGTTAGCGATAGCCTCTAAAGATTTCGACTTCTCACGTACGCCTACAATCTGACCTGCCTTAAGCAAATAAGAAGGGACATTGACGATTTCGCCGTCAACTACGATGTGACGATGAGAAACCAACTGACGTGCAGCTGCGCGCGTTGGGGCCATACCCAAACGATAAACCACATTATCCAGACGAGACTCCAACAACTGAAGAAGAACCTCACCAGTTACACCCTTTGAGCTAGATGCCTTCTCAAAAAGGTTACGGAACTGGTTTTCCAACACACCATAAGTGTATTTAGCCTTCTGCTTTTCAGCCAGCTGATTACCGTACTCCGATACCTTCTTTCTTCTGTTCACTCCATGCTGTCCTGGCGGAAAGTTACGCTTTGCCAGAACCTTGTCGGGACCGAAGATAGCTTCACCAAATCTACGAGAGATTCTCGTCTTGGGACCAATATATCTTGCCATTTTTTTTAAAAATTAATCACCAAATTCACCGAGCGCAGCCGCGACTGCTGAGAGGTTTTTCGCAATCAATGACGCCCTATGAACCGGAGAACTTGTTAAGTAAAATAATAATTAAACTCTACGTTTTTTAGGTGGTCGGCAGCCATTATGAGGAAGTGGCGTAACGTCGATGATTTCAGAGACCTCAATACCTGCACCATGTATGGTACGGATAGCTGATTCTCTTCCATTTCCTGGACCAGATACATATGCAATCACCTTTCTCAGACCCAAGTCAAATGCCGTCTTGGCACAATCCTGTGCGGCCATCTGGGCTGCATAAGGAGTATTCTTCTTAGAGCCACGGAATCCCATTTTACCAGCTGAAGACCAAGAAATAATCTGACCCTCACTGTTTGCCAAAGAGACAATAATGTTATTGAAAGATGAGTGGACATGCAGTTGTCCATTAGCGTCAACTTTTACAACCCTTTTTTTAGCTGCTACTGCTTTTTTTGCCATATTTACTTTATATTAAAAGCATTATTTATTACTTAGTTGCTTTCTTCTTGTTTGCAACAGTCTTCTTCTTGCCCTTACGCGTACGAGCATTGTTCTTGGTACGCTGACCTCTGACGGGCAAGCCCAAACGATGACGGATACCTCTATAACAGCCAATATCCATCAAACGCTTGATGTTCATTTGCACTTCAGAGCGGAGATCACCTTCGACCTTCATGGTTGAGCCAATTATCTCACGAATCTTAGCTGCCTGGTCGTCAGTCCAATCCTTAACTTTGATGTTTCTATCAACACCAGCTTCCGACAAAATACGGTTGGCTGAGCTACGACCGATGCCATAGATGTAAGTCAAACCGATTTCTCCACTCTTGTTCTGTGGCAAATCTACACCAACAATTCTTATAGCCATAAACTAATTTTTTGCAAAAATAATAAATTTTTTAACCCTGACGTAATTTTAACTTGGGATTTTTCTTGTTAATTACATACAAACGTCCTTTTCTCCTGACGATTTTGCATTCAGGAGTACGCTTTTTTAGAGATGCTTTTACTTTCATATCGTTTAATTATTATTTATATCTAAAAGATATACGACCTTTACTCAGATCATAAGGAGACATTTCAACACGAACCTTATCACCAGGGAGGATGCGAATATAATGAAGCCGCATCTTACCAGAAATATGAGCTGTGATTTCGTGTCCATTCTCCAATTCAACACGGAACATCGCATTGGACAAAGCCTCTTTGATGGTACCGTCTTGTTCTATTGCACTTTGCTTAGCCATTCTGACCTAACTGTTTTCGATAAATTTGAATGATGATAATATGTCAGCCTTCTCGGCTCCTATAGCCAGAGTGTGTTCGAAATGGGCAGCCGGCTGATGGTCGACAGTGGTTACAGTCCATCCATCCTTAGATATTTTTATATCCCGACTACCCATGGCTATCATAGGTTCGATGGCTATGACCATTCCCCTACGTAGTTTGATGCCGCATCCCCGCTTGCCATAATTACGCACATGCGGATCCTCATGCATCATTCTGCCTATTCCGTGTCCTGTATACTCACGTACAACGGAATATCCATCACCCTCTACTTTTTGCTGTATCGCAGCCCCAATATTCTCAATTCGGGCACCCTCCACAGCCTGGGCTATACCACTATAAAGAGCTGCCTTTGTTGATTGCAACAAGGCAGCTACTTTTTCTGAAACCTGCCCCACAGCAAATGTGTAGCAAGAATCTCCATGAAAACCATTTTTCACAGCGCCACAATCCACCGAGACAATGTCACCATCCTTCAACTCATAGTTCGAAGGAATACCATGCACAACTTGATCATTAACCGAAGTACAAATGGAATTTGGAAATCCATCATATCCCAAAAAACTAGGGACTGCACCACAATCGCGAATAAACGACTCGGCAACTTTATCCAGCTGCAAGGTTGTAACACCTGGCTTAATATTCCTTCCGACCTCAGCCAAAGTCTGTGCCACAATCATATTGCTGACGCGCATAAACTCAATATCCTCATCGGTCTTCAGGTATATCATCTGTATCTTAATAAGCTGACATTTCAGAACGGCCCTTGATTCGTCCAGAACGCATTAAACCATCATAATGATGCATCATCAAATGGCTCTGTACCTGCTGTATGGTATCAAGAACAACACCCACAATAATCAACAATGAAGTTCCACCAAAGAACTGGGCAAACTGCATATTGATGTTGCAAGGGTTAGCAATAAGCGCTGGAAGAACTGCCAAGAAAGCAAGGAACAAAGATCCAGGAAGAGTGATACGAGACATAATTGTATCGATATACTCTGCAGTCTCAGTACCTGGCTTAACACCAGGAATAAATGAACCACTTCTCTTCATATCCTCGGCCATCTGAGTTGGCTGAATGGTAATTGCAGTATAGAAATACGTAAATAATACTATCAATATTGCGAAAACCACATTGTACGCAAATCCCTTATAGTCAAAGTAACTATTGAAGAAACTTCCCGCATCCTTTGAAATGAAAGGAGCTACAGAATAAGGAATAAACATGATTGCCTGGGCAAAGATGATTGGCATCACATTGGCAGCATAAACCTTCAATGGAATATACTGACGCGCACCACCCACCTGGCGACCACCAGAGGTCATCTGCTTGGCATACTGGACAGGCACACGGCGTGTACCCTCAACCAGCATCAAGGAGAGACCAATGACAATTACCAAACCAACAATCTCAAGCAAGAATTTAATCAAGCCACCTTCTCCATGAAGATTCAAGGCGAATTCTGAGATTACAGCAGATGGGAAACGCGCAATAATACCAATCAAGATAATGAAAGAAATACCATTTCCTACACCCTTGTCAGTAATACGCTCACCCAACCACATTACAAACATGCTGCCTCCACACAGAATGACGGTAGAAGAAATCTTGAACCACCAATCGTTAGGTACTGCCCCAGGAGACTGAACATACAAGTTAACCAAATAAGATGGACCCTGAATAAGAAGAATGAGAACAGTAAGAATCCTGGTATACTGAGTCAACTTGCGACGACCACTTTCACCATCTCTCTGCATCTTCTTGAAGGAAGGGACTGCAACCGTCATCAACTGGATGACGATTGAAGCAGAGATGTACGGCATAATACCCAGGGCAAAAACAGAAGCATTGGAAAACGCACCTCCCGAAAACATATTCAGAAGGCTCATGATTCCATTTGCAGTCTGTTGGTCCAAAGCCCCAAGCTGATTAGGATCGACACCCGGCAGAACAATAAAAGAACCGATTCTGTAGATAAATACGAATAATACCGTGATAAGGATACGCTGACGCAAATCCTCAATCTTCCAGATGTTTTTTATTGTTTCTATAGCTTTCATTATTTCTCGTTCAAAGTTACCACTTTACCACCAGCAGCCTCAATGGCAGCCTTTGCAGAAGCAGAGAATGCGTCCGCCGTAACAGTCAGCGATTTGCTAACTGCACCCTTGCCAAGTATCTTGACAAGTTCTTTGGCCTTGGCAAGACCTGCCTTTGCAAGCACAGCCTTGTCAATTTCAGATACATTCAACTTTTCTGATACAGTCTGAAGATCAGCCAAATTAACGGGTCTATAAGAGACTCTATTAATATTCTTGAAACCGAACTTAGGCAGGAGACGCTGCAATGGCATCTGACCACCCTCGAAGCCAATCTTGTGAGAATAGCCTGAGCGAGAGCCAGCACCTTTACTACCACGAGTAGAAGTACCGCCGTAACCAGAACCTTGACCACGACCCAATCTTCTCTTCGAATGAGTAGAACCAGCAGCTGCTTTTAAATTACTTAAATCCATATTTATTTAAAACTTTTTCAAACAATTAATTACTTAACCACAACGACGAGGTGCTTAACAGCCTCGTACATACCTCTGATAGCAGGAGTATCCTCATGCTCAACAACAGAGTTGGTCTTCTTGAAACCTAGGGCATCCAAATTAGCCTTCTGTCTCTTAGAACAGTCTATTCTGCTAACTACTTGCTTTAACTTTATTGTAGCCATAATTATTAACCTTTAAAAACTTTATCTAATGAGACACCACGGTTCTGCGCTACAGAAAAAGCATCTCTCAACTGAGAAAGTGCAAGTACTGTAGCCTTTACAAGGTTGTGAGGGTTAGATGAACCCTTTGACTTTGCAAGGACATCCTTTACTCCTGCGCTCTCAAGTACTGCACGCATGGCACCACCGGCTTTCACACCAGTACCTTCAGATGCAGGCTTGATGATGACTTCAGAGCCACTGAATCTGGCAATCTGCTCATGAGGGATAGTACCCTTAAGTACAGGAACCTTCACCAAGTTCTTCTTGGCTGCTTCAGTACCCTTGTCAATAGCGGCAGTGACCTCATTGGCCTTACCCAGACCATAACCTACAAGGCCCTCACCATTACCAACTACAACGATAGCAGCAAAAGTAAGCGCACGGCCACCCTTAGTAACCTTAGTTACCCTGTTAAGGGCAACCAAACGTTCCTTCAGTTCAGACTCGTTGTTGTTAGTGTTGTTGCTTGTTTTTGTATTTTTTGTATTCTCAGCCATAACAATTAAAATTTAAGACCTCCCTTACGGGCTGCTTCAGCCAATTCCTGAACTCTACCATGATAGAGATAACCATTACGGTCGAAAACAACTTCAGTAACACCAGCAGCAATAGCATTCTTGGCAACCAATTCTCCGACCTTTGCGGCTTGATCCTTCTTAGTTTCCTTTTCAGTCAACTTTAAAGATGAAGCCGAAGCCAAAGTTACACCCTTGTCATCATTGACAACCTGGGCATAAATTTGCTTGTTACTTCTGAAAACCGACAGACGCGGTCTTTCTGCAGTACCGGACATCTTGTTCCGGATACTTTTCTTTATCTTATTTCTTCTTTGAACTTTATCAGTCATAATAACCTAATTTACGTAGTGTATTACTTAGCTCCAGCAGCCTTTCCAGCCTTTCTGCGGATTTGCTCACCAATAAACTTGATACCCTTGCCTTTATAAGGCTCTGGCATACGGAATGAGCGAATCTTTGCACAGATTTGGCCAATCAACTGTTTGTCACAAGACTCAAGGTTGAGCAGTGGATTCTGGTTTCTTTCACTCTTGGTTTCTACCTTTACCTCCTTTGGAAGCTGGAAGTAAATTGTATGAGAATAACCCAGAGAGAACTCGATAACCTGTCCCTGATTAGAGACACGATAACCGACACCCACTAGCTCCATTTCCTTACGATAGCCAGTTGAAACTCCTACAACCATGTTATTTACAAGAGAACGATAGAGTCCATGAAGAGACTTCTCCTCCTTGTCATCACCCTTACGGCTGAGAACAACAGAACCTTCTTTTACCTCTACATTGATTTTAGGATCAACTTTCTGAGACATTTCTCCTTTAGGACCCTTTACGGTAACAGTGTTATCTTTAACAGAAACTGTAACTCCACTTGGAATACTAATTGGTAAATTTCCTATTCTTGACATTTACAATTCCTCCTAAATTAATAAACATAACACAAAATTTCACCGCCGACTTTCATGTCGCGAGCTTCCTTATCGGTAACAACACCCTTAGAAGTGGAAACAATGGCAATGCCCAATCCATTGAGGACGCGAGGCATGTCTTTGTAACCAGTGTACTTACGCAAACCAGGAGTAGAAATTCTTACCAGGTTTCTAATTGCGTTGACTTTGTTCACCGGATCATACTTCAGGGCAATCTTGATTGAGCCCTGAGGTCCGTCCTCAATGAACTTGTAATTCAAGATATAACCCTTCTCGAGCAATATCTTGGTAATCTCTTTCTTCAAATTTGATGCAGGAACATCAAGCACACGATGCTTGGCACGAATAGCGTTCCGCAATCTCGTCAGATAATCTGCTATTGGATCTGTCATAAAATTATAAAATTAAATTGATCAGGAATATCCTGACAATATTTAAGTTGCTTTACCAGCTTGCCTTCTTTACACCAGGTATCAAACCAGCAGAAGCCATCTCACGGAACTGAATACGTGAGATGCCGAAAACACGCATATAACCTCTTGGTCTGCCTGTCAATTTGCAACGATTGTGCTTACGAACAGGAGATGCGTTTTTAGGGAGCGCCTGAAGACCGGCATAATCACCATCCTTCTTGAGTTGTGCTCTCTTTTCTGCATATTTGGCGCAAAGTTTTTCCCGCTTTACCTCACGGGCTACCATTGATTCTTTTGCCATTCTATTTTATTTTTTAAAAGGTAAACCGAATTCTTTCAATAATGCGAAACCTTCCTCGTCAGTTTTTGCTGAGGTTACAAAGGTAATATTCATTCCCAATATATTGGTAATAGAATCGATATTTATTTCAGGAAAAATTATTTGCTCCTGAATACCAAGGGTGTAATTACCCATTCCATCCAACTTTGAGTCAATACCCTTGAAATCGCGGATACGAGGAAGAGCCACACGAACGAGACGCTCCAGGAATTCATACATCTTCTCACGACGGAGAGTGACACGAACACCAATAGGAGCCTTCTTACGAAGACGGAAATTGGAGATATCCTTCTTTGAAAGAGTAGGGACAGCCTTCTGACCAGAGATGGCAGTCAATTCATTAATTGCAGTTTCGATGATTTTCTTGTCATCTACCGCCTTTCCCAAGCCTTCGTTGATAACGATTTTCTCAAGAACAGGCACCTGCATAATTGTTTTGTAACCAAACTGCTTGGTCAAAGCAGGAACGATACGATCAGTATATTCTTTTTTCAGACTGGCTGTATTCATTTCTTAACCTCCCCATCTTTAATTTCTTCACCCGATTTCTTAGCATAACGAACTGACTTGCCCTCAGCATTCAAACGGCGGCCAATACGAGTTGGCTTGCCAGACTTAGGGTCAATAGGGTTCAAATTAGAAACATGGATAGGAGCTTCCTTAGTGATAATGCCACCCTGAGGGTTCTTAGCACTAGGCTTAGCGTTCTTCTTAACCATATTCATGCCCTTGACAATAGCCTTCTGATCCTTAACGAGGACCTCGAGCACCTCGCCTTGCTGGCCTTTGCTCTTACCTGTGTTAATATAGACGATGTCGCCTTTCTTAATATGTAACTTAGTCATTGCTTGAATTTTGAAAATTAAAGTACTTCAGGAGCAAGAGAAACGATCTTCATGTTTGTGGCACGAAGCTCTCTGGCAACGGGGCCGAAAATACGGCTGGCCCTCATTTCACCGGCACCATTCAGAAGTACGCAAGCGTTGTCATCAAAACGGATGTATGAGCCATCAGCACGTCTGATTTCCTTCTTGGTTCTGACTATTACCGCCTTTGAAACTGTTCCCTTCTTCATATCGCTGGATGCGAGAACATCCTTGACAGTAACAACGATAATATCGCCTACACCTGCGTAACGTCTACCTGTACCTCCAAGTACACGGATACACAATGCGTTTTTGCCGCCACTGTTATCGGCAATATTCAATCTTGATTCTTGCTGTATCATAATTACTTAGCTCTTTCAATAATTTGGACCAATCTCCATCTTTTTGTTTTACTCAGAGGACGAGTTTCCATAATGCTTACTAAATCACCTACATTGCATTCGTTTTTCTCGTCGTGAGCGTGATACTTCTTCGTCTTGTTGACGAACTTCTTGTAAATAGGGTGCTTCTCCTTATACTGGATTGAAACGGTAATTGTCTTATCCATCTTATTGCTGGAAACAACACCTTGTCTTACTTTTCTTAAGTTTCTCATTTTAAATCAAGCCCAATGGTTATTACTTTTTCAATTCTCTTGCGCGCATCTCCGTTTTAATACGGGCGATGTCCTTACGAGAAATTTTCAATATAGAAGGGTTTTCCAGAGGAGAAACTGAATTCTCTATCTTCTTGCGGTTCAAATCCTTCACAGAAGCGTCAAGACGCTCCTGAAGATCCTTATCGGATAATTCTTTTAATTCTGCTGCTTTCATGATTTACGCGTTTTGTGTTAGATCATAATCTCTACGTACAATGAACTTTGTAGCGACTGGCAGCTTCTGTGCTGCGAGGCGAAGAGCCTCCTTGGCTATAGCCAAAGACACACCCTCAACTTCAATGATGATACGTCCAGGAGTGACAGTAGCAACGAAACCTTCTGGGTTACCTTTTCCTTTACCCATACGTACATCCAAAGGCTTCTTTGTGATTGGCTTGTCTGGGAATATTCTCATCCAGATTTGTCCCTCACGGTTCATATAACGAGTAACAGCGACACGGGCAGCTTCAAGCTGACGTCCCGTAATCCATTTTCTATCTTCCAAGACTTTGATACCGAAAGAACCGAAGGCAAGCTGATTTCCTCTCTGCGCATTGCCCTTCAGTCTACCCTTCTGCCATCTTCTGAACTTGGTTTTTTTGGGTTGTAACATTTTCTACTAAATTAAAGAATTAGACAGATTGTTTTTTTCTTCTCTTTGAGAATCCGCCCTTGTTATTGTTGAATGAGCGGTTATTCTCCTTTACGGCAGTGAAATCAGGAGCAAGGTCCTTCTTGCCGTAAATCTCGCCACGGCAAATCCAAACCTTTATACCTATCAAACCCACCTTGGTGAGGGCTGCTGTCTGAGCATAATCGATATCAGCACGGAAAGTGTGCAATGGAGTTCTACCCTCCTTGAACATTTCCTTGCGGGCCATTTCTGCGCCATTAAGACGGCCACAGACCTGGACCTTGATACCTTCGGCACCCAAACGCATTGTAGAAGAAATTGCCATCTTGGTGGCACGTCTGTAAGCGATTTTGTTCTCAATCTGACTTGCAATGTTGTTAGCTACGATAACAGCATCCAACTCAGGCTTCTTAACTTCGAAGATGTTGATTTGAACATCCTTGTCGGTAATCTCTTTCAGTTCCTCTTTCAGTTTGTCAACTTCCTGACCACCCTTACCGATAATAATACCGGGGCGTGCAGTACAAATAGTGATAGTGACAAGCTTAAGAGTACGTTCAATAACGATTCTAGAAATACTAGCCTTAGCCAAACGGGCCTGAAGATACTTTCTGATTTTGGAATCCTCCAAAATAGTATCGCCATAGTTTTTTCCGCCAAACCAGTTAGAATCCCAACCTTTGATGATTCCCAGACGGTTGCTTACCGGATTAATCTTTTGTCCCATTTTCTGCTACTTTTTGGTTATCGTTTGAATCTTCCTTCTTGATAGTATCGACATAAAGCGTGACATGATTAGAACGCTTGCGGATTCTGTAACCACGACCCTGAGGTGCGGTACGCAGTCTCTTCAACATACCTGCGCCGTCCACGAAGATTTCACTTACATACAATTCACCACCTTCTGCCTTTCTCTCGTTCTTCTGTTCCCAGTTCGCGATGGCCGAACGAAGGAGTTTCTCCAGACGGATTGAAGCGTCCTTAGGAGAGAACTTAAGAGCACTGAGGGCTCTATAAGCCTCCATGCCGCGAATAACGTCAGCTAATAGACGCATCTTACGAGGAGAAGTAGGCACATCGTTCAATTTAGCGAAATACACACTTTTCAAAGACTCTTTTCTAGCGTCAGCTGCTTTTTTCTTTCTTTGAGCCATATTTAATTATTCTTTTTTTTCTTACGGATTATTTGTTATTATTTCCGTGACCTCTAAAATTGCGAGTCAAAGAGAACTCACCAAGTTTGTGGCCTACCATATTCTCTGTAACAAATACGGGAATAAACTTATTACCGTTATGGACTGCGATGGTATGGCCCACGAAGTCAGGGGAGATCATAGAAGCTCTTGACCAAGTTTTGACAACGGATTTCTTGCCGCTCTCATTCATGGCCAGAACCTTCTTCTCGAGCTTGACATCGATAAATGGACCTTTTTTTAATGATCTACTCATAAAATTACCTTAGATTTTGATTACTTCTTTCTTCTTTCAATAATGAACTTGCTAGAAATCTTCTTTGGTGCGCGCGTCTTATAGCCACGAGCCAACAGACCCTTGCGAGATCTTGGAAGACCTCCAGACTGACGTCCTTCACCACCACCCATTGGGTGATCAACAGGGTTCATTACGACACCTCTGTTGTGAGGACGACGGCCTAACCAGCGAGAGCGGCCTGCTTTACCAGAGCTTTCAAGCATGTGGTCAGCATTGCCGACGGTACCTACGGTAGCTTTGCAAGTGCAAAGAATCATACGAGTTTCACCTGAAGGTAATTTTACGATAGCATACTTGCCTTCTCGCGAAGTCAACTGTGCAGCCGTACCAGCAGAACGGACAAGGGCAGCACCCTGACCAGGACGCAACTCAATGTTGTGTACCATGGTTCCGAGTGGAATGCTCTGCAATGGCAGTGCATTGCCGATTTCAGGCGCAGCCTCTGCTCCTGAAAGGAGCTCTTGGCCTACCTGAAGTCCATTAGGAGCGAGAATGTAGCGCTTCTCACCATCCTTGTAGAAGAGGAGAGCGACATGAGCCGAACGGTTCGGATCATATTCGATCGTCTTCACAACAGCTGGAACACCATCTTTTTCTCTTTTAAAATCAATTACTCTGTATTTTCTCTTGTGACCACCACCGATGTAACGCATGGTCAGACGACCATCATTGTTACGACCGCCGGTCTTACTCATACCGCTTACAAGAGATTTTTCTGGCTTGCTGGCGGTAATTGCGTCAAACATGCCAATAACTTTGTGTCTTTGCCCCGGTGTAGAGGGTTTAAATTTACGAACAGCCATTTGCTTTATTAAATATTGCTATATAAGTCAATTACTTCTCCCGCTTTCAATGTGACATAAGCCTTCTTGTATGAAGCGGTTCTGCCTGAGATGAGTGTCCTTTTGGTAGAACGAGATTTTGCCTTTCCGTTATACATTGATGTATTTACAGAAAGGACATTAACCTTGTACATTTCCTCAACAGCCTTCTTGATGTCGCCTTTTGTAGCAGACTTCAAGACGCGAAATCCGAATACCGACTTCTCGTTCAGGGCTGTAACTTTCTCAGTTACAATTGGTTTGATTATGATTCCCATCTTCTTATGCATTTAAAGTTTTCTCGATATTTGCCAATGCACTTTCTGTGAAAATCACAGTCTTTGCGTCCATAATTTTGTAAGTGTTTAATTCAGAAGCTGCTAACACTTTTGATTTAGACAAATTACGGGCTGACAAATATACGTTTTTATTTAGTTCTGACAAAACCAAAACCGATTTCTTATCAGAAACTTTTAAATTGTTGGTAAAGTTGATGAACTCCTTTGTCTTTGGAGCCTCAAAATCAAAGTCCTCAACAACTATGATGTTGTTGTCTTTTGCCTTATACGACAGAGCCGACTTGCGGGCAAGCAGCTTTGTCTTCTTGTTCAGCTTGAACGAGTAGTCACGTGGCTGAGGGCCGAATGTACGGCCACCACCTACTAACACTGGCGACTTGATATCACCACGACGGGCACCGCCCCCGCCTTTTTGCTTCCCAAGTTTACGAGTACTTCCTGAGTTCTCGCTTCTCTCCTTTGCCTTGTGAGTACCCTGACGAAGGTTGGCCAGATACTGCTTAACACCCAGATAAAGGACGTGATCATTCGGCTCAATTCCAAATACGGCATCACTCAGAGTGACTTTCTTGCCCGTATCTTCTCCTTTTATGTTATATACGCTCAGTTCCATTACTTATTGATAATTACGATTGAACCTTTTGTTCCTGGCAATGATCCTTTCAATACAAGAATATTGTTTTCAGGAATAACCTTTAAGACTTCGAGATTCTTGACAGTGACGGTGTCGCCACCTGTGCGGCCTGCCATTCTCATTCCCTTGAATACCTTTGCAGGGTATGAACATGCTCCGATTGATCCTGGGTGACGCTGACGGTCGTCCTGACCATGGGTTGACTGTTGCACACCGCCGAAATTGTAGCGGCCTACAACACCCTTGAATCCTTTTCCTTTTGATGTGCCACATACGTCAACGAACTTGGCGTCTGCAAACATCTCTACCGAAATCTGGTCTCCAAGGTTGTACTCCTTGTCATAATTGAACTCGGCCAAGTGTCTCTTGGGAGTTACGCCTGCCTTCTTGAAGTGGCCCAATTCTGCGGCTGGTGTGTTCTTCTCTTTTTTGTCATCGAACGCAACCTGGAACGCTTTGTAGCCATCCTTCTCAACGGTCTTTACCTGCGTAACAACACAAGGACCAACTTCGACAACAGTGCATGGTACATTTTTACCATCAGCACTGAAAACGGATGTCATTCCGATTTTTTTACCTAATAATCCTGGCATTTCAATAAAATATTAATGATAATACTATAAAAAACTCACACTTTGATTTCTACGTCAACTCCACTTGGCAATTCAAGCTTCATCAGCGCATCAACAGTCTTTGCTGTTGAGCTATAGATGTCAATCAGACGCTTGTATGCTGAAAGCTCAAACTGCTCTCTTGACTTCTTGTTGACGAATGTTGAACGGTTTACAGTAAAGATTGAAGTATGTGTTGGGAGCGGAATAGGACCGCTGACAACAGCTCCCGTGTTCTTTACAGTCATGACTATCTTCTCGGCTGACTTGTCAACCAAAGAGTGGTCGTATGACTTCAATTTGATTCTGATTTTTTGACTCATTTGAATCTAATCTATTTTTTAAATTTCTATTATTCTTACTTTAACAAATCCACTCTACCCTTTGCAGCCTCAACCACGGTGCGTGCGATAGAAGTAGAAACCTGCTCGTAGTGAGAGAACTCCATGGTTGAAGTCGCTCTACCAGAAGAAATGGTACGCAATGCAGTTACATATCCGAAAGTCTCTGCCAATGGCACCTTGGCCTTAACGACACGCGCTCCGGTACGGGATGTTTCCATACCCTCAACCTGACCACGACGTTTGTTCAAGTCACCGATTACATCACCCATGTTCTCCTCTGGAGTAACGACCTCCAGTTTCATGATAGGTTCCAAAAGAACTGGTTTTGCCTTTGCACAAGCATTCTTGAATGCAAGGTTGGCACAAATCTCAAATGAAATCTGATCTGAATCGACTGGATGATATGAACCATCAACCACAACTACCTTCAGACGGTCTACAGGGAAACCTGCCAACACGCCTGACTTCATTGCATTGGTGAAACCTTTCTGAATAGATGGAATGAACTCCTTAGGAATGTTACCACCCTTCACTTGGTCAACGAACTGCAAGCTGCCTACAAAATCATCGTCAGCTGGGCCAACCATAAGTGCCATATCGGCATACTTACCACGGCCACCCGACTGCTTCTTGTAAACCTCACGATGGTCAACTGTCTCCGTGATAGCCTCCTTATATGATACCTGAGGCTGACCCTGGTTACATTCAACCTTGAACTCACGCTTCAGACGGTCAAGAATGATGTCCAAGTGAAGCTCACCCATACCCGAAATGATAGTCTGGCCAGACTGCTCGTCGGTATGAACACGGAAGGTAGGGTCCTCTTCAGCCAATTTGGCAAGACCATTGCCCAGCTTATCAACATCAGCCTGAGACTTAGGCTCAACGGCAATACCAATCACTGGATCTGGGAACTTGATAGACTCAAGAACGACAGGGTTCTCCTCGTCACACAATGTATCACCAGTACGGATATCCTTGAAGCCGACACCTGCGGCAATATCTCCTGCATCAACCAAATCAATAGGATTCTGATGATTTGAGAACATCTGGAACAAACGTGAAATACGCTCTTTCTTGCCCGAACGAGGATTGAACACATACGAACCGGCAGCTACTTTTCCTGAATAAACTCGGAAATAGCACAGACGGCCTACAAATGGGTCAGTGGCAATCTTGAATGCAAGAGCGCACAAAGGCTCATCCTCATCTGCATGACGGTCAATTTCCTTATCAGGATCATTCACGTCATGACCTACGATTGTATTTCTGTCCTTAGGACTTGGCAAGTAATCACAGACTGCATCAAGCATAGTCTGCACGCCCTTGTTCTTGAATGAAGAACCACAAATAACAGGGAAAAGTTCGTTAGCGATAGTACCCTTGCGGATAGCGGCACGAATTTCGTCCTCTGTAATAGTGGATGGGTCACTAAAGAACTTCTCCATCAATTTGTCATCGAATTCAGCGGCAGCCTCGAGCATTTTCTCTCTCCATTCTGCAGCCTCAGCCTGCAATGCAGGTTCAATATCGTCAACTTCATACTCGGCACCCTGAGTTTCATCATGCCAAAGTATTTCCTTCATCTTGATCAAATCGACAACACCTCTGAACTTCTCCTCAGCGCCAACTGGAATCTGGATGGCACAAGGTTTGGCACCCAGAAGGTCCTTAATCTGCTTAACCACCTCATAATAGTTGGCACCCGAACGGTCCATCTTGTTGACATAGCACAAACGGGGAACGCCATACTTCTCTGCCTGACGCCAAACAGTCTCTGACTGAGGCTGAACACCACCGACTGCACAGAATGTAGCAACGGCACCATCAAGCACACGAAGAGAACGTTCAACCTCGGCCGTGAAGTCAACGTGCCCTGGGGTATCAATCAAATTGAACTTATATGTTTTACCACCATAGTTCCAACGACAAGTCGTGGCAGCTGATGTGATAGTTATACCGCGCTCCTGCTCCTGGACCATCCAGTCCATAGTGGCAGCACCATCATGCACCTCACCGATTTTGTGAGTAAGACCCGTATAGTAGAGGATACGCTCTGACGTTGTGGTCTTACCGGCATCGATGTGTGCCATAATACCTATATTTCTTGTAAGATGTAAGTCTTGCTTAGCCATAATAATTTATGAATGAAAAATTGGTTTAAATATTAGAATCTGAAATGAGCGAATGCACGGTTGGCCTCAGCCATCTTGTGCATATCCTCCTTACGTTTGAACGCACCGCCCTGATTGTTATAGGCATCAGAGATTTCAGCCGCCAATTTTTCTGCCATTGAATGGCCACTACGCTTGCGAGCGAAAGAGATTAGATTCTTCATAGATATAGACTCTTTTCTGTCTGGGCGAATTTCGGTAGGGACCTGGAAGGTAGCGCCACCTACACGACGAGACTTAACCTCAACAATAGGAGTTATATTTTCCAATGCTTTTTTCCAGATATCAAGAGGTGTTTTCTCCTCATTAGGGAATTTCGCCTTCAGATTGTCCAATGCAGAGTAGAAGATGCCATAAGCTATGCTCTTCTTTCCATCATACATCAAATGGTTTACAAATCGTGTAACCATAGCCTCATTAAAGACGGGATCTGGTAATATAACCCGTTTTTTGGGTGTTGACTTTCTCATTTTTTTAAAATTTCTGTTCTTGTTTTGGTTGCTCTATACGCTTCAATGGTTTCGCTAAACCATTTACTCAACCTGTCATCTGCCACCAGTAAACTCAAACAATGTTTAACTAATAATTAATTAAAATAGGTGTGCAATTATTTCTTTGCTGCTGGTTTTGCACCCTCCTTAGGACGCTTAGCTCCGTATTTTGAACGACGCTGAGTACGGTTGGCTACAGCTGCGGTATCAAGGGTTCCACGTACGATGTGATAACGTACGCCTGGAAGATCCTTTACACGGCCGCCACGGACCAATACGATTGAGTGCTCCTGCAGATTGTGGCCTTCTCCTGGAATGTAGGCATTCACCTCTTTCTGGTTGGTCAGATGTACTCTGGCTACCTTACGCATTGCAGAATTTGGCTTCTTTGGGGTTGCGGTGTATACACGCACGCAAACGCCACGTCTCTGAGGGCACAGATTCAGTGCTGGAGACTTGCTCTTGTCCAACTGAGTTGACCTTCCTTTTCTAACTAACTGTTGAATTGTAGGCATTTTACTAATTTTTAACTTTTAACTTATGTTTTTTACTTATTATACACTTTGGTATATGAGTGTGCAAAGTTACAAATATTTTTTCTTTTTACAATAGTTTATTTTCTTTTTATTTGTAACATTTTCAGCACGTTTGCATCTTCTTTTCCCAGCTTTCCCAATTTATATCATCTTTCCTCTCTCTATTTTCCCCTTAAATAAATTATATTTGCAAAATGAGATTAAGCACCCTTACATTATTTATATGGAAGAACAAATAAACGACGAAAAGTGGAAAAGCGAGGCCAGGGAAAAAGCCAGACTGGCGATGGAAGAGGCTCAACGCAACAAAATAGAAGCTCAAAAGGCGCACAAAGAATCGGTAAGAAACGAACGGAAAAAATTGTTCGTCATGGCGCTACTGTTCTTTGCCGCTGCGGTCGTCATTGTTTACATTTTCCCTTCCTCCGGACGATTCAAATACAATTATGAGGTTGGTAAGCCCTGGGCCTACGAGAATCTGACGGCTCCCAGCAGCTTCCCCATTCAAAAATCGAGTTCTGAAATTGACAGGGAATACGGACAGTTGCTACGACAGAGCTATCGTCCATGCTATACGGTAGACAACAATACCGCCGATAAGATGCAGAAGATTTTTGCTGAAATCAGTTCCAGCAAATCCACAGCCATTGCGACTGCCCATTCCCAATACATTTCAGCTCAGCTGAAAGAGATATATAAAGAAGGTATACTCTCAAACGATGATTTGGACCGTCTGAACAAGATGGGCATCAAAAGCATTAAAATAAGGAAGCAGGACTCCGAAGGCGGCCCAAGCTACTATACCGAGCAGCCTATCAAAAACATTTACACCATAAAGAATGCTTATGAGAAAATAATCGAAGCGGCACCCGCTGGGCTCGATAAAAACATTCTGAGGTCCTATAACATCAACAATGTGCTGGTATCCAACCTTGATTTTGACAAGGAAATTTCCGACCAGCTGAGGAGCGAACTTTATAAGGAGATTTCACTCAACAAGGGCATGGTACAGAATGGGGAGAAAATAATTGACCATGGCGACATCGTATCACCCCACACCTATGAGATTCTCAATTCCCTTCGTTCCGAAATGGAGACAGGCCATAAGAGTCAGCGCAGCACCTCTGTACTCACGGGGCAGAGCATCTGCATTCTCTGCATCTTGTCAGCCTTTTTTCTATATATGGGATTGTTCAGAAAGCGCTTCGTGTGCGTCAAGAATATCTTTTTTATGCTGTGCCTCATTGTCGGCTTGTGTGCGCTCACCGCATCAATCACCAAATTGGGGAATGAGGAGATTTTTGTGACTGTATACCTTATACCATACGCGCTGCTGCCGATTACCATCAGCACATTTTTCGATACCCGTACCGCATTGTTTTCTCACCTCACCACCGTTCTGCTGTGCTCACTGATTGCTCCTCACGAATTTGAGTTTCTTATGTTGCAAATAATTGTGGGCATGATATGTATCAGCACCTTAAAAAATATATATCAAAGGGCCCAGTTAATAAGGTCGGCGGGCATCATAGCCGGCATCTACATTCTGTGCTACTCAGGACTCGCACTGATACAAAATGGGGGATGGGAGAGGAAAGACAATATAGTGTTAGTCTCCTTCATCATCAACGGTGGTTTGCTGCTGTTCGCCTACCCTTTCATATATATCATGGAGAAATTGTTCAGTTTCGTTTCCGATGTCACATTGGTGGAATTGACCAACACCAACAATCCGTTACTGCTTCAGTTTGCCGAAGTTGCACCTGGCAGTTTTCAACACTCGCTGCAAGTCTCCAATCTGGCGGCTGACGCGGCCATTGCGATAGGAGCCAATCCAATGCTGGCAAGGGCTGGCGGCTTGTACCACGACATAGGAAAAATCGGAAATCCTATTTACTTTACCGAGAATCAGAAGGATTTCAACCCCCATCAGTTTCTTACCGAGCGCGAAAGTGTGCAGGTTATCACCCGTCATGTGACAGATGGCATCATCATTGCCAAAAAGAACGGATTGCCACAGCAGATACAAGACTTCATTGAGACACACCATGGAAAGAATCTGGTGCGTTACTTTTACAACACCTACGTCAACCGGCACCCCGACGAGGCTGTCGATAAGGCTCTGTTCTCCTATCAGGGCAAATTGCCTGCCACCAAAGAGACCGCCATCGTCATGATGTGCGATGCCGTCGAGGCTGCCTCTAAAAGTCTGGACAGATATACGGATGAGACCATCAACACGCTGGTAGAAAACATCATCGGCACGCAAATAAAGGAATGTGCCTTTGCCGAGGCTCCCATCACCATCAAGGAAATTGAAGAAGTTAAAAACACACTGAAAGAAAAGCTGAAAAATATGTACCATACCCGAATCCGGTATCCTGAACTGAGAAGGGACGCAAACGTGAATGTCCAGACGGGCAAGTAAAAGCAGACAGAAAATTTCTTAGGGAATAATATACCTGTTGACACGTTTTTTTGTAATAGGCACATAAAACAAAAAGCGGAAAACCCTTTTGTGGTTCTTCCGCTTTTTTAGTAAATTTAGGACAAGCCTAAAATAGACAATTCCGTAAAAATATTCTTATATTTGTAAGATTATTATTGTTATGTGATATTTATCTATAAAGATAATAATTATGGATAAGATAAATCTTACGGAATCACAATTGCACAGAATAATTAAAGAAAGTGTAAAGACAATATTAGTTGAAATCGGATATAGGACTGCGACACTTGCAGCAGGTGCTAATATGAAAGCTAATAATGATATTCGTAATGGTATCATATATTATGGCAAAAGAAATAGGAATAATATGGATAAAGTTGACCAATCAGCCAAATTAGATTATAAAGCAATCTCTCAATCAGTGATTGATAATGTAGGAGCATTTACCTTGCTGTTCTTAAAAACAGAAAAAGAAGGATATCTTACAAGTTTGGTAAAGTTTCATTTCAATGAGATTATATATTTAAGCAATAACTGCTTTATAATGCAAGGTGTTACAGAAATGTCAAAACATCCTATACCAAGTAGTAAATATAGACCCAAGCCTGTTTATGTTAAAATTCAATATAACTTTAACACTCAGCTATTTACAGAAGTCGTATATTGCGCAAATGGAACTATTAGACGTAAGGATATATTAACTCTTATCACAGCAGAGGATGTTGGCGCAGAAAATAAGGCAACAGCGGATTCTTTACTCTTACATATGAGTAATTGCCTTTATTCAATTGAAGATTATCAAAGTTCATTATAAAATAAGATGACACACTAATATTTATTCAATTTAGAGTGTCAACAAATATATCATTCCCTAAAAATTTTATAAAAATATGATACTAAGTAATTACGTTGAAGGCATAGGCATGCGTCCCGCCCCTACGATAAAACACAAGGACAAAGAAAATGATTTTCAATTTAACATTTACAATATAATCAACCGAACAAAATATAGGGTATATCAGGAAGCTGCCTTGTATGGTGACTGTAACGAGCTGATTCCAGATATAAGTGTTGTTAAAAGAAAAACATTCGAACCGATTCTTTTGATTGAAATAACGACACACATAATGCTTGATAAGATAAAGGATAAAATGATAGAAATAAGAAATAGAATTGGGGAATGTGAACTTTTCGTTTACGATTATGATACCGAAAAATGGTATAATATGAACTATGATGATGAAGAGGAACAGACCTGTAAAGAACATTTATACTGCAAATTGATTAGTCATCAGATAAACTATATAAACAAGGAAAATTATTAGAAGGTATTAAATCCTGAAAGCTCCGTGGCGACACGGGGCTTTAAATGTTCCAAAAGAACATTTCACCACTACCCTTGCCGTTTGCCGACATCCTTCGGTTTTTCGCTTGTTTTTGTTCAATATTTCTACAATATATCATTCCATTTATTTTGTCAATTATCTGAATATTAGTACATTTTTCATATAAGATATAAAGCAACTGTTTTAATTTATGGGCAATTTATCCACTATACAGACTGTTGATGTATGCACCATCAAGAAGGTGATGCAGCTGCTGAGCATGAGCAAAAGCACAGCCGGCAGATATATAAGTCTGTGCCGTGACATATTGCACTTACTCGTTGTAGCTTACCTGTGGCTGGATTTTCACAAAAGTATCTTATTTCCCAACCGCACGGGTATTCTTTCAGTGTCGCCGGCAAGTAGGCAAAAGTAGGATTTTCGAATTGAGACATTTTTTTCTTCTGAAACAGAGTCCCAAAAGAAAAGTGCCGCAAAACAGCCGCACTTTATTTTAAAATACGGCTGTTTTTTCTATGTAATATTCTGATTTTCAATTATTTGTGATTGAGAAGGGATTCGAACCCTTGACCCACAGCTTAGAAGGCTGTTGCTCTATCCAACTGAGCTACTCAACCATTGCTCTCTACACATCGTGCAATTGCAGTGCAAAAGTAGTATTTTTATTTAACCCAAGCAAAATATATCAGCTTTTTTTTAGAATGGATACCCAATGGCGAAATGGAAAGCGAAATCATCACTCCATGTAATGTCGTGATAACGCCACCGCTCCCCATCGGGCAAAGCCGGGTCATAGGCTTTCATTCCCACATCCAAACGGATTAAAAAATAGGTAAAATCACAACGCAGTCCCAATCCATAGGCCATGGCTATCTGTTTATAAAATTCATCTAAATGGAATGTTCCTTCGGGCTGGAAATCATAATTCTTAATATTCCAGATATTGCCGGCATCGACAAAGGCTGCGCCCTCAAATTTCCAGAAAAGTTTAGACCGGTATTCTATATTTGCTGTCAATTCTATATTACCCGATTGGCTCACGAAGTCCTCCGAATTAGGAGAAGTATAGGTACCAGGCCCCAGAGTACGGACAGCCCAACCTCTCACACCATTCGCACCTCCCGCAAAAAAACGTTTTTCGAATGGCACCATTTCGGCGTTTCCATAGGGAAATTCCACACCTGTCTTTATATGAAACACAAGTCGGTTCTTATCATCAACATACTTGTTCAACGCATATTCAAATTCGCCCTTCACATATTGCGAATAAGGGATATTGGCTATCTGATAGGCTCCGTTATACTTGTTCTGATGCGTGAGGGTGCTGATGCCATAAAGCAGGTTGCCCGCACTTTCAAACGAGATTTTATAGGAAGTTTTATCCAGATGCCTCGTGCTGCTTTCGTTATCGAATGTCATTGCAGCACCGGCATCAAAAATAAAATGGTCAGAATAGCTGTAACGAAGCACCGAATATTTGGAATCGGCATACCGCTGTTCAAAGGCGGCCGACATCCATGGAATATACACATAATTAAGATTGAAAGCGTCAATAGAATAACTGTAATAGCGGCGTACATTCCACACATACTTGGTTCCCGCTGTGGTGATGATACGATTATATTCCGGACGTTTCTGGTTGTCATAAGCCAACGTGAATTCTGTGGATGAATTGACTTTCTGCTTGAACGAAGAGGAAAGGAAAGGGAACACAAAACGGGGTATTTTCAGTGACAGCTCCCCATCCAGTTCCAGCGCATTTTTATTAAGGATGTCGGGAATTTTGTTGTCCGTATTCGATATGGCTTCTTCCGACACTCGCATTTTAAATCCGAGTACTTCTGAACCATGAAACAGATTTCGGTCTTCCAAGCCCGAAGATACGGCAAATCCCAAATCACCTTCCGAGTTGGTTCCTTCCAAATCTAGCGAAAACGAACGTATCTTATTAGGTGTCAGTGTAATATTGCATTCTAATTCATTATCCGCAGTCCGTAAATCTCTGAAATGGATATCCGTAGACTTGATAACATCGAGAGTACTAAACTTATTGTAGGTACGGTCCACATAGATGTCGTTATACCACATGCCAGGGTATAGACGAATGTTGTCAGCAAGAACATGTTGACGCACCAAGGGTTTCTTATCGTAATAAAGGACAACACCCGGTTTGATAGTCGTTGAATCATAGCTGGACAGAGGCTGCGCTGCCGCTGATGATTTACTCAGCATCAGCACATTTATCTGCTTCACCGTATATCGCGGGTGCAGCGTTTCCTCCACATCTCCATTGGAAGATGACACATAATAGGGCTTGAGTTGCAGGGTGACATCCACCTGATGACTGTCAAGAGAGCTGTCCACCATATAGGAGATATTGTCCTTAGTAAAGAAATAATAACCGCGACGGCGTGCCAACGTGGTCAATCGTGCCCTCTCGGCATTAAGCACATCAGAATCAAACAGCATTCCCGAATCTAGCTTCGTCTCACTATATTTTGCTGATGCAAATATATTGCCCAATACGGTATCGTTATGATAGTCAAGCGTGATATGCCTCACTCTGTATGGCTGGGATTCCTGCACATGATATACCACATAAGCGCGTTTCTTTCGATACTCTACCGTACTGGTTACTTGCGCGTTCAGATAGCCCTTTGTCTTAAAATACTGTTGCAGTTTTTTCTCTGATTTCACAGTCAGGTAGGGATCATACACTACAGGTGGCTCTCCCATGCGCTTCAGCCAGCGATTTCTGCGTTTGGAGGTGTCTCTACCCGACATATTATAAGTAGCAAGCCTTATGCGGGATATTCCAAACACCTTGAAGTTGGGCTGCTGGCACAGATAGGATTCCAGCGTTTTGGCATCAATTCCAGGTGCTTTTGATTCTATATCAGTTTTTTCCAATAGATATTGGCCGTCTGATATATATTTGGTGGTTGAGCACGAAAATAATGTCAGCACCGATAACAGTGCCAACCCCATTTTCAGACTGATTGATTCAAAAAATTTCATAACCCGCTTAATTACGTGCAAATATACAGCATTTGCGGTGGATGACAGGCAAATCGGGGACTTATTTTTCATCTATTCATTTCCGTATGCTCTCACTCTTTTTCTTCCTGACTCCATCCTTTTTAGATACAGGAGGAAGAAAAGCGACATCTTCATACATTCCGTAATCTGTTTTTTTTATATTTTTGCAATGCGCACTAATGTGCAAACATACCGAAACAAACAAAAACAGACTGAAATGACATTAATAAAATCCATTTCTGGAATAAGAGGTACCATTGGCGGAAAAGTAGACGACAATCTGACTCCTCTTGATATAGTAAAATTCACCTCCGCATTTGCCACTTGGCTGAGAAACAATGCTCGGGTAAAAAACAACAAGATTGTGGTAGGCCGTGATGCCCGTCTGTCCGGTCCTATGGTCGACAGCATTGTCAGCGGAACGCTGTGCGGAGTTGGCATGGATGTTGTCAACATTGGTCTGGCCACCACCCCCACTACAGAAATAGCAGTAAAAAAAGAGGGTGCCTGCGGAGGTATCATCATCACCGCCAGCCATAATCCCAAGCAATGGAATGCACTGAAACTGCTCAACGAGAACGGTGAATTTTTGAGCGACAAAGATGGAAAAGAAGTGCTGGCCATGGCTGCTACTGCCGATTTTGACTATGCCGAAATTGACGAGATTGGAAAGGTAACTTACGAAAACGACTACAATCAAATCCACATTGACGAGGTTTTGAAACTGAAGATGGTCGATGTCAACGCTATTAAAGCCGCCAATTTCACTGTCGCCATTGATTGCGTCAATTCGGTAGGAGGGCTCATTTTGCCTGACCTGCTGAATCGTCTGGGCGTGAAAAACATAATAAAACTCAATTGCGAGGCCACCGGCAATTTTGCCCATACACCAGAGCCGATACCTGAAAACCTGACACAAATATCAGATTTGATGAAAAAAGGTTCTGCCGATGTGGCGTTTGTGGTAGACCCGGATGTTGACCGTCTGGCTATTATCTGTGAAGACGGATCCATGTTCGGCGAAGAATACACCTTGGTATCTGTCGCTGACTACATTCTGAGCAAAAAGACTGGAAACACAGTATCAAACCTTAGTTCCACGCGTGCCTTGCGCGATGTCACACGTGCGCATGGAGGTGTCTATACACCTGCCGCGGTGGGTGAGGTGAATGTAGTGACCAAAATGAAAGAGGTAAACGCTATCATTGGAGGCGAAGGCAATGGCGGGGTTATCTATCCTGAATGTCACTACGGCCGAGATGCCCTCGTTGGCATTGCCATGTTCCTTTCCTTGCTGGCTCATGAGGGTAAAAAGGTGACCGAATTAAAAAAGAAATATCCTGCATACGAAATCTCTAAAAACAAGATTCAGTTGACTCCCGACATTAATGTGGATGCCGTACTGAAAGCAATGAAAGAGAAATACAAGAATGAGGATGTTACCGACATAGACGGTGTCAAGATTGATTTCCCCGACAAATGGGTACATCTGCGCAAGTCGAACACGGAACCTATCATCCGAATCTACTCTGAAGCCTCCACTCAAGTCGAGGCTCAGAATCTTGCACAAAAAATCATTGGTGAGATCAAGGACATTATCAAGAAATAAGAATACCTTTTCTGCAAATGGGCTGCGTCATGAAACAAGTGACGCAGCCTTTTTTGCGTAACAAGGTCGCCCCCTCACCAAAACAAGCATCATAACATCCAAATTTTGATTAACTTTGCAAAAATAGACAGATTAAAATGGCCACAAGAATATATCTGACAAGGCACGGACAAACAGAGTGGAACTTGCAAAAGCGGATGCAGGGACACAAAAATTCTGACCTCACCTCTCTTGGCAAGGAACAAGCCAAGGCTTTAGGCTTAAGAATGAAAGATGTGGAACTAAACGCAATATACACCAGCAGCCTGCCCCGCGCCATGCAAACCGCTGAGTTGATAAGGGGAAAGAACGAAATCCCCGTCATTCCCGATGACAATCTGAGAGAGATTTATCTCGGATGCTGGGAGGGGATGCTCTTCGACGAAGTGGAGAAGAAATACCCTGCGCAATTCGACAATTTCTGGAATCATCCGGAAAAATATGTTCCTGTTGATGGAGAGTCATTTAACGACCTCCGTATAAGAGTGGGTAAGGCATTGCTCAATATTGCAAAGCAAAATAGTGGTAAAGACGTGCTGGTGGTGGCTCACGGAATTGTCATCAAAGCGCTCTACACTTACTTCCGCAACCAACCCATAGCAGAGATTGCACACAGTCCCTACACGCACTCCGCCTGTCTGTGCGAAATAGTATTCAACCCGCCGGTTTGGGATGTAATGAAATGGAACGACACCGACCACTATAAATATATTGAAGAAACGAAATAAGCTATGGCTGATAAAGGTGAAATCATCATAAAGGGAGCTCGGGTCCATAATTTAAAGAACATCGACGTAAAAATACCGAGAAACAAATTCACAGTAATTACGGGGCTTTCCGGCTCTGGCAAATCGTCATTGGCCTTCGATACGCTTTATGCCGAGGGTCAACGCCGTTATGTGGAAAGTCTGTCTTCATATGCCCGACAGTTTTTGGGCAGACTGAGCAAACCTGAGTGTGACTTTATAAAAGGCATTCCACCAGCTATCGCCATAGAACAGAAAGTCAGCACCCGAAACTCAAGGTCTACGGTGGGGACTTCTACCGAAATATATGACTATCTGAAACTGCTCTACGCACGTATCGGGAAAACATTTTCTCCCGTTTCGGGCGTGGAGGTCAAGAAGCACCAAGTCAGTGATGTCATCGACTACATTCTGTCGTTTCCATCGGGTACCAAAGGAATGATAATGAGCGATATCAACCTGCCCGAAGGAAGAACCATCAAGGAGCAACTTGACATTTTGCAAAAACAAGGATACAGCCGCGTAGAAATCAATGATACCATTTACAGAATAAGCGAGCTTAACGAGGCCCAGATAAAAGAGGGAACCTCAACTCAAATAATTCTGGTGGTCGACAGGTTCGCTGTGGCTGACGATGAGGACACCAAAAGTCGATTGGGAGACTCTATCCAGACCTCCTTTTGGGAGGGCGACGGAGCCTCCTGCCTCGTCAAGATGTTCAAGGACAACGGGACAAAAGAAATCAAACAGTTTTCCATCAAATTTGAAGCCGACAGCATGAACTTTGACGAGCCAAACGAGTTAATGTTCAGCTTCAACAGTCCTTTCGGCGCTTGTCCTGAGTGTGAGGGATTCGGCAAGGTTGTCGGCATTGACGAGAATTTGGTAGTACCCAACAAATCTTTATCGGTATATGAGGGTGCGGTCATTTGCTGGCGTGGTGAAAAGATGTCGGAATGGCTGGACGACCTGATTGCAGGCGCCAAATATTGCCACTTCCCCATACACAAGCCTTACTTTGAACTGACAAAGGAGGAACATGACATGCTGTGGAACGGCACCCCAAACTTCCATGGCATCAACGACTTTTTCAAATTCGTCAAAGAGAACCAATATAAAATACAATACAGGGTGATGCTGTCCCGCTTTCGCGGCAAAACCACTTGCCCCGTATGTCATGGCACGAGACTTAAACCGGAGGCCAACTACGTCAAGGTAGGAGGCAAGAGCATCTCCGAACTGGTTTCTATGCCTATCAGCAAGTTAAAGGTTTTCTTTTCCGAATTGACCTTGAGCGAACATGATCAGCAGGTAGGCAAACGACTGCTGACCGAAATCAACAACCGCACCCAGTTTCTATGCGATGTAGGACTGGAATATCTGACTCTTAACCGTATGTCAAGTACGCTGTCGGGCGGCGAAAGTCAGCGTATCAATCTGGCCACCTCGCTGGGCAGCAGTCTGGTAGGGTCGCTCTACATTCTTGACGAGCCCAGCATAGGATTACACCCCCGCGACACTGACCGACTGATAAAAGTGCTCAGACAACTGCAGCAACTGGGCAATACGGTGGTTGTGGTCGAACACGACGAGGAAATCATGCGCGCTGCCGATTATCTGATTGACATCGGACCCGAAGCTGGACGACTGGGAGGAAAAGTGATGTATCAGGGGCCATTGGAAGATGGACTCAAAGATCCCGAACTGAGAAAAAACAGTTATACCTACAAATATCTGACAGGAGAAGAAAAAATTGAGATTCCTAAAATAAGACGTCCATGGAGCAACTATATTGAGGTTAAAGAGGCCCGTGAAAACAACCTGAAGGGAATCAATGTCAAATTCCCTTTAAATGTCATCACAGCCGTTACTGGCGTCAGTGGCTCTGGCAAATCATCATTGGTGTGCGACATTCTCTACAACGCGCTCAAACGCCACTATGGCGGCTCTACCGAAAACAATGCAGGACTGCATGCTGCTATCGATGGCAGTCTTGACCTACTGACAGACGTGGAATTTGTGGACCAGAATCCGATAGGGAAATCGGCGAGGGCCAACCCCGTAACCTACATCAAGGCTTACGATGATATCCGGAAATTGTTTTCGGAGCAACCCTATGCCAAACAGATGGGCTACACTGCCGCCTACTTCTCTTTCAATGTTGAGGGAGGACGCTGCGAAGAGTGTCAGGGAGAAGGCACCATCACGGTTGAGATGCAATTCATGGCCGACTTGGTGCTCACCTGCGATGCCTGCCACGGCAAAAGATTTCGTCAGGACATTCTGGAAGTGAAATACCGCGACAAAAACATCTACGATGTGCTGGAAATGACTATCAATCAGGCTATCGAATTTTTCAGTGCAGGCAAAGGAAATCTGGAAAAAAGGATAGTGAAGAGAATGAAGCCTCTTCAAGACGTGGGATTGGGTTACGTCAAGCTGGGACAATCATCAAGCACGCTGTCCGGCGGTGAAAGCCAACGCGTAAAGTTGGCTTCTATACTTGCCGATGAAAAGCCGGAGCCGACCCTGTTCATCTTTGATGAGCCTACAACAGGACTGCACATTCACGACATCAAGACCTTGATGAAGGCTTTCGATGCTCTTATTGCCGCTGGTCACACTGTCATCATCATCGAACACAACTTAGACGTGATAAAGTGTGCTGACTACATCATCGACATAGGCCCCGAAGGAGGTGAGGCAGGTGGCAATCTTGTATTTGCCGGAACACCCGAAGATCTGCTCAAATGCAAAGAGTCATACACGGCCAAATATTTGAAAATAAAAATGGACGAAGACCTGAAATAAGAGAAAAAAATCCAGACATAGAACGGGCTCGGATGCAAATACATCCGAGCCCGTTCCTTTCACCAACAACTGGTCATCACCACTTGTCAAACTCAAACAAAAGAGAAAACAAAAAAGGAGGGACAACTCATACGAGTTGTCCCTCCTTATATTTAAGTCGTAATCTAAATTACTTCTTGATGATAGAGCCAGCGATAACGCCCTCAGCTGTATAAGCCTTTACGATGTAGATACCCTTAGCCAAGTTGGAAACATTGATAGCGTTTCCATTAGCACTTGCCTTAACGGCACCGTCCAAACCATAAACAACTACACTCTGAACACCTTCGTTGTTGACAGTAACCACGTCAGCAGAAGGGTTAGGATAGATTGAAAGCTTAGCATCAGAAAGAACAGTCTCAACTGAAGCAGCAGGCTGAGAAGCAGTCATTGTGTAAGCTGTAACACCGATAACATCGGTAGCGGTAGTTGCAGCTCCTGGGTCAGTAGATACAGTAGCACCAGCAAATGATTGGCCATCACCTGTACCTGTAGAAGTCAACTGAATGTCATCAATGTTGTAAGAGAAAGCAGGATTGGTCTCGAAAACCAAAGCCAAATACTTCTTTGAAGCATCCATCTTCACAGCTGGAGTCTTGTATGCTTTCCAAGAACCTGCAATCTTGAATGTATCACAGAACAAAGTAGGAGTAGCAGTAAATGCATCAGCAGGAGCATCTACAAACTCATAAGCGATAGGCAGAGACAAAGAATCCTTGTCTGTCTTTGCAGTAAGGCCTTCTGCCATAGTGGCACACCACTTAGACAAGAAAGAGCAATTGAACTCTTTGATGTTCTCTAAACCTGCAGTTGGGATAAAGAAATAAGTATTACCATCACGCAAAGTGCCATTTAAGATCTGCAAAGACTGTAACTGTTCGCAATCATAATAAGCACTACCATCAGTACCAAGAGTTTCCCACAATCTCTGTGCAGTAACATGCTGTTTTGAAACAAGAGTTCTTTCACAATAAATAGGAAGTGAAGATGCCATCTGAGTGTTAACATCAGTACAAGATTTGCTCTTGTATACAGTGATGGCCTTGGTAGCATCATTCATAGAAAAACGTTCCATGTTTGATGCATCGCTATATACAGCACCTA
The DNA here is from genome assembly GCA_937872735.1 of uncultured Bacteroidales bacterium. Taxonomy (GTDB): domain Bacteria; phylum Bacteroidota; class Bacteroidia; order Bacteroidales; family Paludibacteraceae; genus Physcocola. The sequence goes on from CALMUD010000262.1 coordinate 45,426, forward strand.
AGTTGTTGAAATTTTCAGCAAAGAACGGTTTGTTACCTTCACCCACGAACTTCATATTCTTGATGTAAACGGCACGGGTATCGTCACCAGCTGGCACAGCGACCAGACGCTGCCATCCAAAAGTCATCATGTGCGCAACCTGAGTACCAGCAGGAGCATAGATGTACATTGACTCTGTGTTCCACTTATCAGCTGGGTTTTTGTACTTGATATCACGGTCAAACTTGACGAAAGCTTTGTCCAGACCATACTTGCCACCTGTTGTATCGTCAACCAGGCCCATATTCAACGCTGCCCACTTGTTTCCAGCTATTGTATCATGCATTGTTCCACCCTTATAGTAGAACTCAATGACCAAATTCCAGTTCTTGGTCAAATCGATACCTGCCTTAGAGTAGAAACGGACATCGTTATACATAACCTGGTGAGTGATTTTAGCAGCTGTCGTTCCATCAGGAGCGGTAGCGCCAGATTCAACAGCATCACCATCTGCTGCTGTTGCGTACTTAAGAACCTCAATGCCATCAGCAACCACACCATCCTTGATGATGTACTGCTCGGCCGCATTAGCTGAATTCAAACCCAATCCAGCTAAAAAAGCTAAAGAAAGTAAACTTTTAACCTTCATACAATTTTTATTTATTAGACAATTATATACTTCTTAAATCGACCGCTAATATAGTCATTTTTTGCTATTGCTGCAACATTTATAGACCGATATTGTTTATAAAAACGGCAGTTTATACTATTTATTGCACAAAAAAAGTCAGACCTTTCGGCCTGACTTTTTTATAAAAGATAAATTAATTATTCAAAAGCTTTAGTACGAGGAGCACTGATATAGTGCTGCGATGGTTTACCCCAATTCAGCTTAGGATAAATGGCACCGTTTCCGTCATTAGGAACAATACGTACATTATCAATAGCCAATAGGAAGTTGTTGTCAGTCTTTGCCTGGTCATAAGAAACGAAACCGATAATCAAACCACCATAAGATTCTGAATCATGGATATCAGAATTTGTAACGAAATATGGGACATGAGCATCAGCACTTGCACCAGCACTTGCATTGCCATCACCATATAGATTGGCAGCAGCATCAGCAGCAGCCTTGGCATCTGTCCATGAATTCTCTGTCAAATTCTGGGCATAGGCGATGTAATTCTTGTTAGCAAAACTCCACTTGAATTCTGACAATGGAACTGTAACCGTCATCCAACCACTTGATGTATTCATCGAAGAAACTGAATTAACAGCCCATCCCGTAGCACCAGCTGTCTTGTTCCAGCTAACCTCGCTGAAGTTCAACTGCGCACAATAAGCACGGAATGTACCCATGGTCTGCTCGTAATCCGAAGTGAAACCTATTGACAGTGTAACACCATCCAAAGGCATTGACTCAGGAACATACACCTCAAACTTGAGTACATAGTTTCCATAATTCTGGTTAGAACTAAGGGCAAAATGTCTTGGTTG
>CALMUD010000263.1 GCA_937872735.1 uncultured Bacteroidales bacterium
TTCTTTTTCCATCTGGTCTATTCTGATAACCTGATAGCCTGATTTCGTAAATTCTTCAAAGAGCAGTTCCAGCACCTCTGGTGTGCGCGGCAGACGGTCGTGCAGCAGGATGACGCTGCCTGGACGCAGCTGCCGTATGATTCGCCTTGCCACTTTTTGAGGCTCCGCCCCCATGGTGTCGTAGGAACGTATGCTCCAGCCTATCACCTCAAAATGGAACTGACGGAGCGCTTTGCTTATCAATGGATTGGTGACACCGAAAGGCGGGCGAAAATAGTTGATAGGGGCATGGGTGATTTCTGTCAGCGTATCGTTGCAAAGCCTGAGGTCTGATGCTATCCGTTGGGGAGAGAACAACGGGAACGTGCCCCCATGACAATAGCTATGGTTGCCTACCAGATGTCCCTCGCTTACCATACGTTTCACCAAATCGGGAAATTCGGCAGCTTTTCTGCCGATGCAGAAGAACGCCGCCAGGGCATGGTGGCGGGCCAGCACATCAAGTACTGCGGGTGTGTTGGGATCGGGCCCATCGTCAAAAGTCAGCGCTACCACCTTGCGCGGCGTATTGGCCTTGCAAAAAGCCTTCACATAGATGCCTGACGAGATGGAGTAGGAGGCGTAGAACAGAAAGCCGGACAGCGCCATCAGCGCTATGACTGCTATTGACAGGAGTACTGGTGACATGTGTGAGGTTTATCAAAGGCAGCTTGCAGCAGCATCAGCGTGTAGTTGTCTTTCAGCGTTTCGGTATAGACCAGAATGTTTTTCATTTTGGTGGGTTCCCAGCTTTGCCCATCGGTCAGCAGTTGCTGTTTCAGCATATTGGCAGCCAACCAGACGCCGAACGATGAGGCTGTGAAATATTGTCCGCACCACTGTTTGTAGTTGAGGTGCCGAGCAAATCGGTCTTCCACTTTGGTTTCCATTTCAGGGTCGTGCTCCGCACCCGTCAGCACTACATCAATATCTTTGTCTGTCAGATTGTTATCCGCTAGCAGACTGTCTATCTGAGTGTCCAGTTCTTGGGCCGTCAGCGGTCCCCTCATCATACGGGGGTAAGTGATGGTGGCCAGGCTGTCTATCTGCGGTTTGCAGCCTATCAGAAAAGCCTGTGCCCCCTCGCCCATCTTGTTGCCATTGCGCCAGAATCCCAGTCGGCGCATCACATCCTGCTCGGTAGGGGTTATCTCATCGGCTGCCGCCACCAGCGCATTTCCGATGTCTTCCTCCTCCATTTGCAGCAGAGCGTCAGTCAGTGCCGACTCCAGCGAGAATCCGCCATGCACATAGGTCACATTGTAGTTGTGGCAGTGGTTCAGCAGCCCCGTCTGTCCACCAAAAGTGTTGCCCGTAGACTGGATGAAGTTGGTCGGATTGAGCATCTGTTCATGATTGTCGATGATGCAGTTCAGAAATTTTTCTGTGTCGGCCATTCCCCCCATTCCCGTAGCGGTGATAATGGCTTCAGGCTGTCCGCACCCCGACTTGTTGATGCAATGGATGGATGTGGCCACCCCCATTTTGATGATGTGGCTCATGCGCCGGCGCATGTTGGCATCGTCAATCAGTTCCTTATAATTGGGGTCTATGGCAGGCAGCGTGTCACCCTCCTCTTGAGGGGCCACTGCCGGCAGACAATCGGCCAGCGGCACATCGATGCCAAAAGTGGCATGGTGGCTGATGCTGGTGCAGCATTGTATGTAGGCTTTCATTGGCGTTACAGGATAAAAAGATTATAGCCCCAGAATGATGGACGACACATTGCCGCCAAAGCCAAAGGCATTTGACATGACATTGTGCAGGTGAGCCCCTTTCACCACCTTCGTCTCGGGTATCAGTGGCGAATTTTCCATCTGGTGGGAAAAATTGAAAGTAGGGAAAATGACATCGTTAATCAGCGACAGTACGCAGAATACGGCCTCTATGCCCCCGCAGGCTCCCAGCGTGTGCCCCGTATAGACCTTGGTGGAGCTGAACCGTGGCACCTTGTCGCCGAAGACGTGGCAGAGCGCATTGCCCTCGCTTTGGTCGTTGTTGAAGGTGCCGGTACCATGCACATTGATGTAGTCAATGTCGTCGGGCTTCATCTCGGCCTTCATCAGAGCTCTCGACATTGCCAGACAGGGACCCGTGCCCTGCTCAGAGGTGGCCGTCTGGTGATGGGCATCGTTGGCATTGGCATATCCTTTCAGCTGACAATAGGTGTGGGCTGCCGGCGTGTCATCGCGTTGCAGCACCAGATAGCCGGCGCCTTCGCCAAGATTCAGCCCCGCACGCGAGGCATCGAAAGGTCGGCACCGTTCTTTGTCGAGAATCATCAGTGAAGAGAATCCGTTGATGGTAAAACGGCAAAGCGGGTCCACACCTCCCACCACCACTGCATCCAGCAAATGGTGGCGTAGCAGCCGGTCGGCCAGCATGATGGCATTGGCCGAGGAGGAACAAGCCGTGCTGACCGTAGTGGTGAATTGGCGGATGCCCAGCCGGTTGGCAATGTGCTCGGTGCTGGCACCGCAGTCATGCTCCAGCATATAGCGGGCTCGGCCTTTCCCCTCGCGTATCTGTGCAAAATGCTTTTCACTCAGGTCCATGCCGCCTACCGAAGTGGCCGAAATCAGTCCTACCCTCATCAGGGCAGGGTCTATGCCGGCATCGGACATTGCCTCACGGGCGGCAATCAGTCCTAGCAGCATGGTGCGTGAGTAGACGCCGTCAGTGGGCAGACCAGCCCGTTCGGCCAGCTGGCTGTTGGTCAGTTTTATCTCACCGGCAGGCACTTCGTGTACCGTCTGTAATATCTGCATAGGGGCAATGCCGCTGTGACAGTCGAGCAGGCTCTGCAAGTTTTCGCTTACCGAGTTGCCGATACTGGTGATGGCGCCAATGCCCGTAACAAGCGTTTGCATTTATTTCTGGTTGGCTTTGATGTATTCGGCCATCGTGTTGACCGATTGGAATATCTCCTTGCCCTTCTTCGGGTCGGTTATTTTCAGTCCGTAGTGTTTCTCCACCAGTATTATCAGTTCAAGGGCGTCAATAGAGTCGAGGCCAAGGCCGCCATCGCCAAACAGAGGGGCCGAAGCGTCAATGTCTTCGGGTTTTACTTCCTCCAGGTTCAGTTCGTCTATAATCTGTTGTTTCAGATTGTTTACCAGTTGTTCGTCCATATAAATTAGTATGTTATTCAGTTGATTAATCGATAAGCAATAAATGGGGGGGCATAAAAATCAGTTTTTCCGCTTTACCAGCGACAGAGTCGACAGATACTTGCCTTGTAGAAAGTCAACATAGCCCGTGATGCACACCTTGGCTCTCTTTCTGGCAAATATCAGTTGCGTGAGCTGCTGCAGCTGGTCCTGACTTATAAATGAATCTTCTTCATTCTCGTCCATGATGATGCAGATGTTCTCACCCTTTATCTTGTGCCGTATGCAAATCTCGCCCTGCATAATGTTGGCCAATGTGTAGACGAACACAGCGGGGCTGGGTTGATAGGGCTCTTTTACGTTGATGATGGCCTGATGGCGCAGGTCGGTGTCGAGCGATGAGGCGTGGCATCCCAGTACCAGTGCGATGTCGCGTGGATTGTATTGCGAGAGGTCAACATCCTTGAGCAGATACTCGGCAGTGGTGACCGCCAATCGGCAGAGATCGTCCATCTTGCCAAATTTGATGTAAGGCTCGCTCACGATTGACTTGAATGCCGCACGGATGAAAGTGCCATAGTCGCCTCCGAATTTATCAATATCCAGCGGAAGGTCTTCCAATTTGATGAGGGCGGGTTTCTCCTTCCTCTCGGTCTTGTCGATTTTCTCCGTGTTTTTTGGTTTTTCATCGCCTATTTTCAGCTCCTTGCCGTTGATACATATTCCCGCCTGACTTATTATCACCTGACTGAGGATTTCCACTTCGGACAATTTGTCCAGGGGTGCGCCAGGGGTGACGTCAGAGATAATCAGCGCCGCATTGCAGCCACCGAATCCAGAGGCTGTCTTCACAATGTTGTGGACGGAGGCTTTGTGGGTGGAAGTGCTCACATTGACCGCCACGGGTACGCCCAGCTCCTCGAAATTGAGTGTGCGCGGAATCATCTGGCGGCGGATGGCCTCGATGCAGACAATGGTCTCAATCAGGCCGGAAGCCCCCAGCGTGTGGCCGAAGTAGCCTTTCAGACTGAGCAGCGGAGCCGCCGTCAGTCCTGCCACTCCGATAGCCTTCGACTCCATCTCATCGTTATAGACAGTGGCGGTGCCGTGGGCGTCAATCATATCCACTTGCTCGGCTGATAGGCCCGCTTCTTTCAGCGCGTCGCTCATGGCCATGGCCAATTCCTCGCCCGTGCGTGAGGGGCCGGATATGTGGTTGGCATCGTTGCTCGATGCACCTCCCGCCAGCATCACCGGCTTCGAACCTGCCGCCTTGTCAGGGTCGGTAGTGAGTATCAGGGTGCCGACTCCCTCGCCCATCGACAGCCCGTCGCGGTTTTTGTCGTAAGGTTTGCAGGGATTCTTGCTTACTGATTGGAACGATTCGAAGCCGGAGATGACAAATTCTGACAGCAGGTCACCGCCTACCACTATGATGTTGTCATACATTCCAGCCTTGAGCATGTGAAGGGCCACCACCGAAGCCAAAACACCCGATATGCAGGCATTGCAGACCACCATCGGCTCGTTGATGTTGTGCCAGAATCGGGACACCTTGCGGGCCATCTTGTCCAGAAACAGCCGCTCATCCAGTTCTTGTCCGGGTTGGGCTTGTTTCAGCAGGTCAATGTTTCCTTTGGTGGAAGACAGAATGAACAGTGTCCTTCTCGATGAAGGGTCCACTTTGCTGTGAGCCAGCGCATCGGTCACCGATGCAATCATCAGTTGCTCCAGCTTGTGGTAGTCTTTCAGCTTGTTGAACAGCGGCTGCGCCTCGATGCGGGCAAAGTCGATAGGCGAAGCCAAAAAAGGCTCCACGTAGAGGCTCTTATCGTCCATCATCCGTAGTCCGCTCTTCTCTGCCAGAATGTTCTCCATATTCTCGGCCGTGTTGATACCCAGCGAGGAGATGATATTGTCGCCAGCGGCGAAAACGCTTATTTGTCCAGTATGTTCCATTTCTTTTTCCAGTCAAGATAGAAATCGGGGGTCGACAGTTCCAGCTCGTTGGTGTCCTTGCGCATGAACACCTGCATGGAGCTGCCCGTGGCTGCCAGAATATGCTCAGGTTCCTTGTAGATGGCATATTCAAACTTGATTTTGGCAGCGGGAGTGTTGATGTATCGGGTCTCGATGGTGGCATGGTCGCCCACATGGAGCGAGTATTTGAATTGGCAGCTTACCTCCACAATGGGTATGACGTAGCCAGCGGCAAACACGTCCATGTAGGTCATGTGGTAATGTTCGCCAAACGATTCGCGTCCATCCTCAAAGTATCGCACATATTCGCCGTGCCACACCACATTCATCGAGTCCACCTCGCTGAACCGGACCCTGAGCGGTGCTTCGTCTGTCAGGGCTGCTGTTTCTGTCACTTGATTCCGTTTCATCTTGTTAAATTCTTGCAAAGATAGTAATTTTCTTTCTGTTTGTTGATTTTTAGTTGGTGGTTGTTAATGGTGTGTG
>CALMUD010000264.1 GCA_937872735.1 uncultured Bacteroidales bacterium
ATACACGCTGGTTGCGGGTGAGCACACCTTTCAGATTGGGCAAGTCAACGTGGCCAGTCAAGGCCGATCTGAACCCCATTCCCTTGCGTATGGGGTCGAATATGATGCCCGATTTTCCTTGGTAGAGCGATTCTTTTACTTCGTCCAGTGTCTTGCCCAAGCAGGAGTAGATGCCCATTCCTGTTATCACAACTCTTCTGTTCATATTTATTATCTCTTCTCTTCGGTTTGTTACTGTCTATTGATGTTGTCTATGCAATTATTGTTCCATACGAGCAATTTGGCTTCGTAATTCTTCTCGCCATTTTTTTATTTTCGTTTTTTCAGCGATGGCGCATCGGCAGTAATGCCAACTGTTGATTGCATGTTTGACCGATTTTGTATATTCCCATGCCAAGATGCTCAGTATGGGTTGAATTAACAAATATACAAAAGATATCCATACCGAATGAAACAGAAAGGCACATAAAAGTGTGCTGAGTGGGTAAAAAAGAGGGATGCCGATGAGAACGCAGGTGCCGTATAGCAGTGAACTTTTGAACATATCGGGAGCCTTTTTTTGCAGCTTGTGATAAATGAGGTAGATAGGGGCATTGGGCCATAGGGAAAAGATGAACAGCGGGAAAGTGATGATAAGACCTGAACTTTTCATCAAGGTCGGCAGAAGTCCTGTGCATTGTTCAAAATCCTTGTCGTCAAGCCGATTGATATTCTCTTTTTGTCTGATGTCTTCCGCCAGCTGATAGGTTTTCCGTGTGCCGTTTTCATCGTTCCGATAGGCATTTTCCAGCAGGACTATTAATTGTTGTTCGGCCCGGGTTCTGTCGGCATACCTGTCAGGGTTCAGTCCATGTTGCCTGGCATAGGTATCGGCATAGCTACGGCGAATGTAGTCGATGGCGAGGTAGTGGGGCTCGTCATGAACATCCACCATCATCTGTTCAATCTGCTCTCTCACCAACGCGTTCACGTTGCGCTGTGTGGTGCGTGGCTTGGCTTTGTATGCCTCATAGTAGGGGCTGAGCGGTATGGGCGTACCTATTGATAATTGGACTTCGTAGCGGGCTCCGAAATAGCTGGAATAGTGATGGGCCATGGGCAATATGCTTATGTCCTGTTCAAAATGGTATCGCTCGGCAGTCTCGAAGGCCATACGCAGATACCCCAATGAGAAGTCGCCCAAGTGGTGCTTGTCCTGGTGATAGCTTTCGGGAAATATGACAACGGCCTCGCCTTTCATCATTCGGTCGCCAGCCTCGGCAAATGAGTCTTTGTTGTGGGGCAAGGCGTTTTCTCCATCGGTGCGCATTCTGTAGGCAGGAAGGGCTCCAATCCAGCGCATAAACATACCGGCCCATTTATTGCTGAATACGCTCGCTCTGGCAAATATGCAGGCGCGGCGGGGACGGAGGGCAAAGATGACCTGCAGCGGGTCAATCATGGTGTTCTGATGGTTGCAGGCTACCAGCAGCGGCTGTCCATCCGTCGGTAAATGGTCGGCACCGACTATGTGAATCTGTCTGAAGAACAAGAAACGGTTGAACAAGTGCACATAACCTCTGAACAGACGAAAGCCTAGACTCCCTTTGTTTATCTTTTTTTTATTGCTTTCCATTAGCATCGTTCCTCTTTCTTTCTGCAAAGGTAATTGTTTTACTCATTTTAGCATAACTAAAAACGGATAACTCTTTTTGCGTATCTTTGCATAATCTTTGTAAAGAATAAAACGGAAAAGAAATGGAACAGCAGGAAGAGGAAAATGAACAATGGTATTTGCTGCGTTTGTCGGCAGCCCATGGGGCGGCAGAACGCCGATACTTGGGAGAACATGGAGTGGAAACCTTTATGCCCAAGCGGTACGCGCATACTGAGGATGGCAAGCGTTATCTGGTGTCGGCCCTGCGTGGCTATTGTTTTGTCCATTCTACACGTCAGCAACTCGATGACCTGAAGCGTGCCACTCAGCTTGCAAGTGTGCGTTATGCCATGGACGCCGCCACGGGGCGCCCCCTGTTGATAGAAGAGGTTCAGATGGACAGCTTTATGCGCATCGCCTCCCTCACGGATGAAGTGCTCTATCTGGATGCTGACAGGGCTACAGCAAAGCGGGGAGAAATGGTGCGGGTGACCAGTGGCCCATTGGCGGGCATTGAGGGGGAGTATTTGCGGGTACGCAGCAACCGTTGTGTAGTGGTGCGCATAGCCGACATTGTGGCTGTGGCTTCTCCCTATATTGCACCTGAATGTGTGCAGAAAATTGAGGCGAAGGATTGATTAAATGTGTATTACATTCATCGTTGTTCCATGTTTTGTGTCGTTTTATTTCTTACATTTGTAATTGATTTTAGATTCCAAAATTAGATATGTCAGAACAGATAAAGAAAGTTACTGTCAAAGATTTTACAGCTATGAAGGTGCGTGGCGAAAAAATAGCCATGCTCACTGCCTACGATTACACCATGGCTACCCTCATGGATCAGGCTGGAGTGGATGCGCTGCTGGTGGGTGATTCTGCCTCTAATGTGATGCAGGGCAATGCCACCACATTGCCTATAACGGTGGACGAAATGATAATATACGGACGCAGTGTGGCCCGTGCGGCCAAGCGTGCCCATGTGGTGATAGATATGCCGTTTGGCAGCTATCAGATTGGCAAAAAGGAGGCTGCCGAGAATGCGGTGCGCATCATAAGGGAGACGGGAGCCGACTCTGTCAAACTGGAAGGCGGAGAAAGTTTTATCGAGACCATCAGTTATATTATTCGTGCCAGTGTGCCTGTTATGGGGCATCTGGGACTTACCCCCCAGTCGGTCAATTGCTTCGGAGGATATTCGGTCCGCGCCAAGGAGGATGCCGAGGCGGAGAAACTGTTGCGGGATGTGAAATTGCTGGAGAATGCGGGCTGCTATGCGTTGGTGCTGGAAAAAGTACCTGCCGAATTGGCTCAGAGAGCCGCTGCTTCGGTGCGTATTCCTATAATAGGTATTGGCGCCGGTAACGGTGTTGACGGACAAGTGCTGGTAAGCCAGGATATGCTGGGCGCCAATCCGGATTTCAAACCGAAGTTTGTGCGCCACTATGCCAATATGTTTGAGATGGTATCCAATGCGGTTAAATCTTATTCGGCAGATGTGAAGAACCAAAATTTTCCGAACGAAGAGGAATCTTATTGAGGAATATTCGGGGTGTCAGTAGGACCAGTTCTGTACTGATACGTAATTATAAATAGAGAAATGGAGTTGTGCCGTCGGGTGCAACTCCTTTTTTTTATCGCAGACGGTTCTGCTGGAAGTGGGGGGGCCACTCGCAGATTGAAATTTTGAATGCTTCCGTTATATAAAAGGGTAGTATGGGTGTCAACAGCCAAAATCCAAAGTACAGCAGAAAATTGGCGGCAAGTATGAATCCGTAGCTGGGTGTGAATAGCTTGTCTTTCATGATGCAAAGTTACTATTTTTATATCAGAACGTCTTAAATTGATATATACTGAATATATATCAATTTTGTTGCCCGTTTTGTAAAATAAAATTATACGTTTTTTGTCTGATTCTTTTTAACATTTTATGTTTCCTAAATATGTTGTGTAACATAAAAATAATCAGGTACTTATGATTGTTGTTTTTGTAACTTGTTGATTTATTGATAAATAAATTTTAAGAATTGACCAAAAAAAATTTCAAAAAACATTTGCAGATTTTTGTTTTTGATATACCTTTGCGTCGGTTTTAGAAGAGAATAAAAATAACAAATAACAAAAAAGAAAATGAAAAAAGTATTATTTCTTGCTGTATCTTTGTTCGCAGCTGTTTTTGCTGCAAACGCAGAGGAGTCTGGTTCAGTTAAGCCAGCTGCTGGCAAAGTAAATGTTGAAGTTGGTTTCTGCCCTTTCAGCAATTTGGGTGGTGAAGTTGGTTTGGAGAATGGCCGTTTGAATGGTGGCTATTCAATCAACAATAATATCAGCGTTCGTGCCGGTTTGGGTTGGAATGTAAAATCAACAGATGACGAGGCTACTGATACGAAGACCGACAATAGAACCATCTCTTTTGCCCCTGGTATCACTTATTCATTCAAAGGCACCAACAAATTCACTCCATACATTGGTGGTGAGTTGATTTTTGAGGCTGGTAATGATAAAACCAAGGTAAATGGTAAAACAACCGAAGATCTTGACAACCGTGGTTTTGGTGTAGATGCCTTCACTGGTATGAACTATTACTTCTCTCAGAACCTGTATGTAGGTGTCGAGTTTGGTATCGGCTTCATGTATACATCTAAAGATGAAGACAACGATGGTGACAATGCTTATAAGACAACCACTTTTGCTCCATACGCTCAGCCATCAGTTCGTCTGGGATGGGTTTTCTAATCAATTAGATTAAAACATAACTTTATAGGCCTCGAAGCAATTATTTGCTCCGAGGCTTTTTTTGTGACTTGTTTTTTGCTACTTTTATGTTGATAAATAAAAGTGCAATGGAACGGATAACAATGCTGGGTACTGGTGCCGCCCTGGTTACCAAAATTTATAATACTTGTTTCACCCTGTCAGATGATGCCAGTGGCGAACATTTCCTGGTGGACGGAGGTGGTGGCAATGGCATATTGCGTCAATTGGAATTGGCAGGTATTTCTGAATTGAATATTCATCATGCCTTCATATCACACAATCATAGTGACCATATTTTGGGATTGGTGTGGATGGTGAGGGCTATCTCGCAACACATTATCAAAAACCGGTATGCTGGTAATTTCGTCATATACGGACATCCAAAGTCGCTGGATGCCATACAGACTATCTCCCGTCTGGTGATGAAGCCGCAACTCACTGCCAGTACCTTTGGCACGCGTATTCTGTTTCGTCCCGTTGCTGATGGCGATTCGCTGGACATATTGGGCCGTCGGACTACATTCTTTGACCTCCATAGCACCAAGGAACTTCAGCATGGGTTCACTTGCAGTCTGCTTAGCGGCAAAAAATTGTCATTCCTTGGCGATGAGCCGTTCAATGAGGAGGACCGCCGCTATGTGGAAAATTCCGACTTGCTGATGCAGGAGGCCTATTGTCTCTATTCCGAACGGGACAAGTTCCACCCTTACGAGAAACATCATGGCACGGTGCTCGACTCCTGCCGCAATGCGGCCAGTCTGAACGCCAAAGCCACACTCTTGTTCCACACGGAGGCACGTACTCCCATAGAGGAGCGGCGCGACAGATATGTGGCGGAAGGACAGACGGTGTTTGCTGGTCCTGTTTATGTGCCGCGTGACCTTGAAGTGATTACTCTTTGATTTTGATTAACTATTCAATTTTTTTATCAATGAACAATATCTTTTGTAAATGTGGCACTGCAGTCATGGCTGCTGCGTGTTTGTGTCTGACGGGATGCACTGATGCCAGTAGAGGACGTTCGGCCGCAGATGATTATCTTGATTGTGAAAAACAGCCAACGCTAATGAAACAAGTAGAATGTAAGAAAAACGTACTGTATGATCATCAGAAAGACTTTGAAAGCAAGGATTTTGACGATGCTTTCTGGAAAAAAGTCCAGGAATAAAACACCTCTTTCGAATAATTCTCCGATTGATTCGTAATCAACAAAAAATTATAAAAA
>CALMUD010000265.1 GCA_937872735.1 uncultured Bacteroidales bacterium
AGTTTATTGCCAATGGAAAATTTGACCCCAATTTATTGGATAGATATGTGAGAGAAAAGGCTCTCGATTATCACCGTGGGGAAATTAAATGTGATTATTTACTGTCTGATGCCGAAGGTTCTGTTTCTTCAAACGCGAGCCCTATTAATTTCAAGTTTTTTCTGGAGCGGAGTGGCAGTATGGTTTTCTATGATTCTCCGCAATGCAGAGGTGATTTCAAAAGCACGTTATCCAAATTGCTTAACAGTGTTCCAGAGAAAAGCAGGGGTGACATTTATGTTGTGAACAGCAAGGTTTCCAAGTATCCCAAATCGTTCAAGCAGTTTATGATGAGTAATGATGTCTTTGCTGATACTAAAGGCTATGGAGATCCGTCATACACAGACTTCTCTTCTATTTTCGATTATTTATTGACCAATACGGGAAGCAACGAGGTCAGCATCCTGTCCAGTGATATGATATATTCGTTGGCCAATACCAAAGGCGTCAATCCTCAAAAAGTGATGATGGCAGCCCAAAACATGGCTACATCGGTTTTTAAAGATCATTTGGATAAAAGTGCGGTGATTGTGAAATTGAATGCTGATTATGTGGGCTCCTATTATCCGTTTGATGCTCCCCGAAAGGGTATTCCGTATAGGGGGAACCGTCCCTATTATTTGCTGATTGTTGGAAAAAGCGATGTGCTTCACCGCCTGTTCACGGAGGATACTTATAAGGAATTTGCCGATATAAAGAGCCTCCCAGGGTTTGAAAATTATTATTGTTTTGACAAGTCCGGACAGACTCCTTATTATTCGGTATTGCTTTCCAATCGTCGTAATCGTGGCCGATTTGGTGCCGCCAAGGATCAAGGACATACCATCCATAATCTGGAGAATGTAGAGATTGATGACCATGCAGGCTGCTCGGTTGTTACCATCGCTGCTGATTTGTCTGGAGTTATCACGCAACCTGATTATTTACTCAATAAGGACAATTACGAGATAACCTCGTTGTCGGGTTATAAAATTCAATCGATTGAACCTATTTCTCAGACCGATAAGGAGAATCAGACCGTAAAACTGTATGCTCCTGACGCCACCCATATTATCACATTGGTTACTCGGGGACCCATAATGAACGAGACGCTTACTTTGGCCTTGAAAAATAGCCTTCCTCAATGGATTGACGACTCAAACAGCGAGGATGACCGGAATGTGCATGCTTCTAATTTCAAGCACACCTCATTTGCCTTCAAACATCTGATGCAGGGCATCTACGATGCTTACTTTGATGCCCAGGGCAAATCGTACATTTTCAAACTGAATATGAATATAAACAATTAAAAATATAATAAAATGAAAGACATTAGAAATAGTCGTGACATTACAACCGCCAATTGGATATGGTTGGTGATATCTGTTGTTGTATCCGTTCTTTTTATCGTGTTCAGCACTCCCATTTATGAGATGCTTTACTATAATTCGGAATTCTCCAACGAAATGTACAACTCCAATATGTATTATGTGATTGCGTTGTGTACAGTCCTTATCGTATGGTTTCTCCCTATTTTATATTATTTGGTGATTGATAGCAATTCATTGGCTAGCGCTGGTATCTGGAGTTTTCTGTTTGTCATCACTCTTCTTTGTGCGCCTGCGGTTACCTTTTTTTATTCAAATTCAAAGCTCACAGCCGAAA
>CALMUD010000266.1 GCA_937872735.1 uncultured Bacteroidales bacterium
TCAAAAATTGTTCGACAGTAGGTATCTGTCTTTATTCCGCCAGACAAAACTTGGTGCGAAAATGCACTTTCGATTCGAGTGGAAGTGCTTTTTATGTAAATTATCCGATGGATAAATTGTCGGATATCATTGTGGATTCTTGCATAATACGCAATGCGACGGAATACGGAATATATTCATTGCTTAATGGCGTATCTGTTACGGTTTCCAATTGCATGATTGATAGTTGTGGCTGGTCCTCTGTGTATTTGACTAGAAATGAGTATCGGTCGATTCCCCATTATCCATCTCAGATAGTGCTTTACAAAAATCAGTTTAAAAATTCCATTAAACATATAAATGTATATGTGGGAGCTGAAAAGACCACAGTGAAAGACAACGTGATAGTGGGAAGCTCAGTGGACTGGGGCCTTTTTGACAGGGGGTCGGACACCCTGATAGTGGAGGGCAACAGAGTGGGCATGGATTCAAGCGGAGCTATGGTGCCCAATGCCAAGGGAGGAATAGAAATCAGAACCAAAAGCAGTATAATGCCATCCACCAATAAACTGCGCTCAGAGTACAAGGTGGTCCGCAACAATATTTTTGCAGGGAATGGAGGCAATGCCATCCAGATAGACAGCGCAAAAGCGCAGGTAATCATATCAAACAACCAGTTTATCAAGACGGGAGCGTTGGCCATCTCCAATGCCCAAAAGCTGTCGGTGCCAGTCATCAGTGACCTGTCGGTCGATGGGGGCTACGTCAGGGTGAGTGGCAAGGTGGACAGCTTGTCGATGGTGGAGCTGTATCTGACGGACAGCACCAGACAGACCGCACGTCTTTTTGTTGATTCGGTCCGTACGGATGCCGAGGGCAATTTCTCATTCAGAGTGCCCCGTGCCCTCATGCAGCAGCACGCGTTGTATTGTTTTGCAGCCACAGCCACTTACCATGCTCTCAATACCAGCAACCTGAGTGACCCCGTATGCTGTGATTTGGGTAGCGGGGTGACAAGCCTGCAATCGAATCAGGTGCGGATTTATCCCAACCCCACCCAAGGGGTCCTCTCGGTGGTCGGCATCAGCTACGGGCATTATGAGGTGCTGGATGTGTCGGGCAGGATGCTGCTGAAAGGCCCGAAAGGTGCCAGCATGATAAATGTGGGCGGTCTGCCTGCCGGCACCTACCTGCTGAAACTGTATGCGGGAAATAAAACGGTAACCAAAGAAATAATCAAGCAATGAAAATTGTTTTCTTTTAGATATCAGGTTGGCACCTTTGCAAAATAGGTTGTCAACCTTTTTTGTATCTTTGTGAGAATGGAGTCTTTAAATTATTCACGCTTATGTTGTTTCCGATTGGCATACAGA
>CALMUD010000267.1 GCA_937872735.1 uncultured Bacteroidales bacterium
GTGCTCTTCCGATCTGGTGCTGGGTGTATCGATGACGGCCTTTTTCACCTGCTCTTCCATCATCGGCTTGGAAGCGGCTACCGAGGGCCTCTGATAAGGGCTGTCATGATGCAAAAAAAACCGCACCTATAGGGGTACGGCTATTGATAAAAGTCTGTTTGTCAATCCTCTGTCTTATCTCTTTTCAATGTAGGCCTCGTCATGTTTGATTTTGGCTTTCATATATTTCAAGTGCTCCATCAGCAAGTCGATGTGGGCGTCAAGTATCACCTTGTTTACCTCCACATGGTCCTTGTAATCAAACGGGTAGAGCCCCTTGTATTTGGAACGGTCTTCATCCACTCCGTTCAGGTCAGCCTGTACGTCAGCTACCATTTTGTTGAACTCCTTGATGCAGAAGTCCATCTTCTCCTTTTTTGCTAAGATATTTTCCATTGTCTGTTATTTTTTTCTGTGTTTGTATAATCTTGAGTAACTATTGATATTCTAAAAGTAAAAATAAAAAACGTGAAAACAAATATTAGCCCGTTGTTTTTGCATCAAAGATGTTCAATCGCTGATGTAGGCATCCATGTTTGCCTTGATTTGGTAGTCGGGGAAGGTCTGCTGAATGTCGGCAATGGCTGCTTCAAAAACCGCTTTGCGATTGGGGGCGGCATAGTCTACCACAATGTCCAGACTGATTTTCTTTCGTTCCGTATCGGCATGGAATCCGTGAATCTGCATCACATATTGTCGGCTGGTCACCATTTGGGTCACTTTTGCGCGGATGTCGGCAGCTACAGTGTCGTGCGTGTTGACCGAGTAGATGCCGATAGTGGCCAGCGTGACGTGAAACTCGGCATAGACTCCATCCTGTATGAGTCGGGTCAGCTGGTCTATCTCGGCAGCAGTGGCAGTGTCGGGCACCTCTATGTGCAGAGACCCAATCAGACGGTCGGGACCATAATCGTGCAGCGAAAGGTCGTAGGCTCCGCTCACTCCAAACTGTTGGCAGACATAGGCTTTGATGCCTTTGGTGAGCTTACTGTCGATGCGCTGGCCCAATATGCTGCTGACGGTGCTCCTCAGCATGAGTATGCTGGTGCGGATGATGAGCACCGCGATAATTACACCCAGATAAGCCTCTACACTCACGTGCCACCCTATAAATAGAATGGCGCTGAGCAGGACTGATAATGATACCACCACATCGAACAGCGCCTCGGTGCCCGAGTCGACCAGTGAGCCGCTGTTCACTTTCTTGCCAGTGCGTTTCACGTAGAGACCCAGTAACAGCTTTATCACTACAGCTCCTGCCACAATAAGCAGCGACAGTGTAGAGTAGTCGGCCGTCTCGGGATGTATGATTTTCCGCACAGACTCTACCAGCGAGGTGATGCCGGCATACAGAATGACGGCGGCGATGAGGCTTTCGCTCAGATATTCCACCCGTCCATATCCATAGGGGTGCTTTTTGTCTGGCTTTTTGCCCGCCAGCTTGGCACCTATGATGGTGACAACCGACGAGAATGCGTCGCTCAGATTGTTGACGGCATCCAGCAGAATGGCAATGGAATTGGAGGCCAGCCCAATCACGGCTTTGGTAGCCGACAACAGCAGATTGGTGCCAATGCCGATGATAC
The DNA here is from genome assembly GCA_937872735.1 of uncultured Bacteroidales bacterium. Lineage (GTDB taxonomy): Bacteria > Bacteroidota > Bacteroidia > Bacteroidales > Paludibacteraceae > Physcocola. The sequence continues at coordinate 1,626 of CALMUD010000267.1, forward strand.
TGGTCTTGACTATCACGCGGTTGCGCTCAGCCACGCTTATGGATTGATTGTCGTCTGTTCCCATTATATCATTCTATACTATGGTGATACGGAAGTCAGTGCTCAGTGTACCTGCTCAATGTCGTAAGGGGTGAGCTGATATACAAAGTAGTTGATCCAGTTGTTATAGAACAGATTGGCATGACTGCGCCAGCGTACCAGTGGCCCTTTTGATGGGTCGTCGTCAATGTAATAGTGTCTGGGCATATCAATGAGCAGCCCTTTGCCAAGGTCGCGTTTGTATTCGTTGTCGAGTGTGTCGGGCGAATATTCAGGGTGACCGGTCAGATAAAATTCCCTGCCACCACGGGCCGTCATCATATACAGTCCTGCTTCCTTTGATTCGGACAGTATGGTAAGGTCTTTTACCTTTTCCACATCCTCCTTCCATAGCGTGATGTGGCGGCTGTGTGGAACGTAGAACACATCGTCGAATCCGCGGAAAATAGGATGGAGAGGGTCGTTGACCGTGTGCTGGAATATGCCGAAACACTTCTCATCGAGGGGATGCTTTGGAATTCCATAGTTGTAATAGAGTCCGGCAAAAGCTCCCCAGCAAACATACAGCGTGGAGAATACATTGGTACGGGCCCAGTTGAATACCTCTTTCATCTCGTCCCAGTAGTCCACCTCCTCGTATTCAAAATTCTCAAGCGGCGCTCCGGTAATTATCATTCCGTCATATTTGTGTCCCTTCAGCGCGTCAAATGGCTTGTAAAAAGCCTTCATGTGTTCTACTGGCGTGTGGGTGGATGTGTGGCTTTTCAGTTGCATCAGGTCTATTTCAATCTGTAATGGTGTGTTCGACAGCAGACGTATGAGGTCTGTCTCGGTGGTCACCTTGATAGGCATCAAGTTCAGTATCACTATCTTGAGTGGACGAATCTGTTGCGCGTCAGCCTCGTCTGACGTCTTTACAAAGATGTTCTCCTCTTGCAGGAGCTTTACGGCTGGCAGATTTTTTGGAATATTTAATGGCATACTAACCTCCTCTTTTTTAGTGAAGGGCTGTAGTGGAGGCCCCTCACTGATTTTTGCAAAGATACGGATAAAATGCCAAATTGGTGCAATGTGATAAAATAGGTGTAAATTTGCACGCGTAAAAACAATCGGAATGGAAGATAAAAACGAGACAGAGGCGAGTGCGGCAGCCATGCAGGTGAGTGAAATGCTGCATCAGAACGGATGGACCATGGCCACCGCCGAGAGCTGCACGGGCGGCAACATAGCGCACCATATAACACTGATACCTGGCAGCAGCACCATATTTAATGGCGGAGTGGTGTCATATACCAATGAGGTGAAACACAATGTGCTGGGAGTGAGCCAGCAGTTGCTGGACCAGTATGGCGCGGTGAGTCAGCCGGTAGCCGAACAAATGGCGCAGGGCGCAGTCAGGGTGATGCGTTCCACTCTTGCTGTTTCCACTACGGGCGTGGCGGGACCCACAGGCGGGACTCCCGAA
>CALMUD010000268.1 GCA_937872735.1 uncultured Bacteroidales bacterium
GCTTCCGCAAGTTGTCAGTGTAGGGTAGTATTCATTGATGCTGCTGGCAGCCTCCGCATTCTGAGCTTTTACCAAGTTCTCCACCAGACTGTTGCAGTATACCTCAATGTTGGTATAGTATTTTTTGCTGTCCAGTGTGTAGGTGCTGGCATCGCTGGCATCATCAGGGTTAAGGCAGTGAGCCTTTTCCCATTCATCGGGCATGCCATCATTGTCCGTGTCGGTCAGTTTCCCCGTATCTTTCAGAGTTGGCCATCCGCCGGCGTCGGTTTGGGTATCAATGATGCCTTTCAGCCCCAGTTTGCTACCCGTGTAAGTGTAGGAACGACCTTTGCAGTCGCCAATCACAGTGGCGTCCACAGCATCGCGGCTGAATGACGCACCGACGTAGGCCAGCACTTTCTCGTAGGCCTTGGCGGCAGTGTGTGTGCTTACGGCCGCATAGGCATATTCAGTAGTACTCTTGATGTTTGATACATCCACACCCGTAGCATTGTCAATGCCGTTCCAGTCCCAATTTTCACCTTTATCTTCCATATAGTTGCCGCTGACGTAGAAGTGTCCATAAGTCCCTTTTACATTTTTGTTGCTGCCATCATCGGCATTAGGCTGGAAAATGCGGTATTTGATGCCCGTTCCGGTAGCAGGTCCGCTTTTGTAGTAGTTGTTTACAAAATTGTAATATCCGCCCTCGGCAGCATAACCACTGTTAGTGGTGCCCCAGTTGTAGAACACGCAGTTGCGCATATCCACCTTCTCCTCCTCAGGTTTGCCAGTGTATCGGCTGCCGCAGAATCGTGGGTTACGGCTGTCGTGGTCGGCCAGCATATTGTGGTGAAAAGTGGCACCCTCTCCGCCCCATATTCCGCCGTATCCATGGTTGCCCTTCGGATGCAGCGACCCTTTGAGGCTCTCCTCCAGCAGGCACCACTGCATGGTGAAGTTCGTATTGTCGTAGAAGGAGCCGCACTCGTCAGTGCACCAGCTCATGGAGCAATGGTCCAGTATCACCTTGTCATTGTCGCGTCCCCAAATGGCATCACGGTCTATGGTGCCGTCGGTATCCGGTTTCTCGTCGCCTACTCTGAATCGCATATAGCGGATAATGACATTGTCGGCACCGACATAGGTGTCATAGTTCTTTACACAGATGCCATCGCCCGGAGCAGTCTGGCCTTCTATTGTCACATCTCCTTGTGACACATTCAGACGAGAGTTGAGTGCTATGGTACCTGATACATCAAATACGATGATGCGTGCGCCAGTCTGGTTCAGTGCATAGCGCAGACTGCCAACCTTTCCGTCGTCGTTCAGATTGGTTACATGTATCACTTTGCCGCCGCGGCCGCCGCTGACATATCGGCCGAATCCTTCGGCTCCTGGAAAAGCAGGTGCTTGCGCATTCAGTATTCCTGCCGATATGGCCAATGCCAATGTGATTATGGCTCTTTTCATAATAGTTCTTTTTAGTCCTGTTCTTTTGTGTCGTAAAGGTAGAAGAATCTCCAATGCTGACAGTTGCGTTTTTCTTTCATTAGATTGGACTTTTCTTGCAAATGTCCCGTCCTGAAATAGGGTTACAATTTATAATACGACAAAAATACAATATTTT